>SXON01000132.1 GCA_005778355.1 Pseudomonadota bacterium | reverse complement strand
GTATGACCGCCTCGGAGCCCCGCCAGCACTGACTCCGGCGTGCGTGCCTCGCTCAGCACGTAGGTGGTCGGCAGGCCGGCCGGGAAGAGCATGTGACGGTCGCCTCCGCCCACCGGCGCGACGTGATGCCCGGCCGAGAGCATCGCCTGCCAGAAACGCAGCGCCTGGGCGTTCTGCGGCACCCCTTCGGCGCGCACCGCGGCGCGAATCCAGGGGTTCTCGGTGATGCCCTTCTCCGCGAGCCAGGCGTCCAGCGTGGCCTCGTCGCTCGGCACCCCCATGGTCGACCAGGGCCCGTTCCACACCTCCACGGCGTCGAAGCCCTCCACGTTCCAGGCCCACAGGTCGCCCGAGTAGAGCGGGTGATTGATCGAGAAGAGGCCACCCTGTTCGTGCGCTTCGAAGATGGCGTCGCCGATGCGCATGGTCGAGTCTTCCCCGGCCTGCGACTCGTGCGGCACGTGCGTCGTGTGTCCCCAGATGCCGGCGTGGCCGTCGGAGCCGAACTCCTCGCCGCCGATGACGACGAGCGCGTCGTGTCCGAAGTCAGGGTCGGACAGGCCCGCCGTGGTGCGATGGTCGGTCACCGCGACAAACTGAAGGTGGTCGTCGGGCGCCAGCTCCGGATGCGCCGTTGTCCACTCGATCGCGCGCCAGGCGTCGGCGATGTCGAGCGCTTGCCCCAACCAGTCGCCGGACTGCTCGAGCGCGTCGTCGGAGTAGTTGGTGTGGAAGTGGAGATCGCCGCGGAGCCAGCCGGCGGCCGGGCGGGCGATGTCGACGGGCGAGGTCGCCATCGGCTGCTCCTCGGGCGGCGGGACGCAGGCGAGCATGGCCGACAGGAGCATGAGCGCAGCATAGCTATCCCCGCGTCGACGATGCCTTCCTTTCCCGCGCTCGCCTTCGCCCTCGCCTGTCGAACCGGCCTCGACACCGGCCCCCTGCCTGACTCCGGCGGCGGCGACGCCGGGACGGCGGGCGACTCCGTCACGACCGCCGACAGCGGACCGGCCGACGACTCGGGCAGCACGGTCGACGAAGACGACGACCTGAGAATCCTGTCACTGAACCTTCACTGTTTCAAGCTCGATGGCACCACCTTCGCCTCGAACGAGGAGCGGTTCGCCGCGATCGCCGCGACCGTGGCGAGCCAAGGCATCGTCGCGATGGCCGTGCAGGAGGCCTGCGAGAACGACACCGAGGGCGTGGCCATCGATCGGCTCGCCGAGGCGCTGGCCGTGGCCACCGGGGCGCGCTGGGGCACGGCTTGGACGCCCACGCACGTGGCCTGGACGGGCACCGCAGACGAAGCCCAGGAGGGCGTAGGGGTGTTGTTCTCGGGGGGCGAGCCCGCTGACGTCGCGACACTGGAGTACTCTGTCCAGGGCGCGCTCGGCCGCAGGCTCCTAGCCGGCACGTTCACGACGGCCGGGGGCAGCGATGTGCGCCTCGCGTCGGTACACCTCGACTACGAGGACAGCGACGTGCGGCGGGCGCAGGCGCGACAGTCGGCGATGCATGCGCTGGCGAACGCTGACGACACCTGGGGCACGCTGCTCGCGGGCGACTTCAACGCGGTCGCGAGCGACGGCGCCATCGTCGACCTCGGCAACGCGGGCCTCTCCCGCCTGTCGGCCGAGTCCGACGACGGAACGCATATCGACCACGTCTTCGCCCCCGGCCCCGCCAACTTCGAGGTCGTCGAGTCCCGCCTCCTCTTCGCGGGCAGTTCAGAGCCGGTGGTTTCTGACCACCGCGGAGTGCTGGTTCACCTGCGCCGCGGCACCCCGACCGCCGCCGTGCTCACGCGCTTCGTCGCGACCTACGACGCCGGCGTTGGACACTACCTCGGCCTGCGGGGCGACACGTCGCCGCTGGACTGGAACCTCGGCTGGCCCGCAGCCAACACCGCCGCCGACCGGTGGGAGGCGGCGTTTCTCGGCTGGCCCAGCGGCACGATCGCCTACAAGTGGCTCTACGACGACAGCGCGTGGGAAGCGGGCGACGACCACCAGCTACAGGCTGGCATGACAGGCGAGGTTGCGCCGACGTTCTGAGCGGTGCGGGCGAGCTGTGCCTGGCTGCCCTACGCCCCGCCCTCGATCACGCGCTTCAGTCGCGCGAGGTCGGCGGCATTGGCCCGGCGCATCGCCAGCGCCATGATCGGGGCCACGACGACACTGAAACCAGCAGGTTCGCCGCGGTTGCGAAGGGTCATCCGCGTGCCCTCGCCCTCGGGCGACCAGGTGTAGGTAGTTTCCATTGGGAAGGGGCCGTCGGACGTCGACATCACCAGCCGCTCGCCGGGGAGGAATTCACGCACGGCGTAGGTATACGCGAGCCGGCGCCCAAGGAAGTACGCCACGAAGGCGATCTCCGAGCCGACCGCCAGCGGGGGCTCCGTCTTCCACTCCACGCTCTTGATGTTCTCGTACCACTCGGGCGCGCGCGAGGGATCGCCGGCGAATGCCCCGACCAACGCCGGGGGGCGGGCGATGAAGGTGTCGGTGAGGACGTCGACGGGCATCAGGGCAGCCGGGGCAGGAGTGTCACGGTGACGACCTCGCCCGCCTCGCGCGATCCGCGGACCCGCCGGGGCACCGGGAGCAGCGTGCCGTGCGCACGATCCCGCCACACGCTGGTGTCCCAGGACACGCCATCCACCGTCGCCGTCACCGGCGTGCGGCCCCACGGCCCAGCCACCGGCGGGGCGTGCTCGTCGGGAACGGGCGCGAAGGTCCAGCCGCCGGGCCCAGGGTAGCGAAAGAGCGTCGAGAGAAACGGCATGGTGCTCCGACCCGGGCGGCGAGGGCCCACGTGGCCACCCTTACCACCCCACCACCCCGCCGCGCACCAGCCGCCCCACGGCCACCAGCGCCGGGTGCATGAGCTGGTCGTCGGGCCAGAAGGCCACGGCGCCCCGCACCTCGGCGTGCAGGGCCATGATCCCGGCGGCAAAGGCCTCGGGTTCCCCGTCCACCCGCGCACCATCGACGAAGCGCGCCCCGCGCAGGCGCCAGTCCAGCGCCTGGGCGGCCAGCAGGAGCTCGATGGCCACGATGTCGGCCACGTTCTCCACCACGCGCAGGGCCAGGCGCGCCGCGATCGGGCCCATGCTCACGTGGTCCTCGTGGTGCTGCACCGTCGGAATGCTGTCGACCGACGCGGGGTGGGACAGCCCTTTGCACTCGCTCGCGAGGCTCGCCGCCGTGTACTGCGCCAGCATGAAGCCACTATTGAGCCCCGTGCCCTCCACGAGGAAGCTCGGCAAGTCGCCCGTGAGCGAGGCCCCCGTGAGCCGGAAGGTGCGCCGCTCCGACACCGTGGCCACCTGCGTCATCGCCACCCGCAGCGTGTCCATCGCCAGCGCCACCGGGGCGCCGTGGAAGTTGCCGCCCTCCACCACGCCCTCGTCGGCAAACCACAGGGGGTTGTCGCAGGCGCCGTTGAGCTCGGTCACCACGGTGGACTCCACCCAGTCGAGGGCGTCGAGGGCGGCGCCAAGGACAGCGGGGGCCGCGCGGATCGAGAAGGCGTCGGGCGGGCGCAGGGGACGACCGGGGCCGAGCAGCTCGCGCAGGCGCGTGGCCACCCGCTGGGGACCCGCATGGCCGCGGGCGGCGTGCAAGGCCGGGGACAGCGCGCGGGGGTCGGCATGCAAGGCCGCCATGGTGAGCGCACAGGCCTCCACCGCGCGCTCCACCACGTGCCGCGCCCGCGCGCAGGCGAGCGCCCCCAGCGCGGCGCTGAGCGTGGCGCCGTTGATGAGCGACAGCGCCTCCTTGTGAGTCGGCGCGAAGGGGACGCCCGCCCAGGGGCCGCGCGTCCCGTTGGCGTTGACCTCGCCGCCGTAGCCACAGAGCACCCGCGCAAGGTGGGCCAGCGGGGCGAGGTCGCCGGCCGCGCCGACCGAGCCCTGCGAGGGCACCACCGGCGGCGTGTCGAGCAAGGCGAGGAGCGCGTCGACCAGCGCTGGCCGCACGCCGGAGTGCCCCGAGGCGAGCACGTTCGCACGGCAGGCGATGAGCGCGCGCACCTGGCCGGGCGGCAAGGGCTCGCCCACGCCCGCGCAGTGGCCCAGGACGAAGGCGCGGACGAGGTCGCCGCCCGGCTCGCCCTCGCCCACGAGGTACTTCCGCTTCTGTACCAGGACGCTCGGCAGGGAGGCGAAGGCCGAGGCCGAGGCCTCCATGCGCGTGCGCGCGCCCTGGGCGAGCGCGGCCCCCTCACCGGCGGCGATACGCGCCACCTCGGCGGAGCCGAGCGAGCGGCCGTCGAGCTCGATCACTCGAAGTCCCCGGCGGCGATGCGCTCGGCCACGGCCTCGATGGCGTCGCTCGCCACCTCGTGGGCGCGCGCGATCGACTCCACGCGCTCGAGCGCGGGCGCCGTCCCCCGGCCGAGGGAAACGGGGCCCTCGCCGAGGCGGTAGCGGAGCGCGCTCGCTGCGGCGAGGAGCTCGATGGCCACGACGCGACGGCTGTTGTCCACCACCTCGCGAAAACGCCAGGCCGCCGTGGTGGACATGGCCACGTGGTCTTCCTGGTCTTCGCAGGTGGGAATGCTGTCGACGCTGGCCGGCCAGGCCAGGGCCTTGTTCTCCGACACCAGCGCCGCCGCCGTCGTTTGCGGCACCAGAAGGCCGAGCCCGGGACGGTCCGCCCCGGCGAGCGCCGGGGGCAACCGCGCCGAGAGCGAGC
Source organism: Pseudomonadota bacterium (assembly GCA_005778355.1). Taxonomy (GTDB): domain Bacteria; phylum Myxococcota_A; class UBA796; order UBA796; family SXON01; genus SXON01. The sequence goes on along the minus strand of SXON01000132.1, from coordinate 68,552 downwards.
CCGTCGTGAGCCGGTAGAGGCGTCGCTCGGCGAGCGAAGCCAGCTCGGCCACCGCGATCTTCATGCTGTCGCAAGCGATGCCCACCGGTTCGCCATGGAACAGGCCCGCGGAGAAGGCGTGGTTGTCGCCCGGCTCGTCGAGCAGCATCACCGGGTTGTCGGTCACCGCGTTCACCTCGATCTCGACGACGGCGCGGCCGTAGCGCAGGCTGTCGCGGACAGCGCCGATCACCACCGGCGAACAACGCAGCGAATACGCGTCTTGAACCTTCTCGGGCATGGAGTCGGCGAGCGAGCTGCCCTCGAGGTGCCCGAGGATCGCGGCGGCCGACTCGATGGCGCCGGGGTGAGGTCGGAGCGCGTGCACCGCCGGGTGAAAGGCCCGGCGCACCCCGCAGAGCGCTTCGATCGACATCGCCGCGGCGCGCTCGGCGCTGCGAAGGAGACGTTCCGCGTCGAAAGTGGCGAGCGCCGCGATGGCCGTTGTGAGCTGGGCCCCATTGGTCATCGCGAGGCCGTCCTTGGCCTCGGGCGCCATCGTGGCGATCCCCGCCTGGCGCATCGCTTCCGGGCCCGACAGCCGATCCCCGTTGAACCAGGCCTCTCCGCCCTCGCCGAAGGCGACGAGCCCGAGATGCGACAAGGGCGCGAGGTCGCCCGAGCTGCCGCAAGAGCCCTGCCGGGGCACCACCGGGACGACGCCGCGGGCGAGCATCGTGCACAGTGTCTCCACCAGCAGCGGACGGCAGCCGCTCGCTCCGCGGGCAAGCGCGTTGGCGCGGAGCAGCATCATGGCCCGCACCACGTCGGGTGGGCAGGGGGCGCCGACGCCGGCCGCGTGACTGCGGATCAGGTTGCGCGAGAGGGTCGCGGTATCGGCGGGGTTGATGCGCACCCGGGCGAGGGAGCCGAAGCCGGTGTTGATGCCATAGATCGGCGCCGCGCCGTCGCGCACCGAGCACACCCAGTCGTAACTGCGCGCCATCGCGACGCGCGCATGATCGGCGAGCGCGACGGGCACGCCCTCGCGGGCCACGCGGGTGACAGCCGCGAGATCGAGGCCCTGGCCGTCGAGCGGGATCACGGGATCTCCGTCCACGCCGAGCCGGGACCAGGCACGAGCTGGTTGCCGTCGATGGCGAACCACTGGCGGAAGCCCTTGCCCTCGGACTGCCCATGCACGATGATGTCGCGACCACCATCGCCGTCCTTGTCGACCGGCGACAACAACGACGGCACCGCGCAGGTGACGGTGGCGCCGTCGACCGGGATGCTCGCCAGGACCTTGTCCATCTCGGCGTCGAGGATCGCGAGGCTGGCCTGGCAGTCGCGCGGGTCCGTCACGGGTGACACGCCGCCGCCGGGCTGGGGAATGCCGTGCTGACCGCGCGTGGCCACCACGAGGTACACCGGCGGCGCGAGGTCTTGCCGCACCTTGATCATGCTGCGCAGGGCCACGCCCGACGCGCGATCGGCCTCGGGGTAGGCGCTGGCCTCGGCACCGATCACCTCGCGCATGCGGAAGGAGGCGCGCTCCGCCAGGGCGGCCGTCACCGGGGCGGCCTTCTCGGGCGCAGGGATCTCTCGCGACGTCCGCCACAGGGGCCCTGCCTCGCCGAGCCAGCTATTGCCTGCTTCGTCGATGGTCGGCGTGCGCTTGACCGTGCCCTCGGCACCCCAGAGCATCACCTCGCCCTCGAGCTCGCCGCGGACCACCGCGTTGCGGCCCGAGCGGTACACCCCCACGTCGGGGGCAAGCGAACAGGCGAGGAGCGCCAGGACCAGCACGCCCGCGGCTTAGCCCGCCGGCCGTTGCCGGGCGCCCTTCCCTCGTCCCGGAATACCTTTGCCCGATGTTCGACCCCGCCCAGCACCAGCTCGTCGTCATCGACTTCCAGGAACGCCTCTTCGGCGCCATGCCCGAGGCCCAGCGGGCGCGCGCCCTGAAAGCCACCGACAACCTTCTCTACCTCGCCCGCGCGCTCGAGATGCCGGTGGTCTTCACCGAGCAGTACCCCCAGGGACTCGGGCCCAGCGTGCCCGCGCTCGGCGCCGTCGACCCCTTCGTGAAGACCGCCTTCGCCGCCACCGACGAGGAGGGCTTCTTCCCCCGCCTCGCCGACCGCCGCGTCGTGATCCTCACCGGCATGGAAACGCACATCTGCGTGGCGCACAGCGCGGTGGGCCTGCTCGCGGCCGGCTACCAGGTGATCGTCGCCGCCGACGCCTGCGTGTCGCGACACGACGCAGACTGGCACCACGGCCTCGCGTGGACCAAGGAGGCCGGCGCCACCGTGCTTCCCTCGGAGTCCATCCTCTTCGGCCTGCTCGGGCGCGCGGGGGGGCCGTTGTTCAAGGAAGTGAGCCGGCGAATCCGGTAGGACGAAAAACCAGAACCCCCGCCGTCCGGAGGGGGACGGTGGGGGTTGGAAAGGTCGCCGGGCCTCTGGACGAACAGGCGTCTGAAGGGGGACGCACCCGCTCGATGCAGACGTCCCGGCTTTTGGAAGTTTAACTCACTCGCCGCAGGTCGGCGTGGCGTTTTGTTCGCGCTTCTCCTCGTCGAGGGTCGCGTCCCAGCCCCACTCGTCTTCCGCCACTTTGTTGATGGTGAAGGAGCCGTTCACCACCAGCACCGAGGCCGTGCTGCTGCTGAACAAGTAGAGCTGGAAGTCGCCCTCGATGGGCTTCTCGAGCGTGCCCGGCTCCACCTTGGCGAGGTCTTCCTGGGTGGTCTTCAGGCGCACCCACGAGGGGTTGAGGCCAGCCCAGTTGTCGAAGCCCACGGCGTTGCTGCCCTGGCCCGCCTCGGTGGCGCGCCAGCCGTTGTCCTCCACCTTGAGCTTGAAGGGCTGGTCGTCGTGGCTAATGAGGCCGAAACGCTCGAGCTCGGTGTCGATCGGGTCGACGTAGACATCGTCCTTGGTGTAGCCGCCGTTATTGGCGTTGTCCTTCAGCATCTGGACGAAGTCGGGGTAGTCGGTGAACGCGCCGCAGCTGTCCTCACTGCCGCCGCAGTCGAGCTCCTCGAACACCTCGGCCCCGTAGTTGCCGTAGCCACCCACCACTTTGCCTTCGTCATCGACGGACACCCACAACGGGAGGTATTCCCCGCCGGGATACTGGAACGAGGGGTCGACGTAGTCGGTGCTGTAGAGGGAGAAGGTCTCGTCGCCGAAGCGGGCGAAGCCCGACCCGGCGTACCAGTCCTCGTCAAGGACCCAGCCGTCGCCCGTGTTGGACGGGTTGACCTGAGCAGTGCCGGCGTTGAGGAAGTAGGTGAGGTAGCCCTCGTCTTCCTCGTTGGAGTTGCTCCAGCCTTCCACCCAGTCGCCATCGATCTCCTGGAGCACCGCGGTGCCGCCTTCTTCCACGCACTGAGTGGGCTGGAAGTCGGGGTCGATCACCCAGCCGGCGCGGAAGTCGCCGAAGCGGGTGTCGACGTGGATCGTGAGCTGCAGGTCGCCCTCGGAGGTCATCACGACCTCCTCCCGCCAGGTTTCAAGTGGCTTGTTGTCGACGTACATGCTGTACGACGAGAGGAAGTAGAGGTAGGGCGCGCTGCGGAGCGTGCAGTCGGCGGTGGTGAGCATGTCGCCGTCGGGGTCGTTGCTGGTGTCTTCGTCCCACGACTCGGCGCAGCATTGGGCCTCGTACTGGGTTTCCCAGCCGGGGATGATCGCGTCGCGCAGCTCGATGGCGTTGTAGTCGGAGAGGCCACGACAGTCCAGGGGGGCGAGGTCCCAGTCTTCCTGGAACTGCTTCTCGATCTCGACCTTCTCCTTGTAGCACTCGTCCGTGAAGATCTTGTCGGTCTCGATGGCGTTGTCGGCCGTGTTGGGGTCGCTCTGCTCGTACTCGCACACCGGGGGAACGATGTCCTGGCGCAAGCGACCGATGTTCTCGGAGGTGGCCTCCGCGAAATACATGGCGTAGCTGCCGGTCACTTCGGCGTCGTGCGGGTCGCAACCGGCGAGCGACATCAGCACGAGCAGGGCATGAGCGAAGGGTAGGGCCATGGGGAAGCTCCGACCGGCGCATATAGGCCGCCAGGGGCCTCTCCGTCAAGCGGGGAAGGAGGCGGCCACGCCTTCCCGGTAGTCCGGGTAAGCCCATGAAAAGCCTAGCTCTTTCTCCAGCTTGTCGACCCGGAGGCGCACGCTCGCGGTCATCAGTCGCAGGTTGTCGGGGATGAAACGGGGCTTGCGCCCTAGGCGCGCGGCGATGCCCTCGTTGCGCCGGGCCGCAGCGAACTGGATCGCCGAGGGGATCCAGGTGCTCCAGAAGCGCACCGGCTTGCCGCCCACCCGAGCGAACACCGCCGCGTAGAACTCCTTCAGGGTGGGCGTGGACGGGCCACTCGCGTGGTACACGCCCCCCACCTGCCCGCGCTCACCCACGGCGATCAAGGCGCCGACGCAATCATCAACGTGCACGATCGGCACGTGGTTGCGACCCTCGCCGGGCAACCAGGCCCGGCCGACCTTCATCTGGTCGGCGAGGCAGAAGCGCAGCCCGGGGCCATACACCGCCGCGATGCGCACGATCTTGGCGGGCAAGCCAGAGGCCGTCACGGCCTGCTCGGCCGCCACCTTGGCCTCCCCGTAGCGCGTGTGGGGCGCCGGGGGGTAATCCTCGGCCACCCAGAGGCCGCTCCGGTCGCCGTACACCGCGCAGCTCGACGCGTAGACGAGGTTCCCCAGCCCCGCGCGCGAAGCGGCCGCGAGCAGCTTCTCCGTGCCCACCCGGTTGAGCTGGTCGGCGTCGACCGGACCGGCGCCACGGATGCCCCCGGCCATGTGCCAGCAGGTGTCGACGCCCTCGAGTCCACGGGCCAGGGCCTCGGCGTTGTCGAGGTCGCCCGCCACGAGCGTCGCCCCGGCGTCGCGCACCGCGCCGGCCGCCGCCTCGTCGCGCACCAGGGCGCGCACCTCGTGGCCCCGCGCCACCAGGGCACGCACCAGCGGCAAGCCGATCTGGCCGGTTGCACCTGTCACAAACGAACGCGTGGCCATGGAACTCCTCCCCGCCGGGCCTACTCCGCCAAGTCGGGGGCCTCCGCATACAACACGCTGCCCGTCCAGTCCACCTCGTCGCTGAGGTCGGTGTCGCCGGCGAGGTAAAACAAGTCGGGAACCCCGTTGCCATCGAGGTCGCCGCGCCACGCGGGCGCCGCCTCCACGTCGCGCAGCATGTAGCTGGCCATCGGCACCCCAGGGCGACCGCCGAGCCCGCGAAAGGCCGCGACCACGCCGTCGGACTGCACGTTGGCGTCGAGGACACCGTCGCCATCAGCGTCGGCAAGGCTCACCCAGCCGCTGAAGCCGAGATCGTGCGCCACCCCGGCAATCGAGAGCGTGGTGCTCGTGCCGTCGTTGACGAGCAGATCATCGAGGCCGTCGCCACTGCAATCGCCCACGGCGATCGAGCAGGCACCGGTGCAGGCGTGGAGTTCGTCGAAGCCGTCGCCGTCGAGGTCGCCCGCGGCCAGCTCCACCACGTCGGTGCCCAGGCTCTCGTTCTGGGTGCTGCCATCGGCCGCCACATAGGTGACCTCTCCCGTGCCCGAAACCGCCGCGGCGATGCCGGCCTCGAAGTTGCCGCAGGCCACGGCGGTGGCGTTCACCTCGAGGCTGCCCGCGAGCGCGAGCGTCCCGAAGGCGTCGAGCGTGTGGTGCCACAGCGTCGTGACGCCTCCCTCGCTGGTGAGGGCCCAGGCGTCGGCACCGCAGACCGTGATCCCCAGGGGGGTGGCACCGCTGCCGAGCTGTTCCTCGCTCCCGGAGCGGAAGGTCTCCGCCTCGCCATCGCCATAGAAGGCCACCAGCGCCAGCCCGTCGGTTTGGACGAAGCCGAGGAGATCGACCACCGCGTCGCCGTTGAAGTCGCCGGACCAGGGGACGCCGGCGAGGTCGAGCGCGAACACGCCGGCGGTCGGCGTTCGCGTGGTCCAGGCCAGCGCCTCGTTGTCGGCCGTCTCGGGGTCGTCTTCCTTCGACGTGGAGAGAAGCGCGAAGGTGGGCGAACCCGGGTAGACGATGTCGACCAGGCCGTCGGCGTCGAGGTCGACCGCGTCGATGCGGGCGTGGTCGGGCATCGACACGTGAGACATCGCGCTGAATGTGGCGGAGGTCTCGCTCCACGAGTAGCGCCGCAGGGTGTCGTCCATCGACAGGAAGATCTCGGGATCACCGTCGAGATCGGCGTCGGCGATCGCGATGCCGGAACCCCCGTCGATGCTGCCCTCGAGCCGGTAGGTGATCGTGAGGCTCGTGCCGCCCGGCGAGGTGATCGAGGCCGAGTGCGCGTCGCTATCGAGAAGGGGCCCCGCGATGGCCACGTCGTACCAGCCGTCTTCGGTGAGGTCGCGACCCCCGAGGATCCGCGCGCCCTCGCCGACCTCGAGCGAGAAGTCGCTCTGGCTCGCCGCCTGCCAGCCCTCGCCGGTGTTGTCGTAGCGTCGCAAGAGGCCGTCGTGGGTGAGCAGGGTAAGCTCGGCGCTGCCGCTCTTGTCGAAGTCCTCGGCCGTCACCCCGTGCACCAGGTACTCGGTGTCGAGCACCGCGGTGGTCGTGAACCCGCCGAGCCCGTCGCCCGGCATCCACGCCACTTGCGACGTTTCCGAGCCGTTGACCGCCACGACCAGGTCGACCAGCGCGTCGTCATCCACGTCTTGCACCAGCGCCGCGCCGACGGTGCCGGTCTTCGCCTCGAAGGCGGCCCAGTAGCCCACGCCGCCCTCGGCCCGGCCACGAAGGATCACCACCGTGTCGTTGGACCACAAGAGTGCATCGGTCACGCCGTCGCTGTCGATCTGCACCGGCAAGAGCTCCACGATGTCGGAGGCCAGCTCCAGCACGCGAACACCCGCGCCGCCCAGCGGAGGAAACCACCAGGCTTCGCCGCCGTCGGTGAGCAACACACCGCCCCCAACGCCGGCAACAGCGCCACCGTCAGCACCCCCGAGCCAGGCCGGGAAGCCGAGGACAACGTCGGGGGCCTGCGTGACGAAGGCCCAGCCCTCGGCCGACAGGGCCCCGTCGCTCGCGGTGACAGAAAAAGCGCCCGCGCCCGCGCTCGACACCTCGGCCAGAGCCCAGCCCGACGCGTCGACGGCGACGCTGGCCGAGGCGAGCGTGCCGTCGCTGGAAAGGGTGATTTCGCCACCGCTCACCGGCGCACCGATCTCGTCCACCCGCAGGACGGGCACCTCGGCCACGCCCGGGCCCGAGCCATTGCCCACCCAGATGGCCACCGGCGCACCGCCCACCGGTGTGACGACCGTCGGCAGCGTTTCCCCTTCCTCGCAACCCTTGCAACCAGCGAGGACCAGGCCGAGAACCATATAGTGTCGCGACATCAGAGCTCGTAGAAGTAGACGTTGTACAGCGTGTAGCCGTTGGGCGGCGAGAACACCTGGGTGCCGGTGCCGCCGGAATCCACGCGGATCACGCCGGCGGTGGGCGAGAACAGGAGGAACTGGTCGCTCTGGGGATCGTACGCGCACTCCGACACGTCGGTGACTTCGCCATCGTACTGGATGTAAGGATCCCGCGAGCCGACCATCAAGTCGTCGACCTCGTAGATCCCGCCGCCGGCCGAGCAGCCGAAGGCGGCGTCGCCAGGCCCCACGAAGACGTTGGCGCCGCGCTGCGTGCTGCTGTCGTAGTCGGTGAAGGTGAGCTCGTAGTCGCCACTAGTTTGCACGGTGTACAGGTCGGGGCCACCGCTCGCGACGTCGACGAGGTAGCCCACGTTGGCGTTGCCGCCGATCGGCAGCGTGTTGCCGAAGGTGCCGTAGGGGACCACCTCCTCGATCACCGAGAAGGTTTCATCGAAGCGAAGGATCGCGCCTTGAAAGGCGAGCATTCCGTATCGACCGAGTCGCGACACGTCGTACCGCGAGCCACCCAGCCCGCCGCCGTAGGCGCTGGTGGTGCCATCGGCCGCGAGGAAGATGATGTCGTCCTCGGACCACAACACGCCGGCGCCCGTGGCGGGGTTGTAGTAGGCCGTGCCCCCGTAGGTGCCGAAGCCAGCCCACTCGTAGGTGACCTCGCGGGTGGACGGGTCGTACACGCGAACGCGGCCGGTCGTGCCACCCACCAGCGACACGACCCAGCCCACGCTGGGCTCGGGCGGTGGACCGGTGTCGGTGTCGGTGTCGGTGTCGGAATCGGAATCGGTGTCGCCGGTCTTGGCGCACGGCATGTCGGAGGTGCACTCCACGGAGTACTCCTCGAAAACATGGCAACCGAGCAAGGGTGCGAGGCTCAGCGCGAACAAGCGTCTCTCCGGCGGAAACGACCCCACCATAGCAGGGGGGCCACCGCCGCGACAGCCCCGCCGCCACAGGGGCTGTTCGCCGAGGGATCCCAGAGGCGAGCACGACCGGCGCCAATCGAACCGTCCCAGCCTTGCCACGTGGCGCGGGCGTCGAGGGTGTTCGCCGCGAGTTGGTCGGCGGCCTCGCGGGCGGAGAGGCGGGGTTCCTCCGACATGCGCACCGCGATGGCCGCCGCGATCGCGGGGGTGGAGGCCGAGGTGCCGTAGAACCCCACCGGCCCGTAGGTTCGCGTGCTGAGCCCGTCGGGACCGGCGATGTCGGGCTTGTCGAAGCCGCCGTGGGTGGGCCCTCGCGAGCTGAACGACTCGGCGCTGTTGTGCGCGTAGCCATCGGCGCGGATCGCACCCACGGTGAAGGCGGCGGGACTCGAGGCCGGGTCGGCGAGGCTGCCCGGCTGCCAGTCGTAGGCGGTGCCGCCGCGAGCGTACACGCTTACCCGCAACGGCGAGCCGCCTCGGGCGCGGAGGATGCGCAGGTAGTACCAGTCCTCATCCTCGGCATGGGCCGTGATTCGCTCGATCGGCGCGCAGCTGTCGCCCTCGGGGTCCTGGGTGGCGGAAGCCTCACCGACCACGTCGCCGTCGTCATCGTAGACGATCGCGTCGAGATCGGTCTCGCCGCAGGCGCTCCATTCGTCCCAGCTCACCTGCACGCTCTGGCTGCCCGCGCCGAGGTACACCGGCAGGTAGGAACTGCCCCAGTCAAAATCGAGGTCGCCGTCGCGGTCGGTGTCGTCGAGCGTGCCGAGCCAGTGCTCGTAGCGGTAGTTCCCCGCCGAGTTCACCAGCAAGACGCCGCTCTCGGCGAGCCTCGCGGCGGCGTCGTTCAGCGGGCCGGTGCCGTCGTGAAAGGAGTTGTTGAAGAAGGACATCGACATGCTGACCACGTCGATGTCTTCGCGGGCGGCCCAGGCGGCGGCGTTCTCGAAGGTGGTGAGCCCGTTGACGCGGACCAGGAAGAGCTCGGCCCCGGGCGCGAGGTCGCGGATCACCTCGGCGCAGGCCACCCCGTGGCTGCCTTCTTCCCAGGAATACCGGGGACGCAGCGTGTCCATCGCCGGCTCGCAGGAACGATGAGCCTCGCAGTCCTGCGTGGTGACGTCGCCCAGCTCCTCGATCGCCACCGCCGCGTTGAACCACTGCACGTCGAAGATGGCGACCCGCACCCCCGTCCCGTCGGCACCGACCGCGTGCCAGGGCTCCACGGCCAGGGCCTCGACGGCCTCGGTGGCCACGTACTCGTCGACCACCGGAGCCTCATCGACCCGGTAGGGAATGCCCGCGGACGGCGGCGCGGCCAGGGTGCTGCCGTAGGCGCTGGTGGCCAGCGCCCCTGGGTAGTCGGCCAGCTCCACGCGCACGCGGTCGTAGGGGCCGAGGTCGTAGTCCACCGGGCGAGTGTAGCCCCTCCCTCCGGATTACGCCCCGAACGTGAAGGCCCGCTGGTTCCTCCCGCTCTGCCTGTTGGCCTGGCTGCTCCTCGGGCAGCCGAGGCTACCGGGCGACACCGGCGAGCTGGCGGCCGTGGCCCGGGCGCTCTGGGGACGCGAGCACAACGCGCTCGACCTGGCATACCGGCCACCGCTCCCGCTGCTGCTCGCGGGCTGGATGCCCGACGCCCGGGTGGGCATCGGCGTGGTGGCGATGCTGGGCATGGCGCTGTGCGTCCTGCCGGGCGCACGACTCGCAAGATCCTTCGGCGGCACCGGCTTCACGCTCGCGGCTGCCTTTTACCTCGCCCATCCCGTGCTCTCGCACGCCCTGGCCGGCGACAGTCGCGGCCTCGGCGTGGCCTGCCTGCTCTTCGCGGTGGAGCGCACCGCCGCGCGCTCGGCCTGGGCTGGGGTGGCCGTGGCCCTCGCGGCGGCCTGCCGGGCCGAGAACCTCGCGGCCGCCGTGCTCCTGCCCCTCGCGGGGTGGCGCGCCGTCGCCGCGTTTACGCTCGCGATGATCCCGCAGGTGGCGTGGGCATCGTTCCACGCCGGTCGGCTGGTGCTTGTCCCCCGCGGCTGGGAGATGGCCGTGGCCGAGCTGTGGACACGACTGCCCCGCCCGGTCCTGCACCTGGAGTACGGCACCACCAGCTTTTCCACGCCAGCGCGAGTAGCGCTCCAGGCGGCGGGGGGCTCGGCGAGCACGCTCCCGTCGCTGTCGCTCGACCTTGGACTCCTGGCGCGCGCCCTGCCGCCGCTCTTGCTCGTCGTCGCGACCGTCGGCGCCTGGTGGGCAAGAGGGCGCGCCGGGTTGGCCCTATTCGTCGTGGGAAGCGTGGGCGTGCTCGCCTCGGCGATGCCCCAGGGCAAGGCGCTCGGCGAGGGCATGCTGCTCCCCACCACGGTGGTGGCCCTCCTGCTCGCCGATGTCGCGACCGGGCGACTGCTCGCGCGGCTACCGCGTCGATACCATCAAGCGATGGTCCCGCTCGCCGTGATCGCCGGCGTCGCCCTCGCTGCCCTGTCGCTGCCGGAGCGCCGGCTCCCACCCGCCGAGCGCACCCCTGCCACGCAGGCCGCCCGCGACTGGCTCGCCGCGCACCCCGAGCTGCCCTCCGTGGCCATCGACGGTTCCTTCGACGCCCTCACCTCGGGCGGCCGCGTGGGCACCGACGAACCCTCGTGGAACACGCCCACGCGCGTGGTGCTCACCCCACGCGACGACCCCTGGCTGGTACTCACCTGGCTGGTCCCCGGCGACAAGCAGGCCACGCTCGAGGCGGCATGGGACAACGGCGAGGACTGGGCGGCGATCGTCCGCGTGGAGTAGCCCTACAACACCGGCGACAACAACTTCGCCGCGCCCTGCGCGAGCGCGGCCAACAGCGGCCCGCGACGCATCTCGTCGAGCGTCACCTCGCGGCTCCGGGCGATGTCGGCCTCGATGGCGGCCTCCACTGTGGCCGCGAAAGCCTGATCGGCTACGAGCGCTCCAACTTCAAAGTTTAGGTCAAAGCTCCTCATATCCACGTTGGCGGAGCCGACCAGGGCGAGGTGGCCGTCGATGACCAGCGTCTTGGCATGCAACATCGCCGGTGCGTACTCGAACACCCGCGCGCCACATTCCAGGAGAGGCAAGTAGTAGGAACGATTGACGAGGTCCATCAACCAGAAATCCGCGTTCTTCGGGAGCACCACCCGCACGTCTACGCCCCGGCGCGCGGCCGTGGACAAGGCACGCAGCATCGCGGCGTCGGGCACGAAGTAGGGCGTGGTCAACCAGCAGCGTTCCAGCGAGAGGGACACCGCCGAGAACCACGCCAGCGCCGTGGCGTTGTGGGCCTGGTCGGGACCGCTCGGGAGCACCGCCACCGCTGTTTGGCCGGGGCGCCCGGTAGTCTCGCAGAGCCGGAGCGTCTCGCCGCGCATGAAACACCAGTCCTCGGCGAAAACCCGGGCGAGATCGAGCGCCGCCGGTCCTTCGATGCGGAGCATGGTGTCCCGAAAGGGCGGCGGCTTACGACGCCGACGCCGGGCGTAGTTGTCGCCGATGTTCATCCCGCCGCAGAAGGCCATCGTCCCGTCGGTGACGAGGATCTTGCGGTGGTTCCGCAAGTGCACCGCCCAGCGACGACGCAGCGGGTTGACCGGGTGGAAGACCTCCACGTGCCCGCCCGCGGCGCGCAGGGAGGCCACCCCGTCGCGATCGATGTCCATGGAGCCCACCGCGTCGACGAGCAGGCGCACGTCTACCCCCGCCCGCGAGCGTGCCGCGAGGGCGGCGAGGAATCGCTGGCCGGCCTCGTCGCCGTGGACAATGTAGTACTCCGCCCAGATGTGGTCGCTCGCTGCCTCGATCGCGGCGAGCCGCGCGCTCTCGGCGAGGCCGGTCTCCGAGTAGAGCACCACGCGGTTGCCTGCCGTGGCCGGCAGGCCCGTGAGGCGACGGCACCCCTCGATCACCGACCGCGCCGCCGGGTGCAGGTCGCTCGCGACGACGTCGGCGTGGAGGGGGTTGTCCTCCCGCATGCGGCGCGCCGCGTCGCGACGGCGATCACGGGGGCGGGCGACATAGGGATTGGCGAGCGCAAAGTAGGCGAGCGGACCCGCCACCGGGATGAAGACGATGCCGAGAACCCAGGCCAGCGTGCTCGCGGGGTCGCGACGCCGGGCGAGCGCGAAGGCCACCGCCACCAGCGCCAGGAGCGCGTGGAGTAGCCAGCCTAGGTCACGGACGCTCGACAGCACGCACCATCATCGCCCGTCGCCGCCTAGGCCGCGCTGTGGGTCGGTCGACCGCTGAGCGCCCGGAGCCGCGCCCACGCGATCACCCCGGCAGCGCCAAGCAATGCGCCACTCACGACGTCGGCGATCCAGTGTTGGCGCAAGGTGACGGTGGATAGCGCCACCAGCAGCGCGAGCGCCCAGGCCACGATCCCCAGCCGACGGTCGAGCTGGCGAGCAATGCCCGCACAGAGCACGGAGTTGGCCACGTGCAAGGACGGGAAGACGTTGGCCGCGGGATCGAAGCCATACAACCAGGTCAGGAGCAGCTCGTTGGTGCCGCCGGTCCCGAGGGCCGGGCGAGGCGGCGCCGGCATCGCGAGGAGCACGAAGCTGGCGACCGCCACCACGCTGATCCCCGCGAAGCAGAAGAGCGAGGCCCGGAAGCTCGCCGTGTCGCGCAGGAGCCACAAGACCAGCAGGAACAGGCACACGTAGCCCGGCAGGTAGAACCAGATCATCACCGGGAGCACGGGCACGTGAGCGTCGAGCGGCGTCGCGGGCGGCGGCAGCGTCGCCACCGCACGCGTGCCCGTGCCCATGTATAGGATCAGCACGACGAGCGCGACGGCTACCGCCTCGCCGAAGCGGCGGGCGAAGGAGAGCGGGGGACCGTCCATGGGCGCATCGAGTATGCCCTGGTACGCGATCCGTTAGAAGCTGCCGCTCCAGAGGTTCCCTTGCTCCTTGCCTTCTTGCTCGCCTGCGCCAAGGGCGCCTTGCCCGAGGCCGTGGACCGGCCGCTCTTGTTCTGGGAGGTGCAGAAGGGCGACAAGGTCTCGCACCTGCTCGGCACCTGTCACGTGGGCGTGGCGCTCGACGACGCCTTGCCGCCGCCCCACAACGTGGCTTTCGCCAAGGCACGGGTGCTTGTGGTGGAGGCCGACCTCGACTTCGGGAATCCAACGGCGATGTTCAGCGTGATTCGCTCCGGCGGTGCCGCGATGTCGACGCGGCTGGCGCCGGGAGACTGGCTCGCCTTGTCGCGCGCCATGCGCGAAGGCGTGCCGGCGCCGATGCTCGACCGGATGCCGCCCTGGCTGGCGGCCTCGATGTTGCCGATGATGCCGGCGATCACCGCGGTGGCGCAGGGCAAGGGCACGATGCCCATGGATCTCGTGGCCACCGAGCGCGCCAAGGCAGCCGGTGTTCCGGTGCGCACTCTGGAGACCCTCCAACAACAGGCTTCAATCCTCGGTGAATTCGACCAACTCTTCCTCGACCAGCTCCACGTGACGGCCCCGGGCGCCAACGCGGGCACCGACGAGGCCCTCGCGGCCTTCTGCCGGGAGGGCGACCTCTCGCGCGCGGCCCAGCTCTTCGCGGCCGAGGACCCCACCACGGCGGCGCTGCTCGACCGTCGCAACCTCGCCTGGGCGCCGACCGTGCTGGCCGAGCTGGAGCAGGGCGACGCGCTGATCGCGGTGGGGGCGGGCCACATGGTCGGCCCCACCGGGCTCGTGGCGCAGGCCGAGAACGCGGGTTTCACCGTGCGACAACAACGGAGCAGCCAGGCGGCGCCGACGGGCACCTTCACCAGCATGAACGCGGGGCTACCTGCGGCGATGGCCATCGACGCCAGCTTCGCCGAGACGCGGGCCAAGCTCGCTGGCGGCATGAGCGCGCAACTGTGCGCCGAGGGCCAGATCGTCCGCACCTGCTTCATCGCCGACGAGGCGAGCTGTCTGTCGACGGTCGCGGCCGACACCGCGCTCTGCGCCGACCAGTGGGCCGACCAGCTCGCGAACCCCGACCCCGCCACCTTCGAGGCCCTGGTGGGCAAGGTGGGCGGGTGCGCCATCTCCGGCGCCCTCATCGACACCCTCGCCGAGGGAAACCTCGGCAATGCACCGATGTGCGAGGCGATCACGGCGGCGATGTCGAAGATCGGGCAATAGTCGGTCAGTTCCTGACCGGACAACGCGCGGCCACCCAGTCGTGCGCGCCCTTCGCCCGGGGGCTCCCCGCGCACAGCGCGAGGAAGCGTCCCCGGGTGCGCGCGTCGACGGCACAGGCGTAGGCAAACACCGCCGTGTTGACGAACTCGTCTGGGTGATCGAGCAGCTTTACCAGAGCGGCCAGCGTGTCGTCCGTCGGGGCGTGCAACCGACCGGCCGCGTCGGCCTCGTCCACGCCAAGCGCCACCGCAAGCGCCGCCACCAGCTTGGGATGCACCGCCGCGCCCGCCGCGCGCTGCGCCAAGGCGTCCATGACCGGCACGGGGATGCCCTCGGGGGGCGGCGGCCCTGGCTCGTCGAGTGCCTTGATGCGAAAGTACGCGACCACCGCGAGCAGCAGCGTCAAGGCCCAGGGCAACCACCGGTTCATCGCGACACCGTTACCCGCTGGCGGGTCGCCACCGTCGCCACGCTCTCTTCGCCGTCGGGCCAAGTCACGCGTACCTCCGCCTCGGTCCTCTCGCCCAGCCCAAAGTGCACCTCCGCCGGCCCCGCCGAGGCGAAGCTCGTGCCACCGGCACGCACCCAGCGGTATTGGCCATCGACCTCGACCCGGGCCCCCACCGCGCGAGTGTTCGGATTCGACCACCGGAGGTCGACCACCAGCCAGGCCTCGCGCACGCAGCGGGAGGTGTAGACGATCGGCGCCCCATCGAGCTCGCGCTTCACGAGGTCGAGGGTGCCGTCGCGGTCGAGGTCGACGGCGAGCACGCCGCGGCCGATACCGTCGTCGGCCACGCCCCAGGTTTCTGACACCTCAGTGAAGCTGCCGCCCTCGTTCAGGTAGAGCGCGTCGCGCTGTGACTCCGGGTTCACCAGCGCGCGTGTCTCTTCCAGCTCCTCGGCGAAGTCCTCGGGCATCATCAGGAAGCCGAAGTTCACCGGCAGGTCGAGGTCGCCGTCGTTGTCGAGGTCGGCGAGATCGAGCCCCCAGGCGAGCAGGCGGTCGTCGCCCACCGGGTAGAGTCCGCGCGCCGCAGCGGTATTGGCCCAGCCGCTCTGCGACTCGAGCAGCAGGAGCTCCCCCCAGGACGACATCGCGAGGTCGACGATCCCGTCGCCGTCGAGGTCGTTGGCGCCGAGGCCCATGCCGTAGAGCGCCACGTCGAGGCCGGCCACGGGCGACAGCTCGCCCGCATCGTTGACCAGCGCCACGTTGGGACTGGCCTCATGGCCGAAGTCGTTCACCGCGTAGAGGTCGTCGTCGCCATCGCCGTCGAGGTCGTGGAAACCGCCGGCGAAGGGGTAGGTGCCCTCGCCGGACAGGGCCTCGCCGATGTCGGCGGCCGTGTAGTGTCCGCTGCCGTCGTTGAACCAGAGCTCCGAGGGGTGCCCGGGCGGCATGTCGCCCGCGAGCAGCCCCTCGCCGAGGGCCTCGTCGTCGCGATGGTTGAGGGCCAGGAGGTCGAGGTCGCCGTCGCTGTCGAGGTCGGCCATCGCCGCGCCGGCGGCGTGGTAGCCCCCGCCCTCGGCACCCGATTCCACCGCCGAGAATCCGTCGTTCCAGGCAAGGAGTCGGTTTGGGCCGCCGAAAACGGTCACGTAGAGGTCGAGATCACCGTCGCCATCCACGTCGCCGGCCACGCCACCGGTCGCCACGTCGTCGTCCACGGGCAGCTCGCTCTCCATGAGCCCGCCCTCTCCGTTGAGGAAGAGTCGGTCAGGCCCCACCTCGGGGAAGAACAGGTCGACCCAGCCGTTATCGTCGAAGTCCGCCGCCACGATGCCGGCGGCGCCGAACTGGTAACGGTACATGTAGGCGGCCATCCCGTCGCTGGCACCGGGCAGCTCCTCCCGGTCGAAAACGACGCTAGATCGGTCGTCGTCGCAGCTCACCGCCCCGTGCTCGGTCACGTCGACCGCCACGGGCTCGGCCCCGGTGTCGTCCTCGACACAGGCGAGGAGGATCACAACCATGCGCGGAACTTCGCCTCGGCCTCGGCGAGCGTCATCCCGAGCGCGCCCTCCAGGGCCGTGGCGGCATTCGCGGCCCCGTAGGCGGCCTTGACCGCGCCCGACCCCTTCGTTTCCATCACCCAGCTCACCAGCGCCCCGGCCACCAGCACCTTGTCGGCATCGAGCGCGGCGTACTTGGCCGGATCGAGCAGGTCGGCCAGCGACGGGCACTTCCCCTCGCCCACCAGCCGCCGGGTAACCATACGCGGCTCCCGGTCGTCCCACTGGCCCACCACGTGCACGGGCAGGCCCTCCGCCAGAGCAGGCGACGGCGCGCTCCCCCACGCGCGCGCGAGCATCTGCACCACGCTGCGGGCGTCGCTGCGCACCGTGGTGTGGAGCGTGTCGCCCTCCACGTAAGCCTCGGCGTGCACGCCGGTGTACTGCTCGAGGGTGGCCACGTCGGGGTACTTCCACACGTCGAGGTGCACCCGGCCGGCGGTGCCGATGAAAGCCAGCGTCTTGTCGACCAACTCGTCGTTCGCGGTGAGACTATCCTCGCGGAAACCGTCGTTTCCCTGCCAGTAGTACGAGAAGCTCCCCCGATTGACGGTTTTCCAGTCGATGTTCACGGCCTCGAGCAAGATGTCGTCGAAGCGCACCGTGCCGGGCAGGGTGTTGTACATCGTGAACTCGACGTCGCGCGCCCCCTGGGGCACCTGCACGAAGCGGGTGTAGGGCTCGGGGTCGTTGCGCACGAGGCAGGGGCGCGCGGGCTCCACCACGCCGCCGTCGAAGTGGAGCACAACGTCGCACTGGCCGCTCCCGCCGGTCACGTCGCTCTGCACCCGGGCCTGCACCTTGAGCCAGCTCACGCTGCGCAGCTCGAACTTGCGCGCGAGACCGCTGAACTTCTTGCCGGACTTGCCCGTCGCGACCACGAGCTGCCCGCTTTCGACGGTCACCTTGCTGGCCTCGCCACCGCCGGTCGACTCGATGGCGCGCACCTTCCAGTCGGTGGGGATGGCGTTGGCGTCGAAACGCTCGGCGAAGAAGGGAACGGCGAGCGCGGCGGCGACGAGAAGGAGCATCGACGCAGTCTACCGCCAGGACTTGCCCATGAGCTCGGCGGAGGCGAGGACGTGGCCCTTGATCGCCGCGTCGAGCTCCGTGCGCGAGGCACCGACCGGCAGCCCAAGCATCACGTCGAGGGCGTACAAGCGGAAAAAATACCGATGGGCCCCGTGGCCCGGCGGGGGGCAGGGGCCGCCGTAGCCCAGCTTCTTGAAGTCGTTGGTGCCCTGGACGTGCTGGTCGGCGCCGAGCGCCTCGCCGAGCTGCCGGGTGGTGGGCGGGATGTTCCACACCAGCCAGTGTTGCCAGGTTCGACGGGGTGCATCGGGATCGTCCACCACCAGGGCGAAGCTCGCCGTGCCCTCGGGGGGCGCGGTCCAGGAGAGCGCGGGCGACACGTCGTCGGCCGTGCACGTGTGGCGCGCCGGAATGGTCGCGCCGTGGGTGAACGCGGCGCTGCTGAGCTCGAAGACGACGGGCAACATGCAATCTCCTTATCCCCCGGTGAGGCCCATGACGCCGAGGCCATCGCGGGGCCCGGTATACTCAACAGGCCCGTGCGCGTTCTCCTCCTCAACCCGAGCATCCGGCCCCAGCAGTTTGGGCGCTTCGCGGCCTTGCTGGAAGCCATGCCGTGTATCGGCCTGGCCTACATCGGTACCTTCCTCAAGGCGGCGGGCCACGAGGTGCGCACCTGGGACGACTTTGCCTTCCGCGGAGGCAACGTCGCCGTGCTCGACGCCATCGAGCGATATCGGCCCGAGGCCTTCGGGGTGTCCGTCCTCACGCCGGTCGCGACCGACGTGTACGCTCTATTGCGAGAGGTACGCCAGCGCTACCCGGCGATGAAGGTGTTCGCCGGCAACATCCACGCCGACCTTTTCCCCGAGGAGCTGCTCGACACCGGCCTCGCCGACGCGGTGGTGCACGGGGAGGGTGAGCAGGCCGCCGTCGACCTGCTCGCCGCCTGGCAGCGGGGAGGACGCGGCGACGCGGTGGAGGGCGTCAGTGTGCGCGGGGAGAAGGGGCGCGCCCGAGCGCTGGTCGACGATCTCGACCGCTTCCCGTTTCCGGACTGGGGCATTCTCCCCTACAATCGTTACTCGCTGCTTCCGCTGGGCACAATCGCTCGCCCAATCGTGGCGGTGGCCGCGAGCCGGGGCTGCCCCTTCCGTTGTACCTACTGCGCACTGGAGAACCAGGGCAAGGTGTACCGCAAACGAAGCGCCCGAAACGTGGTGGACGAGATCGAGCACGACGTGCGGCATTTCGGCGTGCGACAGGTGGGCTTCATGGACCCCATCTTCCCGATGGGACGCAAACACGCCATCGAGTTCGCCGAGGAGATGATCAGTCGTAAACTTCACGAGCGGGTGGTGTGGCTGAGCGAGCTGCGCACCGACGTGGTCGACCGCGAGGCCCTCCAGTGGATGTACAAGTCCGGCTGTCGACGGCTCGTGTTCGGCATCGAGAGCGGCGTCGACACTCTACTCAAGGGCGTCAACAAGTCCAATACAACAGACAAGAGCCGCGAGACGATCCGCCACTGTCGCGAGATCGGCATCACCACCGTGGGTCTTTTCATGCTGGGAATGCCGGGCGAAACGCCCGAGCAAACAAGACAGACTATCGAGTACGCCTGCTCGCTGGAGCTCGACTTCGCCAAGTTCGCCATCACCGTGCCCTTCCCCGGGAGCGAACTCTACTCACGAATGTCACGCGAAGGCCGACTCGACCGTCGCGACTGGGAGAACTACACCACCTTCAACCCGGATCTCGACCGCATCGTGGTGGCCAGCGAGGTGCAGTCGCCGGCGCAACTGCTCGAGGCGCTACGCGAAGCCACCTTCCGTTTCTACATGCGCCCGCGGATGATCGCGCGACAGTTGCTCAAGATCCGGTCGGTCGACGCGCGGCAGATGGCAAGCGGGGTGTGGTCGGTGTTGCCGGACCTCGGACGGCGGCGCGCGGCGTAGCGGCCTCGCGACGTTTTCGTCGTGAGCTACGTCTTCCTCGTGGCCGGGGCCCCCCGACGGCGCGCCCCGCCGCGCCCGCCGGTGGTGATTCGGGACGCTCCGGTTCAGCGCCGAGGCGGCACCGAGACCGACGTTTGTGGGTGGCCGATCATCGGCTCGATCTTCACGAGCATCCCGGGCACGGAGCGCGCGCCTGCGCGAACCCGCTGGGCCTCGTGCGCGGACGCGTGCCGTGTCGCGACACACCGGCGCATTCTCACCCGCTCGCCCCGTTAGCCTCCGAGAATCCGCCGAAATTCGTGCCGTTTTTCGGACTGGACGACTGATCGGCTAGCGGTTCCACAGGCGAACGCCGAGAGTCTTGCAGCCTCGCGGAAAGCACCGGCGCATTCTCCGGGGCTCACCCGCGAGCGCCCTCGAAAACGCCATCTGGTTACGACGGAGCGGCGCGGGGTGCTCGCGGTGAGGCGCCGCGCGGCGTAGCGGGCCGACTCGCGACCGGGCTACGCTCCCTTCGTGAGCTACGTCTTCCTCGTGGCCGGCGCGCCCTACATCGAGGGCGAAGCCTCGGGCGACGGGTTCGGCGCGGCGCTGGCCGGCGGGGAAGACATCGATGGCGACGGCATCGCCGACCTCGTGGTGGGCGCTCCCGGGCACGACAGCGGCGGCGCCGACGCGGGCGCGATCTACGTGTTCCTCGGCACGGGCGGTGGCATCGAGGCGACCTGGAACGCGCGGGTAGACGGGGGCGTCGCGGGCGGCGGGCTCGGCACTGTGGTGAGCTTTCTGCCCGATGCCGACGGCGACGGCTACGCCGACCTCGCGGCGGGCCTCCCCGCGATCGACACCGTCCACGTGTACTCCGGGTCGGCCAGCGGCCTCGGCGCGACGGCGACCTCGCTCGTCGGCACCGCGGGCAGCGAGTTCGGGTACGCGCTGGCCAGCGGCGACGTCGATGGCGACGCGCTCTCCGACCTCCTGGTCGGCGCGCCCTCGGGCGACGAGGCAAGCGCCTTCCTTGGCAGCAGCGAGGGGATCAGCGCCACGGCATTTGCGACACTGCTCGGTGACGGTACCGGCGACGAGTTCGGCTACTCGGTGGCGGCGGTACCGGACATCGACGGGGATGGCGACGACGAGTGGGCGGTGGGGGCGCCGGGGGTGGTCGGAACTGTCGGCACGGGCACCGCCTACCTGTTCCTTGGCGATGCCGACGAGATCGAAGCTGCAGCGGCCTGGCAGGAGCCCGAGGGTACGGCCGACCGCCGTCGCTCAGGGGACGCGCTGATCGGCGGCGACTTCGACGCTGACGGACGCGGCGACCTGCTCGTCGTGGCCGAGTGGCGCGATTCGGTGGGGCTGGCCTCGCTCTACCTCGGGTCCTCCGGCAGCCTTGGCAGCTCCCCTGACGCGGAACTTTTCCCGCTGGTTCCCGAGTACGCCGACGAGGCCGACCTCATTGTCGGCGGCACGGGCGACGCGCACGGCGACGGTGGCGACGAGATCGCCGCCTCGCTGTACACCGGCTACCCGCTGGCCGACTGCGACTGTCCCGCCTACCGCGAGACCTCCGTGGTCTATGATCTCGCGAGCTCGAGCGCGATCACGCTGTCGGCCAGCGATCCCACCAGTCTTGCCTCCGTCGGCGACAGCGACGGCAACGGCTGGCCCGACCTGGCCATCGGCCACGACACCAGCGCCGGCGCGGTGTCGATCAGGCTGGCGCTCACCGACGACGACGGTGACGGGGCCTATGCCGACTATTTCACGCGGCTGCGAGACTGCGACGACACCGATGCTGCGCGCTATCCTGGCGCCCTCGAGACGGCGGGCGACGGGATCGACAGCGACTGCGACGAGGCCGACGATCCGGCCGGCACCCACGTGACGACCTGCCCCGAGATCGCGGCGCCCGCCGACCTTGCCGCGCACCGGGCCGGGAGCTGCGGTTTCTCCCCGTGTCCGCTCGACCTCGCAGCCGAGGCCCGGGCGGCCGCCAGCGCCGCCGACTGCGAAGCCAGCGAAGAGGCAGGCGAGCCCGAGAGCGGTTGCGCGACGCGGAGTGGTTCGATCCTCGACTGTGCGGGCGAGATCGAGGCACGCGGCACCGGGGAGAGCAGCGTCCGGTACGTCGACGACGGCTTCGAGTGCGACGTGACCGTCACCACCGACGAGTACTGGGCTCTCGAGGCCACCTTCACCGAGGCCACCGGCAGCGGCATCTCCGCCGCGCGGCTCGGGGGATGGAGCGACGACGCCGATACCGAGCGGGCCTGGGGCTCGCTCGACTGGCCGGACGGCACGACCTCGGTACTCGCCGCGACCTACTACCACCAAGTCCTTTACGACGGGATGGACTTCTGGGCGGGCGAGATCGAGCGCTGGACCACCGAGCTGGACGGCTGCGCCTACGAGTGGGGCTACGCGTCAAGCGAGTACGGCTATGAACAGTCGTGGACGATAAGCGACGGCACGCGCGAGTACCAGGTCGACAGCGAGAGCCCCTGCGAGGGCGTCACGCTCGAAGACGTGTTGCAGGTCACGTACGCCGATGGCGTGCTGTTTATCGACTGTGACACGTGGGCGCCGGTCGATATCGAAGATGCCGACGGCGATGGCTGGCCAGTGGAATTCGGCGACTGCAACGACTCGGATCCCGGCGTCGCACCCTGCGCGATGGAAGACGGTCTCGACCTCGTCGACGAGGATTGCGACGGTCGTTTCGACTACGACGGCGACGGTGACGGCGCGGACGACGCCTTCGACTGCGACCCCAGCGACCCGGGCATCGGAGCGGAGACAGAGTGGTTCCTCGACCAGGACGCCGATGGCTACGGCGTGGACTCACTGGGGGATTCATGCACGCCGCTGGGCGCACCCCTCGATGGCGACTGCGACGATCTGGACCCCGCGGTGAACCCCGGGGCCGACGAGCACTGCGACGGCACCGACGAGAACTGCGACGGCGACGGCGACGCGGACGCCGTTGACGCGCCGACCTGGTACTATGACCGTGACCGCGACGGTTACGGCGACGGGGTGGTGGCGGGCCAACACTGCGACGACCCCGCCTGGTCCTCGTCGGTCGATGGCGACTGCGACGACGGCGACCCGGCCGTGTTCCCGGGTGCCGAGGACATTCCCGGCGACGCGATCGACCAGGACTGCGATGGAGTTGATGCGGCCATCGACACTGGCCATACCGGCGAGAGCTCGACCACCGAGCATCCGGCGGCGGACGAGGGGGAGACCTGCGGGTGCGACGAGATGGCACCGGCCGCGGCCCTCCCCCTGGTCGGCGTGCTCGCATGGCGACGCCGGCGCCGCCACCCGGCCTAGCCCCGCGACCCGGGCTACACCGCCGCTCATGATCCCCGCCCGCCCCACCGACGCCGAGCTCGGCGCCCGCAGCCTGCGTCACCTCCAGGCCGTCGTTGCCATCGACTCCCAGTCCGACGAGCGCAGCGCCACCATCCCCACCACCGAGGGCCAGCGGGTGCTCGCCGCCGAGCTGGAACGATTCTTCGGGTCGCTCGGCTACGCCACCGAGCGCGACGCCCACGCCAACATCATCGCCGTCGTCCCCGGGCGCGGGACGCGAGCCGGCGCCGCGCCGGTGGCCTTCCTCGTCCACCTCGACACCGCCCGCGGCACCCAGGCCGTGCCCAGCCTCGAGGTCCAGCGTGACTGGGTCGGCACCGCGCTTCGTTTCCTCCGGAACCCAGGCATCGTCGTCAACGTGGCCAACTACCCCGGCCTGGCCGCGTTTCTCGGTCACGATGTGGTCCACGGCCCTGGCGACTTCCCCTTCGGCCTTGACGACAAGCTCGGGCTCGCCCACATGATGACGCTGGCCACGCTGCTCCACGAGCACCCCGAGGTGGAGCACCCCCCCTTGTTGCTCGTCGGGCGCCCCGACGAGGAGTGCGGGCGCTTCGAGGCGATCCACGCGCTCGCCAAGAACTTCGCGGCGAGGGGTGTCAAGTACGCCTACACCATCGATGGCATCCTGCCGTACGAGATCAACGTCGAGAATTTCAACGCGGCGGTGGCCCACGTTCACTTCCCAGGGGGCCCCGGCCCCGGCTCGCGCTGGCTCGTCCACATCGGCGGCGTAAACACCCACGGCGCCACGGCCCGCGCCGAGGGGCACCGCGCCGCGCCACGGCTGGTGGCCGAGTGGGCGGCGGCCTGTCCCGAGCTCATGATCACCGAGTTCCAGAGCGACGCGCTGCGCGACTGCGACGCGGTGGTGGGCGCTACCGGACCGGACACCGCCCTCGACGCGATCCACGCGGTCATGGCGCCTCACCTGCCGCGCGGTGCGTCGTACCGCGTCGAGAGCGTGGTGCGAGCGGGCAACGCCGCCGCCGACGCGATGGTCCGCTGGTTGCACCGCTTCTACGCGAGCAACCCCGGGTTCACTCTGCCCGCCGAGGACTCATCCGGGCGTGACGGCTACAGTCACCCCTACCGCGCGCTGCCGCACGAGGGCGGCCTGCGGCTCGACGTCCGCATCCGCGACTTCAGCCTCGCCGGGCGCGACGCGCGCGTGGCGCACGTGAAGGCCCTGGCGCCGGGGGCCACTCACGGCGAGCAGTACCTCGACATGGGCCCGCGACTGTCGGCTTTCCCGGAGCTCGTGGACTGGGCGCTGGCCGCCGGCCGCGTCGTGGGCGTGGCCTCGGAGATTGCCCCGATCCGTGGCGGCACCGGCGTGGACCCCTTCCTCGATCGCGGCATCCCCGTGGCCAACCTCGGCACGGGCTACTTCGCGCCCGAGAGCGAGAAAGAGCTCACCTCGCTGCAGTTCATGGCTGGGCACGCGCGGTGGTTGTTTGCGCTGGTGCAACGTTTGTGAGCCAGGCCAACGCCGACGATCACGCCACCCGCACCAGCACCTCGATGGCTGCCGCCACGCCCGCGTCGTCGACATCGAGGTGCAGGACCATCCGGACGCGGGTGTCCGTCATCGGGATCGCGAGCACACCGTGCTCCTTCAGGCGAGCCACGAAGGCCGAGGCGTCCGGCACCCGGAAGAAGAGAATGTTCGTCTCCGGCTCGGCTTCTACGGCGTAGCCCAGTTCCTTCAACGCGGCCCAGAGTCGACGCGCGCGCGTGTGATCGTCTGCCAGGCGCGACAAGTGCTGGGTCAGAGCGTAGTCCGCCGCCGCCGCGAGCACACCCACCTGTCGCATGCCCCCGCCGAGCATCTTCCGCACGCGGCGGGCCTTGTCGACGAGCGCCCGGGGACCGGTCCACATCGAGCCCACCGGCGCGCCGAGCCCCTTGGAGAAACACACGTTCGCCACGTCGAAACCACGGGCGAAGTCCGCGAGTTCGCGTCCGGTGGCCACATGGGAATTCCAGAGCCGGGCACCGTCGAGATGCGTGGCCAGTCCAGCGCCACGCGCGATGGCGCAGAGCTCGGCGCAGCGCTCCACCGAGCTGACGCGCCCCCCGCCGCGATTGCTGGTGTTCTCCACGCTCAAGAGCCGCGCCGGGGCGTGGTGAACGTTGGGCGGGCGCACCGCCGCCGCGACGCTCGCCGGGCTGAGCACGCCGCCCTCGCCCTGCACGAGCCGGATCGTCACCCCGCTAATGACCGCGGCGCCCCCGGACTCGTAGTGGAAGGGATGGGCGTCGGCCTCCATCAGCACCTCGTCGCCCGGCTCGGTGAGCACGCGGATCGCGATCTGGTTGGCCATGGTGCCACTTGGGACAAACAGGCCTGCTTCCTTGCCAAGCAGCTCCGCCACTCGCGTTTCCAACCGGTTGACCGTGGGATCCTCGCCAAACACATCATCGCCCACCTCGGCCTCGGCCATGGCGCGGCGCATGCCGGGAGTGGGACGGGTGAGGGTGTCGGAGCGCAGGTCAACGAGCACGGCGCACCAGCGACGGGGCGTAGTCGGCGGGTCGAGCCACACCGAGCAGGTTGAGCAAGGTCGACCCGACGCTGGCGATGCCCGCGTCTTTCTCGTCGGCCAAGGCCCACTCCCCGGCGGGATCCACGAGGATAAACGGCACCGGGTTGAGAGAGTGGCTGGTGCGGGGCTTACGCTTGCCGTCGACCAGCAAGGGCTTCCCGGCCTTGTCGAGCTCGTACATCTCGTCGGCGTTGCCGTGGTCGGCGGTCACCAGGAGGATGGCGTTCCGGGCGCGGCAGGCCTCCTCCAGTCGCCCGAGGCACTCGTCCACGCATTCCACCGCCTTCACGGTGGCGGCGAAGTTGCCGGTGTGCCCGACCATGTCGCCGTTGGCGAGGTTGAGGCGCACGTGATCGTAGCGGCGGGTGTTCAGGGCCTCAATGGCCTCGTCGGTCACTTCAACTGCCTTCATCCTCGGCTTCTGGTCGAAGGCGATCACGTCGGAGGGCACCTCCAGGTACTCCTCCAGCTCCGGCTCCACCTTGCCGGAACGGTTGCCGTTCCAGAAGTAGGTGACATGCCCGTACTTCTGCGTCTCGGCGAGCGCGGCCGTGCGCAGGCCGGCGCGCGCCATGGCCTCGGCCACCGTGCGGTCGATGGCGGGGGGTGACACGAGAAAGCGCCCGGGGACGCCCAGGTCGCCGTCGTACTGCATCATCCCCGCGTACACCACGCTGGGCCGGGCGCCGCGGTCGAACTTGTCGAGCCTGTCGTCCTCGAAGGCGCGCGAGATTTCGATGGCCCGGTCGCCTCGGAAGTTGAAGAAACACACGCCGTGGCCGTCCTCGATGCGCCCGGCAGGGGCGCCATCGCGGTGAATCACGAAAGCGGGGAGCCACTGGTCGTCCACCTTCGGGTCGTCAGCGTAGAGTGTCTCGACGGCCTCGGTGGCACTCTGGAAAGCACGTCCCTCCCCGTGCACATGGCAGCTCCACCCCCGCGCCACCATCGACCAGTCCGCCTCGTAACGGTCCATCGTGATGTTCATGCGACCGCCGCCGCTGGCGATACATGCGTCGTTGTATCGCGCAAGTTCTTCTTCAAGCGGCCTTATCCACGTGAGAGCCGAGCGCGCTGATACATCGCGACCATCGGTGAGCGCGTGCACCCTGATGTGCTTCACCCCGGCCAACTCGGCCCGCGCCAGGCAGGCGCGCAGGTGCTTGATGTGGCTGTGCACGTTGCCGTCGCTGACGAGCCCGATGAAGTGCAGCGTGTCGCAGGCCACGAGCGCCTTCCACGCCTCGGACTCCCAGATCTTGCCGCTCTCGATGGCCTCTTCCACCAGCTTCGCGCCCTGGTCGACCACGCGCCCGGCGCCCATGGCGTTGTGGCCCACCTCGCTGTTGCCCATGTCGGCGTCGCTCGGCAGACCCACGGCGGTGCCGTGCGCCTTGAGCAAGGTCCACGGCGCCAAGCCGATGAGCCGGTCGAGGTTGGGGGTGTTCGCCACACACACGGCGTCAGTGTCGTCGCGCCGGCCCCAGCCGACGCCATCCATGATGAGCAAGACCACGGGGCGCACGCTGCCCTCCTTTCGCACGCGGTGACGCATGGCCATGAAAACGCTCAGCGCCCCGGCGGCGGCGGCAGCAGGCACGAACATGTACCAGTACAGGCCCCAGAAGGTGAAGCCCCATTTGAGAGCGTCCCACCTCGTGTTCTGCATCTGGTTGGGCCAGAGAAACAGGAGCGCGAAGGTCGCCGCCGCCCCGACCAACTGGCCCACGAAGGCACCGCGGAAAAGGCGCATCCCGTGACGCAATCGAGCGTCGTCCTTGAACGGGTCGCGACCCTCGTCGTGCCCCAGGCGCAGGCGACGCGGCTGGTAGCCAAGGGCGAAGACGGGCGACCACAGGATGCCCATCAGCGCCCCAACCACCGGCGCCCGCACGGCGTAAAACGTACTGAACGCCTCGCTGAAGGGCGCATCCACCGCCTTCATCGCCCACACCGCCACGGTGTACCAGGCCACGGTGGCCCACACGATGCCGATGAGGAGGAGCTGTCGGAAGGAGGGGAACACCGCCGCCCCCGTATCCGGCCGGATTGCCGCGGGTGGGCAGGCGAGGCGCCCATGCCGCCGCGCGCGGCTCCGAAAGCCATGACGCTCGCGGCATGGGTGACTGCGGGGATGGGGAGAGCGCCCCGACGAGCGTGCTAGCAGCATGCTCGTCGCCGGAGCCCGGAGGCATGCCGGAGGCATGCCGGAGGGCGGAGGGGAGGGTGCGGTAGGGGAAGGGGCCGGCGAGGCCCCTTCCCCTGTTTCGGATTAGACACGCCGGCCTCGCGGAGCCTCGCCTGCCCGGAAACGCCGTCGTCATCGGTGCCGGCATCACCGGTTCGCTGGTCGCGCACGCCTTGTCGGCACGTGGGTGGTCGGTCAGCGTGCTGGAGGCCCAGCACGTGGGCGCCGGCTCCTCGAGTCGCACCGCCGCCGGCATCCGGCAGCAGTTCTCCACGCCGGTCACCGTGGCCGGCATGCGCTACGCCGTCGACTTCTACGCCCACTTCCGCGAGCGGGTGGGCGGCGAGGAGCGGCCGATCGTCCAGCAGGGCTACCTCTTCCTGCTCGCGATGCAGGAGCACCTCGACGAGGCGGCGGCGCGGGTAGGCATGCAGGCCAGGCTCGGGGTCCCGGCCGAGTTCCTCGACCACGACGCCCTCGCCCAACGCTTCCCCTGGGTGGAGCGGAGCGCCGTGCTCGGCGCGAGCTTCTGCCCCACCGATGGTTTCCTCCACCCCGCCACGGTCTACAACGAGGCAATGGCGGCGGCGGTGCGCCTGGGCGCGCGGCTCTTCCAGCACGCGCCCGTCACCGGCTGCGAACGAAGTGGCGACCGGATCGTGTCGGTGTCTACCCCAAAGGGCACTTTTGGCGCCGATCTGTTCATCGACGGCACCAACGCCTGGTCACCCCGGCTGGCGCGCGTGCTCGGCGCCACCGAGCTGCCCATTGCCCCCTTGAAGCGCTACCTCTGGTTCATCCAGCGCGACGGCTCGCTCTCGGCCGACGAGCTCTCGGCCATGCCGCTCACCATCACCCCGAGCGGCGCCTACTGCCGCCCAGAGAGCCGCGAGTCGCTGCTGGTGGGCTGGGCGCACGACGCGCTGCCCGAACCCGACTTCGACTACGACGATCAGGACCGGGTCGACGAGCCCTACTCCCACAAGAGCGGCACCGATAGCCTCGCCTTCTCGGCCTGGGCCAACGTGGCCGAGGTGATCCCCCAGGTGGGGGAGTTCGCCGGGATCACCGCCACGACCTCGGGCTACTACGCCACCACCCCCGACCACAACCCCTTCCTCGCCTACGACCCACAGGCCAAGAACCTGATCCGGCTGGCCGGCTTCTCGGGGCACGGCGCGATGTTCGGCCCCTTCACGGCACTCGTGGCCGCCACGCTTGCTGATACAGGGCATGATGTATCACATGTATCAGTCGGCTTTACTGATGTTCCCATGCACGACTTTTCCATCGGCCGCGAGTATCGTCACGCCGAACGGCTGGTGATTTGATGTTGATGGACTGGCTCGACCGCTTGCAACTCCGCCTCCTGCGCTGGCGTGGCGCGCAGAGCCGTTTTCACGACACGCCCTTCGGCCGCCAGCACGTGCTCGACGTGCCCGGTCGTGGCGAGGGCACGCTGCTCATCCTCCACGGTTTCGGCGACCAGGCGGCTCACTTCTGGGACGTCGTTCGCCGCCTCCAGGGACAGTTCGGCCGCATCGTGATCCCCGACCAGCTGGGGCACGGCCTCTCCGACAGCCCGGACAAGCTCAGCCCAGAGATGATGTTCGGCGCGATGATGGGCACCCTCGACGCGGAGCTCGGCGACGAGAAGGTGTATGTGTTCGGCAACTCGCTCGGTGGCGCCCTGGCCCTGGCCTACGCCCAGTTTCGGCCCGACCGCGTGCGCAAGCTAATGCTCGTGTCGCCCGCCGGCGCGCCGTGGAGCGAGGAAGAAACCGAGGCGGTGATCCAGACTTTCCACATGGACGAGCGCCCGAAGGCCATCGACTTCGTGCACCGGCTCCACGCGCGCCCCACGTGGTACGCGCGTTTCATCGCCGCAGACGTGGCCCGCAATTTCGCGCGCCCTGCCCTTCGCCACCTCGCCCTCGCCTTCCGCCGCTCGCCGTCGCAGTCGGCCGAGACGATGGCGCTCCTCCAGGCACCCACCCTGCTCATCTGGGGCAAGGCGGAGCGCCTACTTCCAAGCTCATCACTTGATTTTTTCCGCGCACACGTGAAGGTGGAGGAGCCCGAGGACTGGGGACATTGCCCCCAGCTCGACCGGGCGCACGGGCTCGCCGCCCGCATCCGACAGTGGGCCCGGGAGGACGATTGACCGTCCCCGAGGTGGTGGTTGTGGGCGGTGGCTTCGGGGGACTCGAGGTGTGCAAGCGGCTGGCACGCGCCCACAAGCGCGGGGAGCTGCGTCTGACATTGGTGGACAAGGAGAACTTCTTCCAGTTCAACCCACTCTTGCCCGAGGTGGCCACCGGCGCCGTGGAAACGCGGCACATCGTGTACCCGCTGCGCGCCTTTTGCGCGCCCCGGGGCATCCGCTTCCTTCGCAACAAGGTTCGTAGCGTCGACGCCCAACGTAAGGTATTGATCCTTCATAATGGTATCGAGCTCCGCTACGATCAGCTGGTGATCGCGGCGGGGTCGTCCACCAACTACTTCGGCGTGCCCGGGGCAGAAGACATCGCCTTCCCCTTCAAGACGCTGATGGACGCCATCCGACTGCGCGCCCACGTGGTGGAGATGTGGGAGCTCGCCGACCAGGCCCAGGACGCCGACGCACGGCGACGGCTGCTCACCTTCGTGGTCGCGGGCGGCGGCATCACCGGCGTGGAGGTGTGCGCCTCGTTGATGGAGATGTTTCACCGCACCATGGCGCGGCTCTACCCCTCGGTGCCGCTCTCGCTGGTGAGCGTGCACCTCGTGGAGGCGGGGGAGCGCCTGCTCGGCGGGTTGCACGTGGAACACGCCGAGGTGGCGGCGCGGCACCTGCGCACCGCGGGCGTGAGCGTGGTCTTGCATCGGCGCGTGAGCCAGGTGGAGAAAGACCGGGTGACCCTCGACGACGGCGCGGTGATCCCGGCGCACACGCTGGTGTGGACCACCGGCATTCGTGGCGCCTCGCTGGAAGGCGCCTGGCCCTTCGCCGCCGGGCGGGGCGGGCGCCTCCAGGTCGACAAGCACGGGCGCTGCCTCGACGCCGGGGGACAACCGGTCGCGGGCGCCTGGGCGATTGGCGACGCCGCCGACTGGGTGGACGAGCAAGGAACGTCGGTCCCCCAGGTGGCGCAGGGCGCCTTGCAGACCGGGAAAACCGTGGCGGCGAACATCCTCGAGGGGGAGGCGCGTCACTCGCTGCGCTACTTCGACTACGGCTATATCGTGGGCCTCGGGCGGCACTCCACGGTGGCGCGGCCCTTCGGCATCCCCATTTCGGGCATGATCGCCTGGTACTTCTGGGCCTTCTACTACCTCTTCGCGATGGTTGGCTTCCGCAAGCAGCTGGAGGTGGCCACCGACGTGCTCAAGGGCATGTTCGTGGGCCACGACACCTCGCAGATCCACGAGCGACGCCGCATGTTGCGGAGTGAAGACCTCGACCCGAATCTTGCCTAGAAGCCGAGGTCGCCGGCCGCGGTCTGGCCCGCGCGCCGCCCTGACCAGTACACGGCGGTGATCGTCCCGTTGAAGCCGTGACCGATCCAGGTGCCACCGAGGAACCCGGCGGCCTAGCCGGCCGCGTAGAGCCCGGGGATCGTGTTCCCGAGCTCGTCGATCACGCGCCCCTCGTCGTCGAGCGCCGCGCCACCGAAGCTCTTGGAGCGTCCGAGCACGATGCCCAGCGCCCGTAACGGTCCGGTGCGAATACGCTGCAGATAGTCTTCGGGCTTGCCAAACTCGGTGTCCACGCCGCTCGCGGCGGCCTCGTTGTAGAGGTCGAGCGCGGCCTCGAAGGTGGCGCCGTCGAAGCCCGCTGCGGTGGCAAGGTCGGCAGCCGTGTCGCCCACGGGCACGGGGACAAGCGACTCGTACGTGGGCCCGTCGATGTTCATGTTCACGCCGTCCGGGTAGTTGAAGCCCCGGCCCGAGAGGTTGAGCAAGCCCCAGCCCGTGTCGTCGAAGATCGCGTAGAAGGGCCCCTCGTCGACGTAGCGACTGCCCATGATCGAGGTCATGAACTCGCGCTCGTCAGCCACGCGCCTGCCCGTCGCGTCGACCACGAGCGTGCGATCGAGGTTGCTGATGACCATCACCTCGGGCGCGCCGATCTGGGCGTCGGCGGCCGCATGCGCGTAGAGGCCCACGTCGTCCATGTTGGCCAGCGCGCCGCCCACCGCCTCCACGAGGTCGAGGCCGTTGCCGTCCATGCCGGGCGTGGCCTCGTAGAAGGTCGGGAAGTTCTCGATGCCCGGGACGTTCTCGGCCACCCGCACGTCGTTGCGCCCAAAGCCGCCGGTGGCCACCACCACGGCCCCGGCGCTGATCCACCCCGTGTCGCCGCTCCCGTCGCTCCCCGGTCCGACCTCGACACCAATCACGCGGCCGTCCTCGCGCACCAGCCCGGTGGCGGTGGTCCCGAGGCGGATGTGGTCCCTCGCGTACACACCGAGGAGGTTCACCGGCAGTTCGAGGCCGGCCGTCGGCTGGTGAATGCGCGGCACCGTGCCCGTCTCCGGGGCCACCGAGGTGGCGAGGGTGAAGTCACCGCCGAAGGCCGCCAGCCACTCGAGCGTGGCGGCGCTCTCGTCGACGAAAGCCTGCACGACGCTCGCGGTGGCGTCGCCCCCGGTGAAGCCGTCCCACTCCGACAAGCAGAGCTCGGCGCTGTCGGTCACGCCACCGTCGGCCTGCCAGCGCGTGCCGCAGGCGAAGAGGTTGCCCGCGTGCACGCTCGCGCCCCCATGGTTCGCCTCGCGCTCGAGGATGATCACACTCGCGCCTGCCTGGATCGCCGCCACGCCGGCCGCGAGGCCGCTCCCCCCCGCGCCGATCACCACCACGTCAGCCTCGGCGAGCGGACCCGCCGGCCCACCTGTATCGGTCCCGCTGTCCCGGCTGGTGTCGAGTCCGCTGTCGCGACTCGTATCGCGCCCTGTTTCGAACATGGAATCGACGCCACTCGTGTCGAGGCGACCGTCGCGGCCAGCGGCGCCGCTGTCCGGGGCCGAGGTGCAAGCGAGGAGCAGGAGCACCATCGCCCCAGCTTATCGCCGCGCGACGCCGCTTACAGCGCGGCGCGCCCCTGGTCGGTCACCTGGACGATACCGGTGGTGCCCGAGTAGCTCACGAGGCCCTCCTCGGTGAACTCCTCCATGAGCCGAGAGAAGCTCCGGTGAGCCACGAAGTACTTCGACTCGGCCTTGTCGTGCATGTCCTTCATCGTGGCCGTGCCCCCCTGGTCGACGAGCCACTTGAGCATGCCCTTGCGGGTGCGCGCCCAGTGACGGGCTTGCTTGGCGGCGTCGGGGGCATCGGCTGCGGGCGCGGACTCCCCGGCAGGGGGCTCCACGGGAGCGGCGGGCGACTCGGCGAGGACCGGCGGCGGCTCCACGGGCGCGGGCGCCGGCTCGACAGGGGCGGGGGGACGCGGCACCGGGTGCGCGGCCGGGGACACGGCGTCGGTTGCGGGGGCTAGGTCGCCACCGAGCAACTTGCGCAGTCGCTCGCGGATGCGGAAGGGGGTCATCGGACTACACGCCGCAGTCGTCGTTGGTGGCGCCCGGCGTGCCGAACTGGCCGTCGGAACCAAAGCTCGAGGTGGCGTTGCACCAGCTCGTTTCCTGGTCGGCGTCGGCGGCGGTGAGCTTGTCGGCGTCGAGCGTCATCGAGTAACCCTTGGCGTTGCCCGCCCAGTCCTCGGTGTAGGCCAGGCGCGCGATGTTCACGCCGTCGATGGAGAGCACGATCTCGTCGCTGTCGTTGCCGAGCTGGAAGCTCGTGCCGTCGAAAGCGTAGTCCACGCTCAGCCCGCCGTTGCTGGCGCTGTCCGCGTTGTTGGCGAAGACCACGTAGCCGCCTGCGGGCACCACGAGACGCCCACTGACGGTGAAGCTCTGCGGGCTGGTGGCGTCCTCGTCGCTGATGGTCAACCCATCGAGGTCGAGGTCGCGACCTGAAGTATTGACCAGCTCGAACCACTCCCCCTGCTCGTCGGCCACGGGGCTCGGGTTGTTCATCACCTCGTTGACGAACAGGTCGCCGACGGTGATGTCGCCGCTGGAGTGACCGGTGTCCTCGCCGGTATCGGTGCCCGTGTCGCTGCCGGTGTCGTGTCCGGTGTCCTCGCCCGTGTCCTTCGGACCGGTGTCGGTGTCGGTGTCGGTGTCACCGTCGGCATCGGTGTCGGTGTCCGAGTCGGTGTCCGAATCGGTGTCGGTGTCGGTGTCCGAGTCCGTGTCAGTGTCGGCGTCGCCCGCCGTGTCGCCAAACACACTGCTGGTGTCTTCGTCCTTGTTGCTCTCGGCGGTGGGCCAGCAGGCGAGGAGGGCAAGCGCAAACATGGGAACCTCGGAAAAGGTGGCGCGCTAACGCTCCCCGCAGGGTGCCGCTACATGGGCGACATGCCAGCGCAGTCCACCGCACCGGAGATCACGCCCACCTGCGCCTTCCAGCGGGATCCATCAGCCATGCTCCCCCACTTGGCCTCGGGGAGGGTGCAGCTGAGCGCGGACTTGTCGGCCTCGTTGACCAGGTTCAGCGTGTAGCTCTCGGTCCGCTGGCCTTCACGCTGCGCGCCCACAAAGTTGCCGGTCGCCGCGAGGGCGACGGCCGGCCAGCTCGGCGCGGGGGTCACGCCCTTGCCCCCGGACCTCCGCGTGTCGGACACCGCCCAGGTGAGCGCTGTGTAGCTACACTTCTCGCCGTACACCGCCTCGGAACGGTAGTTGGGCGTGCACTCCTGCGTAACGGCGAAGGTGCCGTCGCCCTTGTCCTGGCGCTTGTCGACGCAGGTTTGCCCGTCCTGGACCTGCTTCGTGTCGCGCTGCTCCTGCCGACAGCTCACCCCCTGGGCGCCCGCCGGTACTTGTTCCTTCCACGCGCTCTGTTGGGTGAGCGAGAGCGTCTCCACCGCCACGCTTCGTTCCCAGGCGTGGCCGCTCACGACCACTGCGGCCTCCTTCTCCCAGAAGAGGAAGACGCCGCAGAACAGCGCGAGCAGCACCGCCCCCGCGACGCCCACCCACAGCGCCTTGCTGCCCGTGCTCGGGGCAGGCGGAGGCGGAGGCGACGCGTGACCGCTCTGCGCCGCATGCTGTGCCATCACCGCCTCGCGCTCGGCCTGCTTCGCCTCGCGGTGCTCCTCGGTGGCAGCTTTGGCGCTGTCGCCCGCGAAGCTGCCCCCGCTGGCCAGCTGCTCGTCGCGAGTGCGGACCTCCTTCGAGCCGTCCAGCGGTGCCCCGCAACTGGTACAGAATCCCGCCGAGGCGGCGTTGGGTGTATCGCAACCACCACATTGTTTGTCCCGACCCTGGAACGGGTGGTTCTCCACCGCCACTTCCTCGCCCGCCGGCGGAAAGTAGCGCTTGCTCGCGTCCTGGGGCGAGCCGCAACCCGGGCAGTGACGGTGCGTGAGGCCAAGCAACTTGGACGTGCCACAGGCGGGGCAGTCCCAGAGCATCTCGTAGCGGGGTTCGGTGGGCATGGTCGACGGCTTAACGGAGGAGCAGGCGAAGAACCCTCAGTCCGCCCCGTCAAACAGCCCCGTCAAACAGCCCCGTCAAACAGCCCCGTCAAACAGCAGGATGCCGGCTCCGAGCCTCGAGACGGGGGTGGCCCGCGAGCTCGAGCACGTAGGTGACCATGTCCTTGCCGTAGAAGCGGAAGCGATGCGCGTCGCCAAAGCCCCAGCTCTGCAGCTGGCGATTTGCCCCCTCGTTGCTGACTTCCGTGGTGATCTTCACCGCGCGGTGACCCCGTGCGAGCAGCTCGTCGAAGAGCACCTTGTTGATGTGACCCGACACTCGCTTGCCCCGCAGGTCGGGCTCGAAGGAACAGAAAAGGCTCTCTCCCGGCACGTCGTCGGCGCCTGAGACGCCGAAGTATCGATAGGTCTCGATGAGCTTGAGTGATACACCGGGATGTCTCAGCAGGCCGAGCGCCGCCGTCGGGCCAAGAAACATGAAGCGTCTACGCCCAATATCTTGATACATCTTCGATGTATCAAGGCTGCCTGCGATGAAGCCCCGCACCCGCCCGTCTTCAACGTAGACGAAGCCGATGAAGTAGGGGCTGTCCACCAGAGCCTGGTAGAGGGTCTGCAGGAAGCGGAGGCCGAGCATCGACCAGAGGCTCGTGCCCATCGCCGCGTGATGGAGTTCCGCCACGCGACGGGCATCGCGGAACTGCATCGGGCGGATGCTCTGCATCACGCCCTCGTCCACCGGGAAAGGCTTGATCACTACTTCTTCTTGTGTTCGGCCCGCAGCGTGTCGAGGAACGCGGCTTGCGAGACCGCGCGATGCTGCGCGGCCAGGAAGTTGCCGATGCCGTCTTCGATGCCGGTGGAGAAGCTCTCGTTGAGCAGGCGACGGGCGAGGGTGAAGGCCGCGGTGTGCATGGGGCCGAAGCTGTCGATCGTCTTCTTGAGCGCGCCGTCGAGATCGGGGGTGACGGCATCGACAATGCCGAGCCGGAGCGCCTCCTCGGCGCCCACCACCACCCCGGTCATCACGATGCGCTTCGCGTGGCCCAGGCCCACGTACTTGGCGAGCCGGTAGCAGGCCATGCCAGGCAAGAAACCTTGTCGAACCTCGGGCAACTGGAATGTTGCGCCGGGAACGCAGATGCGTTGGTCGCAGGCGAGCAGGATCTGGAAGCCGCCGCCCACGCTCGGGCCGTCGACCAGCGCGACGGTGACCTTCTCCAGCGATTCGATGCGGTTGACCAGCTTCTCCCACTTGTTGAAGCCGTGGATGTCCATGGCTTCCTTCGGGTCGAAGTCGAGGAAGTCGATGCCCTCGGAGTGGCCGCGGAAGACCACCACCTTGGCCTGCGACACGTCGTCGAGGTGGTCGCATACCCGCTCCAACTCGCGAATCTGGCGCACGTTGATGCGCGTGCGCTTGATGGTGACGAACGCGATGTCGCCGCGCTCCTCGTAGCCGAGGGTCTCGTACATGGAAGCTCCTACCAGCGAATGAGCGCCGTCTCGATGGTCGAGCCGGGGCCCATGGTCATGAGAACGCCGTAGTCGCCACGGCGTACCTTGCCCTCTTCGAGCAATCGCTTGAAGGAGAAAAGGAAAGATCCGGACGACAAGTTGCCGAAGTCACGGAGCACAGAGTGCGTGTGGCGCACGGCGTGGTCGGTGAGGCCGATGTTGTACTTGATCGCGTCGACCACCTTCTTGCCGCCGCTGTGGACGATCCAGTGGCTAATGTGGCGACGCTTGAGCCCATGGCGGTTGAGCAGGCGGTTGACCGGCTTCTCGGCGTTGGCGCCCACCACATAGGGAATGTCGCGGTCGAGGAAGAAGCTGTACTTGCCCTGCTCCTCGTCCCAGTCAAAACGCATCGCGTCCATCGCGGGGGTGATGATGTGACTATCGAAACCAAGGATCTTCGGAGCGAAGCTACGCTCGTCCTTCTCGTCCGCGCGCACCAGGAGGGCGGCCACGCCGTCGCCGAAGAGCGAGTTGACGATCGCCGTGCGCATCGATCCGTCGAACACGTAGGCGGCCGAGCAGATCTCGTTGCACACCATGAGCGCGTTCTTGCCCGGGTTGGCCATCGCCCAGCTCGCCACCGGGTTGAGCCCATTGAGCCCGGCGTTGCAGCCCATGCCCACGATGTCGACCCGCGAACAATCCTCGCGGAAGCCCATGGTTTTCATGAGGATCGCGGTGACACCCGGCGTGAGCCAGCCGGTGCTGGTGATGCAGCAGAGGTAGTCGATGTCGCGCACGGTGAGCCCCATCGGCGCGAGGCAGCGCTCGATGGCCTGGGGGGCCACTTCGATGGTGCCCCGCCGGTGTTTGCGCAGGAGGTCGCCCTGGGTCTCGGGCTCCGGGCCGCCCTCGGGCCGGCCCGGCGGCAGGTAGAGGTGTCGCGACGCGATATGACTGGAGGAGAAGAGCGAGACGATCTTCGGGTCGGTCACCCCGAAGCGGCTCAACAAGTCGGCCTGTGACCAGCGGTCCGGCGGGTTGGCCGTGCCGATCGAGAGCATGCGGGGGCGCAGGTCGAGCATCCGAGGCCTAAAGGTATCCGGGGCACTCGCCGTTGGCCCCGCTCCATGCGCCAATCTCGGTCGGAGTGTAGTAGTTTCGCTCCTTCTCCGCGCGCACCTCGGCCGAGGCGTGATCGTAGATCCACTGCCGCATCGCCGCGAGTCCGTCGGCGCAGCCGCGCGCGAGGGCCTTTTCATCGGTGGCGCACTCGTAGTCGCGAAGCTCGTCGGAGGTGGCCGGGTCCTGGGCCCCGTACCAGAGGCCGAACTCCACGTACTCGGCATCGCTCATGGACGCGTAGTCCTCCACGTGGCCCAACTCGTGCACCAGGATCGCAGCGAGCGCGCTGGCATCCGGCGGGTCGGCGAGCACCACCGGATCGTAGCTCACCACGTAAATGCGGTCCTGACCTAGAGACTGCGCATCGAGGCTGGCGCGGAAGTAGGCGAGGTCGGTTTCCGGTTGCACCGCGAGTTGCCCGCTACCGGGGAAGGTCGCGTCGCGGGTGGCCTCGAGCAGGGCGAGCATCGCCGCCTCGGTGGTGACCGGGTTGGCGACGGGGATGTCAGCGCAGGGGCAGGTACCGGCGCTGTCGACGGGGATGGCGCAGGCGAGGAGGAGGAGCACGGGGGGCAGTGTAGCTGTTGGAGGCGCGCGGGCCGTACCGGGTGGGCGCGGGGCGCCCGGAGGCCGTCTCAGGGCTGCGGCACGCCGAGCCGGTGTGCCCGACGGGAGGGCACGGAGGTCAGGTCATCCCCCGCGAAATAGGACAGCCCGCGTACTCATGTGGGGAAAAATAGGACAGATTGGGGGGGTGGAGGCACTGCGGAGCCAAGGGGTTGGCGAAAAATGAGCTTTGTATCGTTTGACACGAAGTCGCCGACGCCGAGTTGTCCTAAATCCTCCCACATGACTGAGTGAACTGTCCTATTTTGATGGGGATGGGTGCCGCGGTCGCGGCCCACGCCGGGTTGGCGGCCACCGTTGGACGGTCGACACCGGCCTGATGCCGTTCCTCGTTAGCCCTCGGCCGCATGTCCATCCTCGCCCAGCCGCTCGTCCTGCCCTGCGGGGCCCGCCTCCCGAACCGCATCGCGAAGTCGGCGATGAGCGAGGATCTCGGCGACAAGGACCACCTCCCCGACGAGCGACTCCGCCGGGTGTACGCCCGCTGGGCGAACAGTGGTGCGGGTCTCTTGATCACCGGAAACGTGATGGTGGACGAGACCGCGCTCGGCGAGCCCCACAACGTGGTTGTCGTCCCCGGCAGGGGCCACGACGCGCTCGCGGCCTGGGCCGACGCGGCGCAGTCGGGCGGGGCGTCTTGCTGGCCGCAGGTGAACCACCCGGGGCGACAGAGCCCTCGGACATTGTCCCGACAGCCCGTGGCACCATCGGCGGTTGAGCTCCAGCTTCCAAGGAAGGTCTTTGCGCCGCCGCGCGCACTGCAGGCGAGCGAGATCGTCGACATCGTCGGCCGTTTCGGCCGGGTGGCCGGCGCCTGCAAGGCCGCTGGGTTCCAGGGCGTGCAGATTCACGGCGCGCACGGCGACCTGGTGTCGCAGTTCCTCTCGCCGCTCTCCACCCTGCGCGACGACGACTGGGGCGGCGACCCCCTGCGACGCCGCCGGTTCCTGCTCGAAGTGGTCCGCGCGATGCGGGCCGAGGTGGGGCCCGGCTTCCCCCTGGGGGTGAAGCTCAACAGCGCCGACTTCCAGCGGGGTGGCTTCTCCGAGGAGGAGTCGATGGAGGTGGTGGCCGCGCTCGAGGGCGAGGGCGTCGACCTGCTGGAGATCAGCGGTGGCACCTACGAGAAACCCGCCATGGCCGGCCGCGGTGCCGAGGTGCGCGCCAGCACCGTGGCCCGCGAGGCCTACTTCCTCGACTACGCGCGGAGGGTACGCGGGCGCACCCGGCTGCCGTTGATGCTCACCGGTGGTTTCCGCACCCGGGCGGGCATGGAGGCGGCCGTGGCGAGCGGCGCCGTCGACGTGGTGGGGATCGCCCGCCCAATGGCGCTGGAGCCCGACTTCCCCGGCCGCATCTTGCGCGCCGAGGCCGACGACAGCAAGGTTGAACCTCGTCGTACCGGGGTGAACGTGCTCGACGGCCTGCTGGAGGTGGCCTGGTACAGCTACCAGATCAAGCGCATGGGCAAGGGGCTCGACCCCGACCCGGGGGTGTGGCCGTGGACGGTGCTTCTGAAGCTTGGGTGGGAGAGCGTGGTGGGGTGATTTTCATCAATACTTCAATCAATACTCACGTCAATGCACCAGATAAACAGCCATAAGCATACGTATTGACGCGCAACGTCTCTGCTCATATCATTGTTGACAACATGGCGACAGCTCTCGACGCCCACGCCGCACGGGTCGCCCAGGCACTCCGGGTTGGGGGGCCTGCCACCGCTCGTGACCTCCGCGCGCAGCTGGGCCTCAGCACGGCGACCTTCACCCGGGCAGCGGCCGCGCTGCGCGCCGATCTCCTCGCCGTGGGCGCGACGCGCTCGCTTGTCTACGCGTTGCGCCGCACCGTCCCGGGGCTTCCCGCCGAGATCCCGGTTTACGAGCTGCGACCCTCCGGGGTCCGGCTCTTCGCGACGCTCACCCCGATTGCGCCTGCGGGATGGCACGTCGAGAGCCCCTTTGCCTGCCGGGGCTTCTACCCCGACCTGCCGTGGTTTCTCCACGACCTGCGGCCCACCGGTTTCCTCGGTCGACTCGTGCCGCGGCAGCACCCAGAGCTCGGACTTCCCCCCGACGTCAACCGCTGGTCGGGCGACCACGCGATGCGCTGGCTCCACGAGTGGGGGCTCGACACCGCCGGGGCCTTCGTCGTGGGCGAGCCGGCGTTCACGCGCCTGCAGGCCCAGCTCCCTGTCGTGGTGAGCGACGAGGACCGACCTGCCCGCTACACTCAGCTCGCCGAGGGCGTGATGAGCCTGGGCGTTCCCGGATCCTCCGCCGCCGGTGAGCAACCGAAGTTCCTCGCCGCACGGCCGAGTGGCAGCGTGCTGGTGAAGTTCTCGCCGCGCGGGAACGATCCGACCGCGCGGCGCACCGCCGACCTCCTGCGGTGCGAGCACCACGCGCTCCAGTGTCTGCGCGAGGCCGGTGTGCCCGCCGCCGAGAGCGAGGTCGTCGAGGCGGACGGACGCGTTTTCCTCGAGGTGCTTCGTTTCGACCGGCAGGACGAGGGGCGACTCGGCCTCGTGTCACTCCATGCCGTCGCCACCCACCACGGCGCCGACATCCAGTCGTGGACCACCGCGGCTGACGACCTTGTCCGCGGCGGGGTGATCGACGACGCGCGGCGAAGGCTCGTTCACTGGCTCGATCGCTTCGGGTCGCTGATAGGCAACACGGATCGTCACGCGGGGAACCTGTCTTTCTTCTTCGAGGAGGGACAGGTTCGTGCCGTGGCCCCGGTCTACGACATGCTGCCGATGGCCTACGCGGTCCGCTCGGGCGAGTTCTCCACGCCGGTGCTCGCCGCGCCTGCCCCCGCGCCGAGGTTCCCCGGAGCCTGGCGGGAGGCCTGGGCGGTGGCGCGGCGCTTCTGGGGCGTCGTGGCCGACGACGAGCAGATCCACTTCGAGTCCAGACGAGCGGCAGAGGCCAACGCGGCCGCGCTGGATGCGAACCGGTGGATGCTGGAGAGGTTGCCGGAGGGGGCGTGAGGCGGGCCTCGCGGCTGGAGGGCCGAGCGTCGCAAGAGGAGACACATCGAGACGGAATCGTCGTGAGCACATCGCCGCTGAACTGACACTCAGCGCTTCCTCCAACCCCAAGCCGGCCGGTGACGCAACGTAGAAGCACCATTTTTCTCAGCAGGTCCGCGCACGCCACAGGCGGAGGTGGCCTGGAGTGCCGGTTGGGGCGACCTGCGCTCACGACGATTCCACCTCGCACAGCAATCGGTCACGACGCGCGGCCCCGGCTCCTCCCAGGCACGCAGCGCTCACGACCCGGATGAATCTGGCCGTAGACCCCTCCTCACCTCAACAAGGCCCCGCCGTCCACCGCGTGACTGCCGACACCTCCACCTTGAACGGCCACTGTGCGAAGGTCCCGGTGAAGTTCTCCGACCGCGGCGCGCCGTGCTCGTCGGCCTCCAGCACCGCCTCCATGCGCACGATCTTGGCCTTGCCCCGGTCGCCCGCCACCACCACCGGGTCGATGATGCTCACCGCCCAGCGCCAGGGGCGGAGCGCCGCGTCGTAATGCAAGACTAGCGTGTTGTTGAGCGCCGTGCCGCCGCGCAAGGTGCGCACCAGCTTCCAACCCGGGCCGTCTTTCTCCACGTACTGCACCGACACGTCGTCGGAGAGGGCCTGGAGCACCGACTGTCGTCCCGCATCCTGGTCGGCCTCTGCGTCGGGGAAGCGCCCGAACATCGAGCGTCGTTTGTCGTTCTCGTCGGGCGGAGTCTGGTTGTCGGCCGCGGGATTGAAGGCGAAGTCTTGCCAGAGACCGTCAACCAGCCGCCCCTCGAGAAGCCAGTGACGGTCGCCCTCTCCGAAGATGCCCGCGTCCCAGTGGTCGCGACTGTCGCCCTTCATCAGCCAGCAACCCGGCAGGTTGCGCACGTGCGTCTGCGCGCTCGCGAGCAGGGCATCACCGTCCGGAGCACCGGGCGGGTCACGTTCCTGGGCGAGGGCGAGGGCGAGGAGAAGCACGGGGACAGGGTAGCCAAGCCGCCGCCCCGGGGCGACGCCGAAAACGAGTCGACCTCCGCAACAGGTCGCCGAGCGGTGTCAGCGCGCGCGGCACTCGAGGGTGATGCTCGAGCACTCGAGCACGGTGCTCGTCCCTGCCACCACGGTCACCGTCCCCCCGGGTCCCTCGCCCAGTCCCGAGAAGCGGACGCGGACCGAGTAGGTGCCCGGCGCGAGGGCGTCGAGCTGTGCATGGGCGTGACCGGCGCTATCGACGAGGCGGACAGTCTCGGCGTCGCCGTTGACCACGACGCGTCCGGTCTCCGCGACGGCTGGGCTCGAAGGCACGACAACGGCCGCGCTCGGGTCTGGGCGCCGGGATGAAGGCGGGGACGACGCGCTCGCCTCGGGCGAGATTCCCACCGAGCCACCGGGGACAGGTGTGACCGACGAGCGACCGGCGGGCGCGGGCACCATGGGGTCTGCGGCAGGGGCCGAAGCGGGCGCGCTCGGCACCGCGTCGACCGCGAGCTCGCCCGCCGCCACCTGGGGACCGGAAGCCTGTGTCCCGTCCGGAACGGGCTCGCCGGGCGGCCAGGACAAGAGCGCGACGAGGACCGCCAGCCCGAGCCCCGCGGCCAGGTAGGCCCATGCGCGCCGGCCAGGGGGCGCCACGCGATCTCGAGCGCTCGCCTCGGCCCCCGTCACCCGACCCGTCGCCCGCCCACCCGTGACCGACGGAAGCGAGGAAGAAACCTCACCCGTTCCCGTGTCCAGCGTGAGCGTCGTCCCCACCCATGGGTCGCCCTCCGCCGAGGAGGGCACGAGTCCCGGCACGGTGCTCTCGGCCCAGTCTCGCAGCGAGGGGCCTGTAGCCGCCCTGCGCAGCGCCTCCAACTCGCGTTCAGCGTCCCGGGCGCTCGGACGCTCCCCCGGTTCCCGGGCAAGCATCGAGCGCAAGAGCGCCTCTCCCACCGGCAAGCGCGCGAGCACCGCCCGGAGATGACTCTCGTGCCGCGCCTCGCCCAGCGGAAACTGCCGCACCGGCTGGCCGGTCAGCATCTCGGCCAGGAGCACACCGAGCGCGAAGACGTCGCCCGCAGGCCCCTCCTCGGCGCCTTCGAGTCGCTCCGGCGGCACGTAGCCCGGCGTGCCGGCCACCCCCTCGGTGGTGTCGGCCCGCCCGGCCAGCGCGGCGCGGGCGATGCCGAAGTCGAGGAGCTTCACCTCGCCCCGCGGGGTGAGCTGCACGTTGGACGGCTTCAGATCGCGATGGAGCACGTGGAGGGGCTCCCCGGCAGGACCAGACGCGTGCCAGGCGCCATCGAGCGCGCGGGCGATCTCCGCGGCCACCTCCAGGGCCGCCGCCGGGGGCAGGGAGCCAACGAGCAAGGCGTCGCGCAGGCTGGCCCCCTCCACGTACTCCAGCAGCATCGCCCAGCGCCCCTCCACTTTCACGAGCGCCTCGGCGCGGGCCACGGCGCGGTGGCGCACCAGCGCGAGGATGCGAGCCTCGTCGCGCAGTCGCTGGGCAGCGCGCTCACCGGCGGGCCCGAGCACCTTGAGCGCCATGCGCCGTTGCAGTCCCCCTTCGCCCGAGTGTTCCACGAGAAACACGGTGCCGTGGCCGCCGTGACCGAGCACGCCGAGCACGCGCCACATCGCCTAGTTCCGACCGGCGAAGAAGTACACGCGGCCCTCGCCCGGCGACCCGACCGCCACGTCGGGACCGGACGCGCCCAGTCCGAGGTCGACGCCACCGTCGATCGCCCAGCCGAAGTCGCTGCCCGGCGCCTCGGTGGCGTACTCGCGGGCCACGCCATCGGCGAGATCGATGGCGCCGAGAGGCGGGTCCGTCACGAGGAAAACCCCGCTCGCCTCACCCAGCAAGGCGCCATCGTCGCCAGGCGCCACCGCGTAGATCGCCGTCCCAAGCAATACAGATGTCGCGACATCGGTGGCCTCCACCGTCCCCGAGAGGGCCGCGCCGGGCAGCAAGTAGAGATTAGCGGAGTCGCCCACCGCGAGCTCGGAACGGCCGTCGTCGTCGAGGTCGCCGAGCGCCGAGGCACAGCGCGGGCCACAGCCGCCCACGCCGGGCACGGTGGCGAGCACCTCGTCGAGCGCCCCGCCGAGCACGACGAGGCCCGCGTCGGTGGTCACCAGCACGTCGCCACGACCGTCGCCGTCCACGTCGCCACCGGACCGCACGCCGAACCCCGCTCCGGCCGCCGTCCAGACGGCGCCGCTCTTCGCGGCGATATTCGCGCCCGCGCCGAGCTCAGCCGCCGAGATCGCGTACACCGCCCCCGCCACGGGCGCGCCGAGCAGGATCTCGTCGAGGCCGTCACCGTCGAGGTCGACCCCGGCCACGGCGAAGCCGAGCCCGTCGCCGGCGGCCTCGCCGGTGACCGTACCGCCACCCTCCGCCAGGGACACGTCGTCGGTCCAGGCCGCGCTCGGCAGGAGCCACGCGGCGCCCGCACAACCGCCGCCCGCGCCCAGGGACGGCCCGCCCACCAGCGCCTCGCCTGCCCCGTCGCCGTCGAGATCGCCCACCGCCGCGACCGACCAACCCGCGCCATCGCCCCCGCTCGCACAGCTCGAGGGGCCGCGCAGCAAGCGCTCGTCGACATGAGCCTCGGCCTCGC
This sequence comes from Pseudomonadota bacterium, assembly GCA_005778355.1. Lineage (GTDB taxonomy): Bacteria > Myxococcota_A > UBA796 > UBA796 > SXON01 > SXON01. Next base: position 23,647 of record SXON01000132.1, on the reverse strand, counting down.
TTGGCGCACCCACCAGCACGTGTCCACCAACGAGGAGCGCCACGTCGTGACCGTAGTCGCCCTCGCCCTCGCGCCAGTCGGGGGGCGGCTCCACGCTGACGCAGTGGGTGACCGAGGCGTCGCGGTCGTCGCAGTCGTCCGGCCACGGCATGCCGTCGCCATCGACGTCGTAGCGCGCGGTGAGCTCGGCCTCGGAGATGAGGATGCAGCCGAGCAGGATCACCACGTGACCACCCACCACGCGCCGCAGGCGACGGTCGCGGCGGCACCCGTAATCGCCAGCCCGGTGTAGAGCGTGGAGCGCGATTGCAGGCCCGCGACGTTCTCGTAGGGGGTGTCGAGGTCGTCGAAGGCACTCCGATTGGCGAGCCCCAGCCCCAGACCGGCGAGCCCGAGAGCGGTGGCGGCGGCGGTGGCGACGACCGGGGCCACCGGACGCGGGGGCGGTGGGCTGGCGGACACGAGGGGTTCCACAGGGAGCACGACGAGCACCGGCGGCCACTGGCGACCGGTCCAGCGCACGCCGCCATCGGAGCCGAGCACCTGGAGGATCGCCGCGCCCTCGGGGCGGTCGGTCGAGGGCACCCCGTCGACCACCAGGACCTCTCCCGTGGCCACCGGCGCGGGCAAGCGCGCCCGCGGGGGCATGGCCGCCACCTCGGCGAACAGACCATGCAGGAACTGTCCCTCGGGGGCCAGGCCCAGCGGCGGCGAGAACCCGGCGGGCAGGGCGCGCAGCTCGGCGACGGCCCCCTCGCGATCGCGCACCCCGAGCCGGGCAAGCGCGAACACGAGATGGAGTCGCGACGCCGTGACCGGGTCGAGCACCGTCGTGACACACGGCAGCGCGGCCTCGATGGCGGTAGCCTCCGCAGTGAAGCTCGGAAGATCGCGATCGATATACGCCAGCAACGCACGATCCGCCGCAGTGGCTGCGCTCCAGCCGGGTTCACAGGCGCCGGCGACCACCTGCTCCGCCCAGGCCGCCGGGCTGGCCAGCATGGCCACGACGACAGCGGCGAGCAGGCGAGGCGCGAGAGGCATGGCGGGCGAGCGGCGGGTAACATACTCGTTGTCATGGACATCCCCGGCCTCGCGGAACTCTCGGCGAGCAACCCCGCCGTCGCCGCGCGGCTCCGCGTCCACGTGCATCGCCTCGACGCTCGCCTGCAGGCGCTGGAATGGGCGCAGGGTCGGCTCGGGCGACTGGCCTCGCCACGCACTCGGGGCGAGCTGCTTCTCGCGCTGGTCGACGAGGTGCGGGCCCTCACCGGCGCAGAAGACGCCTGGGCCGGCACCTGGCAGGGTCGCCTCGACGACGGGAGCCTCAGCTTCGCCGCGCTGGCGTCGGCTGGCGGCACCGTCCCCGGGCCGCTGGAGGTGAGCCGGAGCATCGTGGCCGAGGCGATGAGTGGCGGCGTGCCGGTGTGGACCGACGACGCGCTCGCCGACGCCCGCTTCGGGGGCGCCCCCTCCGTCCGTGCCACGGGCGATCGGGCGGTGGGCTGCGTGCCCCTGGGCACGGCCGGGATCCTCTACCTCCGCGACGCGCGGCGCCCCTTCACCGTGGCCGTGCAACTCCGCGTAGAGGCGCTGGCGCAGCTCGCCGGGGCCTTCCTCGGCGAGGAACCCGTGGCCGCCCCGGCGCTGGCGATCCCCGGGCTCCTGGGCGAGTCGCGACCGATGCGGGAGCTCGCCGCCGCCATCCGCTCCTTCGCGCGCATGCCCTGGCCGGCGCTGATCCTCGGCGAGACGGGCACCGGCAAGGAGGCCGTCGCCCGGGCGCTGCACGCGCTCGGTCCCCGCGCCGGGGAGCCCTTCCTCGCGATCAACTGCGGGGCCGTGCCCGACGAGCTGGCGGAGAGCCTGCTTTTCGGCCACGAGCGTGGGGCCTTCACCGGCGCCGAGCGTCGCCGCGAGGGCCTGATGGAGCGCGTGGCCGGGGGAACGCTCTTTCTCGACGAGGTAGGCGAGGCCCCCCCGCGGCTCCAGGTGAAGCTCCTCCGGCTCCTGCAGGAGGGCAGCTACGAGCGGGTGGGCGGCACCGAGACACTCCGGTTCAAGGGACGCGTGGTCGCCGCCACGTGGCGGGCCATCGGCGAGACCGGGTCGAGCTTCCGCACCGACCTCTACCATCGGCTCGGCGCCGGGGTGCTCCGGGTGCCACCCTTGCGCGAGCGTCGCGACGATGTGCCCGCGCTCGCGCGCTTCCTGCTCGACCGCGCGCTGGCGGAGCTACCGGACGCGCCGCGCCTCTGCGTGGCGGACGCCGCCCTCGGTGAGCTGGCCACCCGCGACTGGCCGGGCAACGTCCGCGAGCTCGACAACGCCCTGAAGGTGGCCATCGCCCATGCCCTCGCCTGGGGTGACGACACCCTGCGCCCGGCGCACTTCGACAACGAGCCGGGCACCGCGCCGAGCTCACCCGCGCAGGGACTCCTGGCCGCCACGGAGAACTTCCAGCGACAGCTCGTGCGGCAGGCGCTCGATGCCTGCGGGCAGAACCGCTCGGAGGCCGCCGACCAGCTCGGCGTGAGCCGACAGTGGCTCCATCGCTTGTTGTCGCGCTGGGGGGGGGCGGCCGTAGCTCGCGGGGGCGCGGGGGTGACTATCCCCCCGGAAAGGAGACAGTTCGGAAACTATGCCCCCGGGAATGAGACAGGGGCGGCGTGCCGGGGCGTCCTGGCCCACCGCCCAGCCGATCGCCTCGTGAACAATCGGCGTTGTCTCGTGCGGCATCCCCCCGCGCCCCGGGCGGCGTCTCCTTTTGCCCGGCATGCTCCCGCGCTTGTCTCATCCACAGGGGGATAGCCGGCGCTCAGGGCCTCTCGACGCGCCAGGCCTCCACGCGCGGCAGGGGCGGCGCCACGATGACCCCCCACTCGGTGGCGGTGAAACCGACGCGCTCCGTGTGGGACAGCTCGGGTAGGCGCTTGGCGTCGCAGCGCGGGGTGACCACGAACCAGGCGCGAAGGAGCGTGTCCGGTTCGGGACGTATCTTCAGCGCCGGCAGGTCGAACTGCGGGTAGATGCCCACGAGTTCCGCGCTCGGCCAGGCCGCGTCCCAGTAGTCGCGGAAGTCCTCCAGCTCGGGCTCGATGAAGCCCAGGTCGAACATCGCGTCTTCCACGGTGGCCTGGGCAAGCTCCCCGGGCACACACCAGCCTTCCTCGTACTGGTACTCCTCCTCGCGGGTGAGCAGCTCGTAGAAGAGGTAGTCGAAGCTTGACTGCCCGAGGCGCAGCGTGCCGTCGGGCTCGGCGAGCACCAACCAGCCGTCGAGCGGATAGGCCGGGATGGCGACGGTCACCGCGGCCGGCCGGCCCACGCGCACCGTTACCGGCGTGGGCGCCTCGGGGTAGAGGTAGACGTTCGGGGCATCGACCGAGATCCTCTCCTCGAGCTGCATCGTCAACTCGGTGCAATCATCCGCCACCGCCGCGAACGGCTCGCAGGCGAAGCAGCCCTTGTCAGCGAAGCCCACCCGCTCGCCGGCGGTCACCAGAGCCTCGAAGTGCCGGTCCGTGATCGCGGCTGTCGCCACGAGCTCGCCACGCCAGTCCTCCCAGCCACCGTCGTTCCCGGCGCTGTCGTAGGCCATCCACTGCTCGTAGCAGACAGTTCCCGCCCCGCTCAAGGACCAGAACTCCACGGTGTCGGGTTCGACCGAGCAGTACTCCATGGGGTTGGTGACCGTGCCAACCACGTTGGCGGACGCGGGATCGCACCCCTGTACCGGATTACCCGTGTCGGCGGAGTCCTTCGCGTCGTCCGGGCAAGCGAGCATGTGCAGGATCATGCCCCCATGCTACCACCCCGCTACCCGCTCGCCCGGATCCGCTCAAGTTCCTCTCGCACCGTGGTGGCCGTGTAGCGAAGCTCGGCCTCGTCGTGCAGGGACGACAGGAAGAAGCGCAACCGCGAGGCATTATCGGCAACCGCCGGGTACAGGATGGGCTGCACGTTGATGCCGCGCTTCATGAGCGCGTCGGACAACAGGAGCGCGTGGAAGGAGTTGCCCACCACCACCGGGATCACCGCGCTCTCGCCGTGCGCGGGGCCGTTGTCGAGGCCCTCGGCCTGGCAGAGCTCGTAGAACAACTTGGCGTTCTGCTGGAGCTTCGCGACGTGCTGCGGCTCGCGCTCCATCAGCTCCAGCGCCGCGATGGCCGCCATGGTGTTCGCCGGTGTCAGACCGGCGGAGTACACAAAACCGGGGGCGGTGTATTTCAGGAGCGACACCAGCGTCTTGCTGCCGGCGATGTAGCCGCCACACGACGACAGGCTCTTCGACAGCGTGCCCATCCAGATGTCGACGTCGCGACCGTCGGCGCCGAAGTGCTCGCGCACGCCGTAGCCGTTCTTCCCGACCACGCCGAAGCTGTGGGCCTCGTCGACCATCAGGAAGGACTTGTAGCGTTTCTTCAGCGCGATGACGGCCGGGAGATCGCAGATATCGCCGTCCATCGAGTACACGCCCTCGACGATGATCAGGCACTTCTCGAAGCGGCCGCGGAGCTGCTCGAGGTGTTTCTCAAGCGCCGCCATGTCACCGTGGGGGAACGGGCGACGGGTGCTCCCGGCGAGCTTCATGCCCTGGATGGCGCTGTCGTGAATCAGCTCGTCGTGAAGGATCAGGTCCTTCGGGCCAAACAGGTGCCCGATGGTGTTCACGTTGGTCATGTGACCAGCGGTGAACAAGATGGCGTCGTCGACCCCGAGCACCCGAGCGATGCGCTCCTCGAGCTCAAGGTGAATCGGACGCTCCCCGCTCGCCACGCGACTGGCCGACACGCTGGTGCCGTACTTGGCGACGGCCTCGCACACGCGCTCGGTCACGTGGAGGTGTCCCGAGAAGCCGAGGTAGTTGTAGCCGGAGAAGTGAATCATCTCCTGGCCCTTGATCACCACCTTGTCGCGCGCCGTGCCCTCCAGCACCTTGAAGTAGGGGTTGCTGATGTTGAGCATCAAGGCGGCGTCGAGCCGCATCTTGAGGTCGACCCAGGCCGGGAAAAGCTCGAAGTCCGTGTGCTCAGGCGCGATGTCGAGACCGTCGCTCCGCAGCTCGGCTTCCACGCCCTCGCCCACGGCGACCACGCGTCCCGAGGGCTCCGAGAGGACGACGGTGCCCCGGAACCGGTCACCCGTCTGCTCGTCGAACCACAAGGTGGCGGACAGCTCCTCTGCGTCGGTGTGCACTTGCGTCCAGCGGCCCACGCGCACCGGGAAGCCGGCGCGACCGGACTTGTTGAGCGACCAGTAGGCGGCGAGCTGCAAGGCACTATCGATGGCGAGCGGCGAGAGCGACCACGGCGCCTCGTTCCAGTCGGTCGACTTGCCGAGGCGCACCACGCCGGCCACGCCCTTGTCGCCGAGCGCGTTCACCGACACGATCCCGCGCAACAGCGGACCGTGGAAGGTGTGGCGGTAGAACTCGGCGAGCGACATCGGCAGCGTGTCTTGCCCGAGCGCCGGCGGGACCACCCGCGCGAGCGGCTCGTCGGTGAGCACCGCCGTCCACGCCAGTTTGCCGTCACAATGGGCGGTGAAACGGTCGCCATCCACCCGCAGGCGGACGCGGACGGTCTTGTCGACCACGATGCCGTCGTACAAGGTCAGGTCTTCCACCGTCCGGCCGGAGAGGTCGCAGGCCCACTCGAGCACCGCCGCCATGGGGACGGTGGGGCGCCCGTAGAGGGCGTGGTCGCGCAACCAGGGCATCTCTGGGCTGAGCGTCCGCTCCACTTCCAGTGCGCGACGCACGGGCGGCAGGTCGAGCCCCAGTACGACCTCGCCGGGGAGACCGAGGCTGGCCAGGAGCGCACGCAGACCCTGCGCGGTGTCGACGAACCAGAGGCCGTCATCGCGCATCGCCCGCTTCATCGGGGCCGGGATCGTGGACACCATCTCCGACTCCGCCCAGGGTCCCCAGTCTTGCGTGCCGGCGCCGAGGGCGCGACCAAGCGACGCCATCGCCTCGTTCGCGGCGGCGTACTCGGTCTGGTAGGCATTGCCGAAGCGCGCGGCGTAGCTGCCGAGCGACACGATCCACGCGGCCGGGAAGGCGGCGCGCAGGCGACGGAGTCCGCCCACCTTGATCACCATCGCCCGCTCCCCGTCGGCGGTGCCCACGGGGCCATCGGCCAGCACGCCGGCCGCGTGGATGATGCCGTCGACCGCGAGGCCGGTGAAGTCAGGGTTGCCGCCCAGGTCGGCCTTGAAGAAACGTGCGCTTGGACCAAGCTCCGCCAGCACCTCAGCGCGGTCGCGACTGCCGCTCAGCACCACACTCGCGCCCGCCTCGATGAGCGCGCGCGCGATGCGCTGGCCAAGCCAGCCGGTGCCGCCGGTGACGAGCACCGTCTGACCTCGGAGATCACGCGGGCTCGCCGCCACCGCTTCGAGCCCGACCACGTGGCGGACGCCACCCTGGTACACCACCTCGACGTCGCGATCAGAACCCGCCAGCTCGGCGAGAGCCTCGGCCTCGGAGCCATCGACCACCACCACCTTGTGTTCCGGCCACTCGCGCGCGAGGGCCTTCACGAAGCCACTGACGGCGGCCCGGGTGGGCTTGTTGCCGAGCACCTCGGACACCACGGCGACATCGCCCTTCGGCAGGGTGCGCAGCGTGGCGAGCTCGGGGTGCACGAGCACGCGTCCGCCGGTCTCGCGGCTACGCCCGGAGGGGGGCGCGGCGCGCAGGACCGGACGGTAGGCTACCATCGCGCGGTCGGGGGCCGTGAGCGGCAGCGCCTCGCCGAGCCCGCCGCCTTCCACGGTGCCGACGATGTCGGACACCCGGGGAGAGGTGGCGAAGAGCGCCCGGGGAATGCCCGCGAAGCCGGGGAAGGCCTCCGACAGTCGCGTGGACAGCTCATTCGCCATCAAGGAGTCGAAACCAAGGTCGTCGATCAGGCGCTGCTCAGCACGCAGGGCCTCGAGCGGGAAGGCGCTCACCTTCGACACGATGCGCAGCACGCGCGCCTGGACGTCTTCCTCGGTAGGCGCGGCGGGCGCGGCGCCGGGGTGCACCACCTCGGTGGCCGGCGCGTCGTCGCGGCGGACGGTCACGATCTCGGCGGTCTTCTGGCGCTCAGCCACCACCGGCCAGTACACCTGCGTGGGGTAGGGCGTGGGCGGCAGGGTCGCGATGCCCTCGCCGAAACCGGTCAGGTCGACGCGGTGCCCGTTCGCCGCGCAGAGCGCCAGCACACGCAGGAGCCCCACCCCACCGTCGGCCTCGTCGGCGGCCACCGACAGGATGCTCTCGCCGCCCTCGAGCACGCCGCGCGCGAAGGCGCAGAGCGTGGCCCCGGGGGCGAGCTGCACGAAGATCCGGGCGCCCTGGTCGCGACACTGGCCGAGCCCGGTGACGTAGTCGACCGGGGCCACCGCGTGACGACGGTAAATGGCCTTGACGTCGTCGGCCGTCCGGGGCGCGTTCGCGGCGATGCACGAGGCCATGGGGAGGGTCGGCGCGGTGAAGTGGGTCTCCGCGACCCCGGCCTCGACGTCGCCCTGCACGCCCTCCAGCATCGGCGAGTGGAAGGCGTGTGACACCGGGATGCGCCTGGCCTTGAGCCCGGCGGCCACGAGCCGCTCCACGCTCTTCTCCACGGCCGCCGTGGGGCCGGAGATCACGTTCTGGCGGGGGTGGTTCAGGTTGGCGACGATCACGCGCGGCTCGAGGTGCGGCTCGATCTCGGCCACGGCGGCCATGCAGGCGGCCATCGCGCCGTGATCGCCGGTCATCGCCGACATCGCCTTGCCGCGGCGGGCCACGAAACGGATGGCCTCGCGGGGCTTCACCGCACCGGACAACGCGGTGGCGGTGAACTCGCCCAGCGAATGACCGAGCACCACCGACGGCTTCACGCCGTAGCGCCCGAGCACAGCGGCCACGCCCATGCCCACCGCGAACATCGCCGGCTGCGCGATCTGCGTGTCGGTGAGGGCTTCCTCGGTGGCCCCCTCCGCGTAGAGGTAGTCGCGGAGCGGGCGCGCGGTGATGTCAGAAACCGCCGCCTCCATGTCGCGCAGCGTGTCGCTGAACTCGGGGATGGCGAGCCACTCGCGCAGGAGCCCCACCTTCTGCATGCCCTGGCCGGGACACAGGAAGGCCACCGGCACCGGGGTGGCGGCGTCGCCAATCACCGCGTCGCGCCCCTGTGCCCCCCGGGCGGACGGGTCGCTGCCGAGGGTGTCGCCCACCTTGCGCAGGTGTTTGCGCAGCTCGGCGGTGCTCTGCGCCACGAGGGCAGCGCGGACGGCGCGACGGCGCCGGCCCACGTTGAGCGTGTGCGCCACGGCGGCCAGGTTGTCGGTGTCGGCCAAGGTGTCGGCGAGCTCGCGGGCGTAGCGACCGAGGAGCGCCCCGTCGTCGCCGGAGATGACGACGAGCTGGGCGGCGCCGAGCCGCGGCGCCGGCGCGCCGAGCGCGAAGAGCCGCGCCGTGGGGCGGGCCTCCGGAGCGGCGAGCACCATGTGGGCGTTGGTGCCGCCGAAGCCGAAGGACGACACCGTGGCCACCCGCCGAGGATCGGTCCAGGGCACCGGTGCGGTGGGGACGGCAAAGGTCTCGGGCGCGGCGGCGATGTCTGGGTGGGGCGCCGTCCAGTTCGCCAGCGGCGGGATCTCGGCGTGGTGAACGCTGAGCACCGCCTTGATGAAGCCGGCCACGCCGGCCGCCGACATGGTGTGCCCGACGTTGGCCTTGGCCGAGCCGATGAGCACCGGTCCCTCGCGTCCGACTAGGCTCTTGCGCAAGGCACCGATCTCCGTCCGGTCGCCCACCGCCGTGCCTGTGCCATGGGTTTCCACGTGTCCCACGTCGCGCGCGGTGATGCCCGCGTCGTTCCACGCCGTCTGGATGACGGACTCTTGTCCCTCGCTCCGGGGCGACATCGGCCCGTCGCCCTTGCCGTCGTTGTTGAGCGCCGAGCCGCGCAGCACCGCGTACACACGGTCGCCGTCGCGGACGGCGTCGTCGAGGCGCTTGAGCATCACCAGGCCCACGCCCTCGCCCTGCACGAAGCCATCGGCGTTCACGTCGAAAGGGCGGCAGATGCCGCCGGGGCTAATCGCGCCAATCCGGCTGAAACCCACGAGGTGGTCGGGGGTGAGGTTGAGGTACACGCCGCCGGCGAGCGCCGCATCGATGTGGCCCGCGCGCAAGTAGGTGACCGCGTCGTGGATAGCCACCAGCGCCGAGGCGCAAGCCGCGTCGACCGTAAAGGCCGGACCGCCGAGGTCGAGCTCCTGCGCCACGACGGCGGCGCTCATGTTGGAGAGCACGCCCGGCCCACTGAAGGCGCGCGACGGCACGAGCCGGTTGATCATGTCGCCGAGGCGCTTGGCCTCGTCGGACGTGGCCGCGTCGCCGAACTGCCCGGCGGCGAGCATCTGGGCGATGGTGCGCGCGCCAAGGATGGAACGGAACTCCATCGCGCAGAGGCCGAGGAAGGTGCCCACTCGCGAGCGATCGATGGGTCGTCCACCGTCCACCCCGTCGATGGCGGCGGCGTAGCCCGCGTCTTGCAGGGTGTACCAGGCACACTCGAGCGCCATGCGCTGCTGCGGGTCCATCACCTCCACGCGGCGCGGCGGAATGCCGAACTCCATGGCGGCAAAGCTCGCCACGTCGTCGAGGAAGGCGCCGTGCGGGGCGTAGTAGCGGTCGGGCGTACGCTGGCTGGTCGAGAAAAATGCCTCGTGATCCCAGCGGTTGCGAAGGGGCGGGCCGAACTTGTGTCGACCCTCGCGGACGAGCTGCCAGTAACGATTGACGTTCTCGGCGCCGGGGAAGCGGCAGCCGAGACCGACGACGGCGATGGCGCTCGACCGCGACATGCCCTACGCCTGCTTCGAGTTGTCGATGAGCGCGGCGAGGTCGCCGAAGGTCTGGATACGAATCATCACCTCGTCGGAGAACTGCGTTTCCAGCTTCTCCTCGAGGAAGCCGACCATCTCCATGGTGGCCACGCTGTCGAGGCCGAGCTCGCGGATCTCCATGTCGGGGCGAATGGTCGACAACTTCGCCGTCTTCGAGGGATCGACGGCGGAGATCGCGGACTTGATGAGGTTCATGGTTTCCATACTTGCACCTTAGGTTTCAGGGGGACGGTTGATGAGCTTGCTGGCGGTGTGGGTGGCCCGGCCCCAGATGGACTTGGCCACGTGCTTCGCCACGGTGAGTTTCTCGCCCGAGCTGCCGAGCGTGCGATCGCCCTGCTTGCCGAGCTCGCCGGCCAGATACTGCTGGCGGGTCTTGTTGCGCTGGAGCTTGCCGGAGCTGGTCTTGGGGAGCTGGCCGGCGGCGAGCAAGACGACCGCGCTCACCTTGAGCGAGAGCTGCTCGGCCACGGCGCGGGTGATGTTCTCCGCGGTCTCGGCCGGGGGCTCGGGGCGGGTTTCGGCCACCACCACCAGCTCCTCGCTGTCTTGCCCGGGCACGGAGAAGGCCACCACGTTGCCCTTCCGGACACCATCGACCTCGGCGGCCGCCCACTCGATGGTGGTGGGGTGATGATTGCGGCCATTGAGGATGATGAGGTCTTTGCTGCGTCCGGTGATGTAGACGTTGCCGTCGCGGACAAAACCGAGGTCGCCGGTGCGGAGCCAGCCGCTCGGCAAGAAGCAGGCGGCCGTGGCCTCGGGGTTCTTCCAGTAGCCGGGGGTGACCGACGGGCCGCGGTGCACGAGCTCGCCTTCCACGTTCTCGCCGAGCAGGTTGCCCTCCTCGTCCATCACGCCCATCTCGTGCTCGGAGAAGGTCTTGCCGCAGCTCACGAAGGCGGGGCCATCGTCGTGGAGCGCGCTCGCGAAGACCTGGCTGCCCGGCGGGTGGAAGCTCATGGCCAGGGTGGCCTCGGCCATGCCGTAGGCCGGCATGATGGTGCCCTTCTTGAGTCCGCAGCGCTCGAAGGTGGCCTCGAAGCGGAGCATGGTGTCGAGATGGATGGGCTCGGCGCCGCAACCGTACACACGCGAGTGGCTGAGGTCCCACTTGGCCAGCTCAGCCTCTGTCGCCTTTCGAACCGCCAGCGCGTAGGCAAAGTTGGGACCAAAGGTATGCTGCGCCTTGTAGTCGCTCATCACCTGCATCCAGATGTTCGGGCGCTTCACGAACAAGAGCGTGGGGATGAACACCTCGGCCATGCCCTTCACCAGCGGGGTGATGACGAAGCCGATGAGGCCCATGTCGTGGTAGAGCGGCAGCCAGGACACCGCCGTCTCGGCGAAGGGCACCAGTTGCATGCCGTCCACGGCAATGGCCCAGCTGTTGGCCATCAGGTTGCCGTGTGTCACCATCACGCCCTTGGGCGCGGCGGTGGAGCCCGACGTGTACTGGAGGAAACACAGGTCGGCGGGCGACACGACGGGAAGCTCTCCGCTGATCGGCGTGATCGCGTCGAGCTTCTCGATGGTCATGAGGTCGCGCAGCGACTTGACCTTGGGCACCACCTGCCAGAGCACGTTCTGGAGCTGGCCATCGGTCAACAGCAGCGAGGCCTCGGCGTCGCTCAGGATCCGAAGCGCCCCCTCGGCCCAGGCGTCGAGCTTGCCGAACGAGAGCGGCGGGTACATCGGCACCGGCACCAGGCCCACGTACACGCAGCCGAGGAAGGAGATGACGAAGTCCCTGGGCTGGCTCAGAACCATGCCCACGCGGTCGCCCTTCTTGAGACCCTGCGCCAGGAGGCGACGGCCGCGCTGCTCGGCGGCCTCGTTGAGCGCGTCGAAGGAGAAGAAGGTCGGCTTCGCCGCGTTGTCGAGGTAGGTGTGGCCCACGTCGGTGACGCCGCGAAGGCGGCGAAGTGCCTCCACCACGGTGGCGGGCATCGTCGAGACGTCGGGACGGTAGGGGGTGCTCATCGGGACTCTCGGGCAGGGAGGGGCGCGCGTGTACCATGGCCCGGCGCATCGTCCAAGTGCGCGAAAAGTCTTATTTGCAGACTGACCGGTCAGTTTTGCCGACCCCACCATCCTGGCGGTTAGCGGCGCCGCATGTCAGACCGCTTCCCCGGCATCACGATCCGCGTGCCCTCCTCGCACATCGACATGTTCGGCCACTGCAATCACGCGCGCTACCTCGAGTACTTCGAGTGGGCGCGCTTCGCCTGGGCAGCCCACGGCGGCTCCCCCATCCCTGAGATGGTGAAGAACGGTCTCGGGCCGGCCATTCTCCGCGCCGACGTGCGCTACCGTCGCGAGTGCCTGTACGACGACGAGCTGCACGTTTCCGTGGAGCCCATCTCCGCGCGTCGCGACATCGGGCGACTCCGCCAGGTCATCACCCGGACGGCCGACGGCGAGGTGGTGGCGGAGGCCGAGATGACCTTCGTGATGATTGATCTCGCGGCGCGCAAGGCCACGAAGTTGCCGGACGTGTTTCTCAGGCAGGTGGGGCGGTAGGCGGGAGGCGGGGATACAGTACAGCTGATGCTCGACTCGCCCGACACCACGCCCGCCGCCCGCGCCTTGCTGCTCGGCTTGCTCCGGAAAGCGGGTCCTGGGCGCCGTGGCGAGATGGCCCTGGCGTTGTCGGACACCGTTCGCGCTGCGGCCGTGGCCGGCGCGCGGGCGCGCGCTCTTCGAGATGGGCGCGACCCCGAGGCTGAGATCCGGCGCCTGCTGCTGGGCGATGCGCTGGCCCGGGCCGTGGAAACGAGGCTCGCGAATCGCTGATGGACCCGGCATTCCGGGCGTTCCTGGCGCGAGTGGTGGCAGCCCTGGATGCTGCAGGCGTCGAGTACATGGTCGTCGGCTCCATGGCGAGCAGCGTGCACGGCGAGCCGAGGAGCACGATGGACCTGGACGTTGTCGCGAAACTCGATGCGCGGACTGTCCGCCGCTTTGCACAGGCCTTCGATCCCGAGAGCTTCTACCTCGACCTGGACACAGCCGAGGAGGCGGTCCGGCACCGGAGCATGTTCAACGTCATCGACATGGAATCCTCCTGGAAGGCCGACATCATCGTCCCCCGTTGGACGCGACACGCCCGAGCGGAATTCCCGCGACGGGTGAGAGTGAGCATTGGGGATGTCGCGACATGGACGGCGAGCCCGGAGGACACGTTGATCGCGAAGATGCGCTGGTGGCAGCCCGGCGGTTCCGATCGACAGCTCGAAGACGCGGCTGGCATCGTCCGGGTCCAGGGATCGGCGCTCGACCTGAAATACGTCACCGGGTGGGTGGATGAGCTCGAGCTGGACCAGGCGTGGGAACGCGTGCGGACCCGGTCCGCGAAGTAACGCCCCTACTCCGGCACCCCCCACCCGTTCGACCAGTCCCAGTCGGAGAAGGCCCCCACCTGGTCGTCGTCGTCCTCGTCGATGTAGGCGGGGTCCCAGGCGGGGCTCGTCGCGTCGGGCTCGTAGCCGTCGAGCAGGGGGTCGGCGACCACATAGTCGTGGGCGTAGCCGGTGATGTCCACGCCGTCGTCGGTGAGGCAGAAGGTCGTGTCGGCCTGCCACAAGACCGCGAAGCCGAGCTCGATGCCCTCGTCGACGTTTTCGACACTCGCGTCGTCGATCTTGAGCGTGCAGTCGGCCGGGGACGACACGAGCATGTTGGTGAACTCGCCCTGGCCACCGTTGTCGAGGTAGATGCCCTCGCTATACGTGTCTACGATGGTGAAGTTGTTGACGTTGGCGTAGGTCCGCGGCTCGTCGCTGTTGCCACCACCATCGTCGGGATCGCGGTTGCGCACGGTGATGCCGGCGCCGCCGCCGTCACTGGCGAGGCAATGGTGGAGGTGGCCGTCGTAGCCGTCTTCAAACTGGTAGCCGTCGTCGGCGAAGTCGTAGGCCACGAGGTATTTCGCGCCGACCTCGCCGCCGTCGAACTCGAAGGCGTCGTCGTAGCTGTAGATGCTGGCGAGATGGTCGACCTCGGTGCCGTCGCCAACCGCCACGAAGTGAATCGCGGCGTCGGTGTTGCCGCCGTACTCCACGCGGATGTAGGACAACACGCCGCTGCCTTCAGACGGGTCGTCGCTGGGATTCTCCGGGCTGCGACCGTAGCCCACCACCTCCAGGCCCTCGAACTCGGTGGAGTCCGTGCCATCGCCCAGGGGACGGATCACGATGGGCGTGTCTTCGGTGCCGACCGCGTCGATGGTGGCGCCCTGGCCGATGATCAGCTCCCCGGCGCTGCCGTCGGTGCCCCAGGTGGCGTGCACGGTGGTGCCGGCCTCGATGGCGAGGTGTACGCCGCCCGCGACCGTCACCGGGCCACGCACCAGCACCGTGTCAATCGCGCACCAGGTGGTGTCACTCGACAGTTCACCCTCGTGGTCGAAGCTCATCGCCTCGCGCGCGCAATCGATGGGGGTGGCACCCTCGCCGGTGTCGGCGGTGTCCACCACGGCGGTGTCCAGCGCGGTGTCGACGCTGGTGTCGACGGGCGGCGCGGTGTCGACGGCGCTATCGGGGCCGCTGTCGGTGGGGATGTCCTCCACGCCCGTGTCTTCGGGGGCGGCGGTGTCGGCTGGCGAGTCGGACTTCGACCCGGAGTCAGCGTCGGCGCAGGCGAGGAGGAGGAGGAGCATCGGGGGATGGTAGCACCAAGTTGCTTGCCCACGGGCATACGGGTGCTACGATATGGGTACCCATATGAAAACCACCATCGACATCGCCGACCCGCTCCTCGCGCAGGCGCGCGCCATCGCCGCGCGCGAGGGCACCACCCTCCGCGCCCTCGTGGAGGCGGGGCTGCGCGACGTGATCGCAAGCCGCTCCGCCCGATCAAGCTACACTCTGCCGGACCGCTCAGTCGGAGGCTCGGGGATCTCGCCCGAGTACGAGGACGGCGGGTGGCCGGCCATCCGCAGCGCCATCTACGGCGACACGCCTTGATCGCCGTAGACACCCAGCTGCTGGTGTACGCCCACCGCGCCGACTCTCCCTTCCATAGCGCCGCCGCCGCCCGGATGCGGTCCCTCTGCTTGGGCACGGTGCGATTCGCGCTTCCGATGCAGGCGCTCGCCGAGTTCTACGCGGTGGTCACCCACCCCCGGATCTACCGGCCGCCCAGCACCCCGGCGCAAGCCGTGGCTCAGGTCCACGCGTGGACAGAGTCGCCCGCGTGCGTCGTCATCTTCGAAGGGCCGTCGGCGATGGCGCGGCTCTGGGAGACGGCCGAGGAGGCGAAGATCACGGGGCCGATGGTGCACGACGCGCGCATCGTCGCCACCTGCCTCGCCGAGGGCGTTTCCACGCTCTGGAGCGCCGATCGCGACCTGTCGAGGTTTCCCTCGCTGCGAACGGAGAACCCGGTGGTGGGGTGAGCCATCCTCCCCTCGTCACCTTTTGTCGCGAGCGCTTGCCGCCCGTGGACGGATTTGGGGGGGGGGGGGGGTACGCTTGCCAAGAACAATGGAGGAACGTTGTCATCTCAGTATGTCCGCATCGCAGACGCCCGAGTGCTCAGTGCTAACCAGACGTCGCCGCGAGAGCAGGTAGCCGACCTGGGCGCCTACCGCACGTTGCAGGTGGCCGTCCGCGGGCTTCGCGCAGGCACCGCCACGGACGTGAACACGACGGTCGTGCTCGAGCACGCGGCCACGAACGAAGACGAGGCCTACCTCGCGATCAACAGCACCTCGGTGCGGGTCGACACCACCGCGCCGATGGCGGTGGTGTACGTCGAGGTGCCGAGCTTCATGCGCTTCGTGCGCTGGCGCTCCGGCAGCGGCAACTTCTCGGGCGGCCCCATGGTGGTCATCGACATCGTGGCCAAGGAGTAGCCGTTGAGGGCGGCCTGCCAGTGCGGGGGTGCCTGCGGCGCCGGTGGCTGCAGCGGCGGTTGCGCGGCCCGCTCCGATCCCGCGCCCCAGCCGCCGCGCTCGTCGCACCCGCAGGCTCGCCCGAAGGGTCGCGTGGGCCTACAGACGGGCTACTCCTCTTGCGAGCCGGCCCCTCGGGTCTCGTCGCCCGCGGGCAAACTCGCCCGACGCGCTCTCCGCAAGCGCCGGCGACTCGATGGCCACCGCCTGGTGGGCCCACTGCAAATGGCGGACGACCCCTGCGTCTTCTACAACTCCGTGCTCGCCTCGCGCGCACGCGGAGTCCCGACGCTGCTCGTCCCCGCGCCCACGACGGTCGAGGTACGGCGACGGGCAGCGAACCTCGGGCTCGTCCGGGCGCTGCGCGCCGGGGGACACGCCGGCGTCTCGACGGGAGGCGTGTCGGCGGGCGCCACCTCGCCGCCCTCCATGACGACGACCGCGGCCGCGCCGGCACGGCTCGAGATCTCGGTGGGGATCACCCACGGGAGCGCGGTCGTTTCCGTGCCGGCTGACTTCGCGGCCGAGCGAACGGCCGCGTTGCTTTCCGGCTCGTCCGACGTGCTTGCCTGGGCAGACACGCTCCAGATCCTCTGGTCGGACTTCTTGTCCGACGCCCGGAACGCGGGGATCACCGGGACTGAAGGCATCGAGCCCTGGTGGGGGTACCTCGTCGGGTGTTGGAACATCGATCCCGACCCCGATGGGTACCTGTTCTTCCGCGCGTACGGGGGTGCTCCGTACTACGTGCTCGGCTACACCCTCACCATGCTGCGCACCTACTCGCCGTGGATCCGCGACCGAGCGACCGGATCCCACGAGGGCGATGGTTTTGGGCAGGCGCTTCGGGATTTCCTCACGGCACCCGAGGCGGCGACACACTCGCGGCACCATGACGAACCGGACCACGCGGGCGAACCGTGGTGGCACTGGGTGCACGCGGTGTCGGAGGATTCTAACTATACCGATACGTTTCCGGACGTTGGGGCTTGCAACACCGATGTCCTACTCTACGATGCGAATGGTGCCCCAATCTCGGCGACCGGGAACGAGCACGAGTTCGAGGTGGAGTGGCAAACCGGCAGTGATGGCGTTCGCTACCTCAGCTACACCGACGCCGCGATCGGCCCGGCTGCGCAAACCTGGAGCGGCGATGCCCTCCAATACGACCACTTGTTCCATCATGCCCGCACACTCGCTGGGTACGGTCGATGGTCCGATGTCCTCATGTTCTACGCCTGGCTCTCGGTGGAATACTGCCTGGCGGCCGAATCGGTCGAAGAATGCTGGAGACGTGTCGAGAGTCACCTCACGCCCGCCTGGGCGTTGGGTCGCAGCGTGCTTCGGAGGGTGCTCCAACTCGCGCGCCTTCATGGGCACGAGATGGGGCACACGTGGAACGCGCACGGACATTGCGCTGACGACGATGGCGACGACGACGACAACGAAACAAGCGACCGACCTGGTAAGTTCTATTTTATGGAAGCCGCGCTGGCGCCCTTCACCTGTCGCGTGATCGCGCACCTCGGCCTTCCCACGGGGACATGTGTCCCGAGCGAGGGCGCGAGCAACAGCAACCCCTACTGCACGCCCAGTGGCTTTGAGATGACTGGCCCCAGTGAGGGCTCGCAGAACGCTGTGAATTTCTGCTTCGTGCGAAGCCCGGGGGTGCCCGGGAGCGCGTACACCCATTGTTCTACCGGCTGGTGTGACACCGACAACGCGGGCGATGGCGACTGCATGGTACGCGCGATGGGATCCATCGAGCACCAGCTCGACCCTCTGGACCGAGATTGCCAAGCGATAACCACGTGTAATCACCTTGGGGTAGGGACACCGGAACAGTGTTGTTGCGGACCGTCAGCGCCCGGTCTGGAAGGTGCCCGTTGACGTTGGTGTGGACTGCCATGGTTCTGACGTGCGCGTCGGGATGCGCAGTGGGACCCAGCGAGGCGGACAGCACAGGGGTGTGTCAGGGCATCACTCCGGAAGGCGCCGAGGAAGCGTACCGAGTCGCCGCCTGCGAATACGGGTCACGATGCGGCGAAGCTAGGCCATCGACCGACGAGTGCATTGCACTGTGGGAGATCGAGTCTCCAAAGCTGCCGCGCAACTGCTTCTACGACGATTTCGACCCCTGCGCGGCTGAGAAGTGCATCCTCCACCTGACGGCGCCGCGGCGTTCGTGCGACGAGAACCTCCCGGACATTGGAGATTGTTTTGGCATGTTCACGTCCTACGCATGTGCGGACATCTGAGCCCCCCCGGGAAACGCCCCGTGTTGACTCCACAGCGTCACCACGTGCCGGCCACTTGACCACGTCTCCTCATCGCGCGGCAACGGGCCGGCACAGACCCCCATGAACCGCGCGCAGGTTGGCCTGCTCTCGGTGGTACTGTGCGGCTGCGCGACCGTGTCCGAGGGCCAGGACAGCGCCGAGGTATGCGAGGACATCACACCAGACGGCGCCGAGGACGCTTACCGTGTCGCCGCATGCGAGTACAGTGCCCGCTGCTACGAGGGGGCGAGCACGGTCGACCACTGCATCGCCACCTGGGACGGCGGCTCGCCCCAACTCCCGGGAACGTGCAGCTATGACGATTTCGACCCGTGCGCGGCGGAAAAGTGTATCCTCTCCCTTACGGCGCCGCGCCGGAGCTGCGAGGAGGGCTTTCCCGGGATCAACGACTGCTTCGGCATGTTCACAACCTACGAGTGCCTCGACTTCTGACTACGCCTACTCCTCCCACTCCTCCCTCGGGATCACCACGTCCGGCAGGGGCTCTGGGTCGGGGACGATCCAGTTGTCGCCCCAGAGCGAGTGGCCGCCGTCGACCACGATCGTCTGGCCGGTGATGTAGCCGCCCAGAGGAGACACGAGGAAACACACGGTGCCGGCGATCTCGTCGACCGTGGCCATGCGCTTCATGGGCACGCGGCGTTGCAGCTCGCGCAGGTCGAAGGCCCCCTCCGGGTATCGACGGAAGCCGGAGCTATTGACGAGCCCGGGCTCCACGCTGTTGATCCGGACGCCCCGGCTCGCCCACTCCACCGCCAGCGTGCGACCCATCGCTTCCACGCCGGCGCGGGCGGCCACCGAGTGTGCCATGCCCGGGAAACCGCGGGCGGTGAGCATGGTGATGTTGACGATGGCACCCCCGTGACCCAGCATCCATGCATTGGCCGCCGCCTGCGTGATGTTCCACTGGCCGGTGAGGTTGGTGGCCACGACGGCGTCCCAGCCCTTCGGGGTGATCACCTCGGCGGGGGAAAGGAACTGTCCCCCGCCATTGTTGACGAGGATGTCCAGGCGGCCGTGGGTGTCGATGACCGACTTGACACACGCGTCGACGGCCGCGCGGTCGCGGATGTCACAGACGATGCCGTGCACGGGACGACCCACCTGCCGGGAGAGGCCCGCCACCGCCGGCTCGATGTTACTCGCCTTGCGCGAGGCGATGACGACGGTCGCGCCCATCCGACCCAGCATCCGAGCCGTGGCCGCGCCGATACCCGTGCCGCCCCCGGTGACCAGCGCCACCTGCCCGGCGAGGACGTCGTCGCGAAACACGCTATGCACTCCTGCAATCCAGAGCGGCGCAGATCGTCCCGTGGAGCAGCTCGGTGGCCACGCGGCTCTGGTGACCGCTGCGCAGGTCCTTCAGCGACACCGCGCCCGCCTCCAGCTCCTCGGGGCCAATCACCACCGCCAGCGGGATGCCGCGACCGCCGGCGTACTTGAACTGCTTGCCGAGGCTGCCCGGGGCGCCGAGCCAGGTTTCCGTCTCGATGCCCTCGGCGCGCAGCTGGGCGGCCACTCGAAGCGCCGCCACGTCGGTCTCGGGCGAGAATCGGGTGACGAGCACCTTCGTCCGCGTGCCGCTGGTCGGCAACATGCCGCGTTCTTCCATGACGACGAGCAAGCGTTCCAGGCCCAGCGACACGCCCACCGCCGGCACCTGTCGCCCCGAGAACATGCCGACTAGGCCATCGTAACGACCACCGCCTGACACCGAGCCCACGCCGCCCTCGAGGATCACCGCCTCGAAAACCGGGCCGGTGTAGTAGCCGAGACCGCGCGCGAGGGTGGCGTCAAAGACCACGCGCCCCGCGCCAGGCGGCCGCCCCAGGGCGGCGAGCTCTTCCAGCGGCGAGGTGTCGCCAACCAGCGACCGCACGTGAGCGAAGACCTCGCGCAGCTCGGCGGCCGGGGCGCGCGCCGACTCGCCCACGGCCGCTTCCACGGCGTCGAGATCCCCGGGCTCGGCGAGCATCGTCCACAGGCGCTCGATCACCTCGGCCGGGAAGGCCCGATCGGCCAGCTCTTTGCTCACCCCGTCGCGGCCGATCTTGTCGAGCTTGTCGATGGCAACGAGCACCTCCGACTCGCGGTCCGCCGCACCGGCCGCGGCGCAGATCGCGCTCAGGAGCTTGCGGTGATTGACCTTGATCTGGAAGTCCGCAAACCCGAGTCGTGACAGCGCCTCGTGCGCCACCGCGAGGCACTCGGCGTCGGCGAGGCGGGAGTCGATGCCCACGATATCGGCGTCGCACTGGTAGAACTCGCGAAACCGCCCCTTCTGCGGCCGGTCGGCCCGCCACACCGGCTGCACCTGGTACCGCTTGAAGGGCATCGGGATCGCCGGGTTCTGGGCGATCACCCGGGCGAGCGGCACGGTGAGGTCGTAGCGCAAGGCGAGGTCGGCTTTGCCCTCGCGCCCGCCCTCGCCGCGCTCGAGGATGCGAAAGATGAGCTTCTCGCCTTCCTCGCCGTACTTTCCCATGAGCGTGTCGATGCGCTCGAAGGCGGGCGTTTCCAAGGGTTCGAAGCCGAACGAGGCGAAGGCCTCGCGGATGATGCCGATCACGTGCAGGCGGCCGTGCATCTGGGCGGGGAGCAGGTCGCGGGTGCCTCGGGCGTTCTGGACGGTGGCCATGGTGTCTCGGCGGCTAACTCCGTCGCGGGCGGGTCACCCGGGGCGGCACGGGGGTTGACCGCGAGCGCGCGTCGGCGGCACCTGGTCGCGAGCCAGGGTCATGCCCCTGAAAATAGGACACTGCCGCTACCCATCGGGGAAAAAATAGGACTGTGGAACGCCTCGGCGGAGTTCGCGTACGAGCAAATGCCGGTTTTCGCGCGAGACTTCGGTGTCAACGACCCCGCGGGCGTGGATCTGTCCTATTTTCTGGTCGATGACTCTGACAAGTGTCCGATTTTGCGACCGATGACCCCTCGGTCAAATTTGTCGCGACAAAGATGTCCTTCGCATTCCGCGGACGTTTCGCCTCGCGGTGCCCGCCGAACGCCTCACCGACAGGGGCCGCCCTCTCGCGAGCACCTCGGCGAGCCTCGGCTCTCGGGCCCGAATAGGCGCCTGCCATGCTCCTCGACGGCTACGAAGCCATCATCGGCCTCGAGTGCCACGCGCAGCTGCGCACGGCCTCGAAGATGTTTTGCGCTTGTCCCGTGGTGGTCGACGCGCCGCCCAACGGCGCCGTGTGCCCGACCTGCCTCGCGCACCCCGGCACGCTGCCGGTGCTCAACGACCACGCGGTCAAGCTCGGCGTGCGGGCCGCCCTCGCGACCGGGTGCACGATCCACGACACGAGCATCTTCGCGCGGAAGCACTACTTCTACCCAGACCTGCCCAAGGGCTACCAGATCTCCCAGTTCGACCGCCCGCTGGCGACCGGCGGCGCGATCCATGCGCTCGGCAAACGCTTTCGAATCACGCGGATCCACCTCGAGGAAGACGCCGGGAAGATGACACACGCTGAGGGCGGCAGCACCGTGGACTGGAGCCGCGCCGGCGTGCCCCTGATCGAGATCGTGAGCGAGGCCGACATGCGCACTGCCGAGGAGGCCGAGGCCTACCTGCGGATGCTCCATCGGGTGCTGGTGGCCACCGGCGTGTGCACCGGCGACATGGAGAAGGGACACTTCCGATGCGACGCCAACGTGTCCGTCCACCGGCCCGGAGAGCCCTGGGGCACCAAGGTGGAGGTGAAGAACGTCAACAGCTTCCGCTTCGTGGCCAAGGCCATTCGTTTCGAGATCGAGAGGCAGGTGGCAGTCCTTCGGGCAGGTGGCACGGTCGACCAGGAGACGCGAACCTGGGCCGGTAAGGGAACGGTCACGCTGCGCAAGAAAGAAGGCTCGGCCGACTACCGCTCCTTCCCCGATCCCGACCTCGGCCCGCTGGTGCTCGAAGCCGGGGAAATCGAGGGCCAGCGCGCGCTCTTGCCCGGCGTGCCGATGGACGTCTTCCTCGCCGCGGAGGACGAACGACGCGTGACCGACTGGGTGGATAACTACGGCCTTTCTCCCTACGATGTGACGGTGATCCTGGGCAACCCGGAGGCAGCCGCGATCTTCGCGGATGCCGTGGCCTCGGGCGGATCGCCCAAGGCCATGGCCAACTGGGTGACCGGCGAGGTGCTCCGCCGGGAAGATCCGGGGCACATCACCGGCGCGGGCCTCGCCCGGGTGCAGGCCCTGGTCGACGCGGGCACCGTCAACCGCGACGGCGCCAAGCGGGTGATCGAGGTACTGGCCGAGGCAGGCGGAGATCCATCCGAGATCGTGTCGCGACTCGGGCTTGGTCAACTCAGCGACGAGGGCAAGCTCGCCGACATCGTGGCCGAGGTTCTCGCCGCCAACCGGAGTGAGCTCGCCAAGTACCGCGCGGGCAACAAAGGGCTTTTCGGCTTCTTCATGGGGAAGCTGATGGTGGCCACGGGGCGGAAGGCCGAGCCGGGCGTCGCGCAGCGCTTGCTGCGGGAAGCTCTCGACGGATCGCCGGGATAGACGGCGGCGCGTGAGCGCCTACCACTACACCCGCGAGGCCGGTGAAACGGGGCAAGTCCTCGCCGCCGAGGGCACCGCACCGGGGCGCACGCTCGAGGAGTTGTTGCGCGAGGGGCGGCCGCCGCTGAAAGCCGCGCTCGAACTCGGGGCGGCCATCGCGGATATCTTGTGCATCGCCGAGATGGACCAGGTGGTGCACGGGGACCTGAGGCCAGCCCTGGTGCGCGTGGCCACCAACGGCGACGTGAGCCTCGACGGGTTCGGGCAAGCCCGGGGCAGCTCCAGCGCGCCCGAGGGACGGGTCGACACCTACGCTGTCGACATCTACGGCCTCGGCATCGTCTTGCACTCGATGCTCGCCGACGAGGGGATCGGCGAGCTGCCGGCCGACGAGGAGGGCCACGACGACGAGGTGATCAACCGCGTCCTGGCGCTCGACTTCCGCGCCGTCCAGGGCAAGCGCTGGGTGCAAGACGTCCGCACCTTCCTCTGCAAGATCATGGCCTGGCACCCCGACGAGCGGCCCGCCGCTCTCGACGCGGCCAACGTGCTGCTCTCCGTGGCCGCGGAGATCCCCGGCGACGGCCTGCCCGAGTGGTCGGTCGA
This sequence comes from Pseudomonadota bacterium, assembly GCA_005778355.1. Lineage (GTDB taxonomy): Bacteria > Myxococcota_A > UBA796 > UBA796 > SXON01 > SXON01. The sequence goes on along the minus strand of SXON01000132.1, from coordinate 442 downwards.
CACGGGCGTGCGCGCTGCACCCTCGTCAGCGGCACTCTCGTCAGGCGCGCCCGCGATGCGGCCCATGCCCAGCAACGTGGAAATCCTCGAGGGGCCGAGCGCGCTGGGGGCCCCGATGGCCAAGGGCGCGGTGAGGCAGGCGCCCTCGAGCAAGGGCGAGAGCACCTCCTTCTGGAGCCGCGAGAAAATCGCGCAGATGCTCGCCGAGGAAGACGACGACGACGAGGCTTTTGCCGCGCCGAGCCCGAGATCGTCACCGGCGGCACCACGCAACACCGGCTACGCCCCTGCCGAAGACCTCTCGGCGCCGCGGTCGCTCCGGTCCCCGCCGCCGGCGGCCGAGGCCCTCCCGCCTCCCGTCGCGCAGCCCGCGCCACCCTCCTTCAGCCGCCCCGCCGCGCCACCCCCGCCGCCCGCACTGCCCCGCCCGGCCGAGGTGCCC
>SXON01000131.1 GCA_005778355.1 Pseudomonadota bacterium | reverse complement strand
GCCGACCCACGATCACCTCTACTTCGCGACCATCGGCGGGGGCCCGTGGGACCTCGACCTGGCATGGTGAGAGTCCTGCCCTGGCTGCTCCTGGCCTGCTCTCAGTCACGCTGCGGGCCGGAGCCGGTCGCGGGCGACTCGTCCTCGGACTCGGCGCCGACTTCCGACACCGCGGATAGCAGTGACACGGCTCCGCCGGACACCGGCGACTCGGGTGATACCGGCGACTCTGCCCTCCCCGACACGGCCGAGACCGGCGACACTGCCCCGCCGGAACCGCCCGACGCCGACGTCGACGGCCACGTGGACGAGGCGTCTGGCGGCGACGACTGCGACGACCAGAACGCCCACGTGTACCCCGGTGCACCGGAGATGTGCGACGACGCCGACCAGGACTGCGATGGCGACGGCTGGCTGGGCGCGGACTGTGGGTCCACGCAGAATATCGCCGCGATGGGCGTGTTGCTCACCGGGTCGCCGTATGGCGTGCCGCGCATCGTCCGCGACGTGACCGGCGACGGCGTCAGCGACATCCAGGACGGCGACTACCGCGAGATCGAGCCGCTGGGACGGGCTTACTGGACCGCAACCAGCATCCCGGAGAACCCCGGCACCTTCCCGGCCGACAACAACGTGGCGGCCTTCTACGAGTACGAGGACTTGATGAACCATCGCCTCGACTTCGGCGACGTGGACGGCGACGGTTTCAACGACGTGGGGCACGTGCCCGGCGGCGTGTACGGCTACGAGACGCAGCTCTACAAGGGACCGATCCCGACCGACGGCACCTGGGTGCCCACCTACCCCTCGGACTACCAGTGGGACGCCTCGCCCGGGATCGACTGGGAAGACTGCTGGAGCTGCGACGCGATCACCGGCGACTGGAACGGGGACGGACTCGGCGACCTCGCGCTAGCGGCGTGGGATGACGTCGCACCCGAGGAGGATGGCGGACTCGTTGTGTACTGGGGAGGCACGTTCGGGGATGACCGCACGAAGATCGACGGCGGTTGGGTCCGCGACCTGCACCCGATTGGAGACGTGACCGGCGATGGCATCGACGACATCCTCGTGGATGACGACTGCGAGAGCGCGGTGACAGCGTGCTCAGACCTACTGGACGGTACCGACCTGGCCGACGTGGCTGACCTGCCCCAGACGTCGGACCTCGCGGCCGCGACCTTTCGCGACACTAGCTACGAGAGTAGCACGTGGTCAGCGGTGGCCGACTGGGATGGTGACGGCGTCAACGACCTCGCGGTGAACGCCTGGCCGGAGGAGGGGAGCGCGGGCGAGAACAACGAGTGGCTAATCCTCCCCGGTCCGTACGTCGGCACAGCGGCCATCGCTGACGCGCCTGGCGGATACGAAATGGAGGGCACTCCACTCGACTCGGGTCCGTCCATCTGGACTCGACGGTGCGGCCTCGGCGGCGCCGACAACCTTCTCCTGCGAGGTCAGCAAGTCTGGTTGGTCATGCCGGATCCTCACTCGTTGCCCCCTCGACATTCGGCCCTCCCGGACCGGGCGGTGGTCGTCGAGGAGTCCAGCTCTGTCGACTGCGGCGACGTCACCGGCGACGGCGCCGACGACCTGGTCTTCGGCGTCCAGGAAGACTGGATGGACGGCGACCAGATCCGCATCATCCCCGGCTGGGAAATCCCCTGGGACGACGACACCTACTGGCCCTGAACCACCCCTTCCCCGGAGTCTCCCGTGCTCGCCCTCTTGCTCACCCTGTTCGCCTGCCCCGTCACCGTCCCCGGCGACACCGCCACCGCGCTACCCCAGTCCACCCTTACCGACACCGCCTCGGCCCTCCCCTCCGCCGAGCCATAGAGCCGCACGGCAGCAGCGCCTACCACTCCTCCGGAGGGTGCCGCCCCCCCTCGGGCAACTTCATCCACAGTTGGCACGTCACCGGCAAGTGTTTGCGATCGAGCGCCTCGCACACGTTGTTGTACTTGCAGTAGTGCACCTTGCCGGGCTCCCCCGCGCGGATCTTCCGCGGCCAGTCCGGGTCGGCGAGCAGTCCCCGCGCCATGCCCACGAGGTCGCAGTGGCCCTGCTGCAGGGCCGACTCGGCCACGGGGTAGGTGTTGATGCGCCCGGCGCCCACCACGGGTGTCAGGAACCCCGCCTCGCGCACGGCGGCGCGGATGGCGCTTGGCAGGTAGAGGTTGTGCGCCACCGGGTACTTGAAGGTGGGCATGCACATGAGCCCGGAGTGCCCCGTGTAGGGATACGCCGCCTCGCCCACCGCCGGTCGCTTGGCGTCTTCGAAGCGGCCCCCGCGGCTCACCGAGATGAAGTCCACCCCTGCGCGGGCGAACTCCACCGCAAACCAGGCCGCATCGTCCACCGTGGAGCCACCCTCCACGCTGTCTTCCCCGAGCATACGCAGGCCGAGGCAAAAGTCTCGTCCCACCGCGGATCGGGCGGCCTCGATCGCCCGGAGGCCAATGCGCGCGCGGTTCTCGAGCGAGCCGCCGTAGTCGTCGGTTCGCTGGTTCGTCCGGCTGAGGAAACTCGACATCGTGTAGGCGTGGGCGAAGTGAAGCTCCACCCCGTCGAAGCCAGCCTCCCGGGCACGGCGGGCCGCCCCGGCGAAGAGCCCCGGCAGGCCCTCGATCTCCGCGAGTGACAGGTCCTCGATCTGCTGCCGGTAGCCATGGGCATAGTCATGCCACTCCCGGGGTGACAATCGGGCGGAGAGCGCCTCTTCCGTCCACCCGGTACAGCCGGGGTACTTCGTCTCCAGTCGAGCCAGCGCCCTCGCCGGGTCGCGCCGGGCGATCTTGAGGAAGTCGATCACCTGCGGCATCACCAGGCCCGCCCCGGCGTCTTTCATCCGGGAAACCAGCTCGCGCAGCCCAGGCACGTATCGGTCGTGCCCGATGCGCATCAGGGGACCGCTATTGACGTCGCGAATGCCCATCGCCTCGAGCACGATCGTCCCGGCGCCGCCGCGGGCGTAGCGCACATAGCGGCGGGTCACGTCGTCGGTCACCACGCCCTCGTCGTTCGACAGCCAGGTGACCATGGCCGGGAGCCACACCCGGTTGGGCGCGGTGACCGGGCCCAGCGTCAGCGGCGAGAAGAGGAGCGACTCGGCGGGCGGCGGCAGGTTCGGGTCGGGGACGAAGGCCCCCTCGGCGAGCGACATAGCGCCTGCCTATTGCCCTGCCAGCGCGTAGAGGTCCATGAAGTGCCACCAGGGCAGCGCGAAGAAGGGCAAGGCGGCGAAGGTGGCCCATTTCCACCGGCGACGCATCACCAGGGGCAACGGCAAGAGCGCCAGCACCACCGTCATCGCCACCGGGTAGGGCAGCTCGGGACGGCGGGGCTCGGTGTTGAAGCGCACCCACATCTGCGCCCCCATGGCGAGAGGCGAGCCCACGTAGCGCACGGTCATGGCCCCGATGAAGCCGCCGATCCACGCCGAGAAGAAGCTCCAGGCCGCCAGGGCCTCGAAGATCCAGTGGCGTTTTTTCGGCTCGGCCATGCGGGCAGGCTATCCGCCCCACGTGCGCATCCCCGGCACCCTCTACGGCTCGCTCTTGTTCGAACAGCCCGAGCACAGGCTGACCGTCACCCGGATCGAGACCTTCCTGTCGCGACCGGGACCACTCGGCCTCGAGATCGGCTTCGACCATGGCATGTGCCTGCTCGACCGTGCGCGGCGCTTCCCCGAGGCCAATTGGATGGGCGCCGAAGTCCGGCGGCGTCGAGTCGATGCCGTGTCGCGACACGCACCGGACAATTGCCTCCCGTTGCGGGTCGATGGGCGCGCGCTCCTGGCCCACCTGCCCCCGGCGCGCGTGGACTGGCTCTACGTGCTCTTCCCCACGCCCTTTGGCGACCGGCGCGAGCTCTTCAGCCCCGAGTTCGGCGAGGTGGTGGCGCGCTCGCTGAAACCAGGCGGGGTCTTCTACCTGCGCACGGATGTCGCGACGCTCCACCAGTCCGCGTCGGCCCTGTTCGAGGGCTGGTCGACGAGCGACGCACCGCCGCTCGGCACGGAGCTGTCACGACGCGAGCGCGTGTGCGCCCGCGATGGCCTCGTGGTTCACGACCTCTGTGTCAGGCGCAGGAGCTCTTGATGTCGAGGTTCTCCACCGAGTTGCCGCTGATGGGCATCCAGGTCGTGCCGTTCCAGTAGCCGACCGACCAGCCCCAGGGGTATCCATAGTAGATAAGGTCGTAAGCGGCATCCACCGTGGTGGGTGGCTCGATCCATCGCACCACCACGGTGCTCGACCCGTGGCAGGCGCTACCGAGGCGCGGGTCGGTGCTGCGATCCCAGTCGTGGTCGCCGTCCTTGTCGTCGTAGACAACGGCCTCGAAAACCGCCCACAGGATGCCACCGGTGTTGACCAGGGAGGCGTCGGCCGCCCAGTCTTCCCGCTCGATCTCGTACTCGTCCTCGACAGCCACGTCGGCGAGATCGCTCCCCCCGGCCGCCTCCGACTTGGCGAGCGCGAGGCGCATCGTCGAGTAGCTGCCGAGGTTGTTGTCGCCGGCCATCTCGAACTCTTCCTCGCCGGAGAGCGTGGGGCGGATCGACATGCCCGAGGTGGTGTTCGCATAGGTGTTGCTGCCGCTGGAGGAACGGGTGACGACGAGCCAGCCAGCGGAGGTCCTCGAGGTGGGTGCAGTGGCGTAGTAGGCCAGCATGCTCTGCGCCGCGCCGTGGATCACGCCGTCCTCGTCGACGAGGAGCAGCGCGTAGATGACCGGTTGGCCCGAGCCGGCCCGGCCACGGTCGACGGCCGAGGGCGTGGCGGGAACGGTCAGCGTTCCGCGTCCGGAATCGGCGTCGACGGAAGCGAGGGTGGCGTAGTCGGTGATGCTGCTCGTGCCGGGGACGATCTGGCGGAGCTGGAAGTCGAGATCGTCGAGCTCGTAGTTGCCGTTGACGGACACGGAAATGGATCGCGTGGACGCGACGGCCATGAGGCGGTCGTCGTCGGCGAGGCGGTCGCCCGCAAACTCTGGGTCGGGCGGCGCGCAGGCCAGGAAGAGAACGAGCATGGGAGGGTCTCCGGGGAGGGGTGCCCAGCGGATCGGATGCGCGCGGGCCTCGCATGAGGGGCCCGCGATAGCCGTCCGCATGGACTGGTCGGCCGTCACCGCGCGCGTGGTTGTCGAGGCCGCCGCCGCACATCGCGACGACGTCGTGGTCGATCTCGGCTGCGGGAGCGGCGCCCTGGCGCTCTCGCTGGCGCCCCGGGTACGCGAGGTCATCGCCTTCGACGAGGTCGATCACTTGCCGCGTCCCCTCCCCGCCAACGTGCGCGTGGCCACCGGAAAACTCAGCGAGCCCCCGGTGAAGGGCGCGAGCGTGGTGGTGATGAACGACGCTCTCCGGAGGCTACCGCCACGAGAACAAGCCGCGTTGATCGCAGAGCTCGGGAAGGCGATCCCCTCTCGAGGGCTCCTGGTGATCGGCGACGTGATGTGGTCGTTGCCGGTGGCGATGATCGACGAGCCCGAGCAGTTTGGCGACGCCGTCGCGCACGCGCCGGAGGTGGCCACGGTGGAACGCCAGCTCCGTTCGGCCGGCTTCCTCCCCGACACGCACCGATTCGGCGTGGGTCGCGCCGTGATCATCGCGCTCCGGGGATAGCACCCGGCATGCGCTTGTTCGTCACTGGCGCGTCGAGCTTCGTCGGCGCGCACTTCTGCAGCTTGGCGGTCCGCGACGGCCTCGTCGTCCACGGGCTGTACCGCAACACTCCGCTCAAGCTTCGGGGGGTGGTCTCTGTGCAGGGTGATGTCGCGACAGCGCGACCCTCTCCCGGCACAGACGTGGTGGTGCACCTGGCCACCAAGGTGATGGCCTCCGACGCGCGCGAACAGAACCGCCGCATGCTCGATGCCGTGCTCTCATGGGGTCTCCCCGTCGTGTACGCGTCGAGCACGGTGGTTCACTGGCCCCGCAAGAACGCCTACGCCGAGTCGCGGGTGGAAGACGAGGCGCGGGTGCGGGCGAGCGGCCTGCCCTACGCGATCGTGCGGCCTTGCGCGCCCTACGGTCCCCGGGTGCCCGGGCACGAGCCCGCCCACAAGGAGTCGTTCCACACCCTCGCCCGCATGTGCCGTCGCCTTCCGCTGGTGCCGGTCATGGGAAACGGGAACTATCGGCGTCAACCGGTTCACGTCGACGACTTCAACGGGGCCATCCTCTCGCTCGTGCGCCGGGGCCTCGGTCGCGACGAGTTCGACGCGGGAGGTCCCGAGCCCCTCACGCTCCGCGAGATCATCCGCGCGCTCGGCGGTCGCCGGGTGCTGCCCCTGCCCGGGCCCCTCTTGCGCGTGGTGGGGCCGTTCGCCGGTCTGTCGGCCGACGTGGTGTCCACCTTCGACACCGACGACGTCGTCGATCCCCGCCCCCTCGCCCGCGCCTCGGGCATCGAGCCACGTCCATTCGACGCGGCCGCCCTCGCCAACGTCTAGGCCTGAGCTCGCCACGCCGCCGGCGCAGAACCGACCGCCCGCTTGAACGCGCGGGAGAACGCGGCTTCCGAGGCATACCCGACAGAACGACCCACCTCGGCCACGCCGCGGCGGCGGTCGCGAAGGGCGCGCCGGGCCACCCACATGCGCCATCGCAAGAGGTAGGCGGCAGGCGGCTCGCCGACCCGCGCCGTGAAGTGGGCGAAGAAGGCCGACCGTGACATGCCCGCGCGCCGCGAGAGCTCCGCTGCCGTCCAGTCCCGTGCCGGATCGGCGTGGACGAGCCCCAGCACCGGCGCCAGGAGCGGATCGGCGAGCGCCCCGACCCAGCCGGGGACAGTGTCCTGGGCTAGCCAGCCACGGAGGATCTGCACCATGATCACGTCGCCGAGTCGCGACAATAGGACGTCGCCCCCGGCAAGACCGCGTCGCAACTCGGCGTCGAGCAGCGCTGCGGTGGCCACCAGCCAGGGCGCGGCGCCAGGCGCCGCCGGGGCGTGAACCAGCGCGGGAAGCTGCGGCAGGAGACACGCCCGGGCGTCGGCGTCAAAACGGAAGGTGCCACAGAGAATGTCCACCTCGGCCTCGGCGGCCCCGGGCGGCCCGGCCACCACACAGCTGAGTGCGGCGTCGGCGACCAGACGGGGCAGGGCGGTGATCGGCGTGGGTCGCGCGTCGGCGTCGCTGGCGAGGACATGGCTCGATCCTCGCGGGAAGAGCAGGAGGTCGCCCGGGCCGAAGTGGACGAGCGGACCTCCCTCCGCCCGCGCCACCCCGCGCCCACGCAAGACCGCGTGGAAGATCGCGTTGTCCGCCCCACGCGTGGAAACGCCCCAGCGCCCGGATGCCCGCGCACGGGAAAAGAAGCTGGCCTCCACGGCAACCACCCGGGCGAGATCGGCGAGCGCATCCATCGGCCCATGCTAGCGCGTGGCCGACCGGCTTGGACGAATGAGCAAGAGATGTGGACCTCTGGCGCTGTGCACGTCCACCGTCCCGCGCCATGTTGTGGGGGCAACCTGGAGCGTTTCAATGACCCGTCTCTACATCGCCACCGCCGCCAACTTCTTCTTTCCCGGCCTCGGCTGGCTCATCCTCGGCCAGAAGCGCGCGCTCGGCCTGCTCTGGCTCCTCGGCATGATCGCCCTCACCTTCGTGGAGACCAGCCTGAAGGTGGCCGCTCCCGACCTCTACTGGCCGATGTTCGGCGCGGTCTTCGCGATCAACACCGCGTTCGCCATCGACACCTACCTCACGGCCCGCGGCGCCCGGTAGAGCGTTAGTTCCAGCGGCGTGATCCTCGTCCTCGCCGCTGCCGCCCTCGCCGAGTGCACCGTGCCGCGCACGCTCGCGGAGCTCGACACGTCGGTCGGCGAGGCGGAGTCGAGCTGGGGGCAAAGCCCCGAGTATTTTGCCGAGGCCTTCGGCGGCACGCGGGCGGTGCTCGGCTGCGTCAACCAGCCGCTGCCCAGCACCACCGCGGCGCGCCTGCTGCGCCTGCGGGGCCTGGAGGCCTTCCTCGGGCGCGACACGCCGTCCGCCGCGCTGGCCTTCGAGGCGGCTCGCGCCGTCGACCCGGCGATCACCCTGCCCGAGTCGATGGCCCCGGTGGGCAACCCGCTCCGCGCGGTGTGGGACACCCACGTGGAAACGGGGCCGGCCACACCCCTGCGCGAGGCACGACGGGGGCAGCTCTACGTGGACGGGGCGCCGTCGAAGTCCGTCCCCGCCGAGCGGCCGTTCGTTTTCCAGTGGATCGACGGCGTGCGCGTGGAGGGCGCGATCACCACCGCCGAGGCGCTGCCCAGCTACCCGCGTCAGACGCATCCCGCCGCCGCGCCCCTGATGGTGGCCTCCGGCGTCGTCGCCGCCGCCGCGGTCGCGTCGTACGGCATCGCCTGGGCCGCGCGCGACGAGTGGGAACATCCCGACGGCGCCGAGAGCTTCGAGAGCGCCTACGCGCGCACCAACACCTTCAGCATCGCGGCGGCCGGGGCGGGGATCGGCGCGCTGGGGCTGCTCGGCACCTCGCTCGTCGTCGCGAGGTGGTGAGTGAAGGGGCGCATCGAGGCGGGACGGGTGATCGAGCGCTACGTGGTGGAGGGGCCGATCGGCGAGGGCGGCATGGCCACCGTCTACCTGCTGCGCCACAAGCACCTCGACACGCAGTTCGCGCTCAAGGTGCTCACGACGGTGGGCGTCAACGCTGAGGTGCGGCTGATGCTGGAGGGGCGCGTGCAAGCCGCGCTGCGTCACCCCAACATCGTGGCGGTGACCGACGTGCTCGACATCGATGGCGCCCCCGGGCTCCTCATGGAGTACGTGCCGCCCCCCACGCTCTCGGCGTGGTTGGCGATCCACCACCCCACCACCGAGGAGGCCGAGGCGCTCTTCCGTGGCATCGTCGACGGAGTGCGGCACGCACACCGCTATGGGCTAGTCCATCGCGACCTGAAGCCCAGCAACGTGCTCCTCGCTCGTTACGACGACGGCGTCGTACCCAAGGTGAGTGACTTCGGCCTCGCGAAGATCCTCGGCGACGACCCGGCCGCCGGGCAAACACGTTCCGGCCTGACCATGGGAACGCCCCAGTACATGGCCCCCGAGCAGTTTCGCGACGCGAAGAAGGTCGACCGGCGGGCCGACATCTTCTCGCTCGGCTGCATCCTCTACGAGCTGATCTCTGGTCGCCCGCCCTACCAGTGGACGGACTTCATCCAGCTGTACAACCAGATCATGGCGAAGGACTTCGCGCCGCTCCCGGCCGACGTGCCGGAGCGTTTGCGACGGGTGGTCGACGCATGCCTCGAGCCGGAGCGCGAGGCCCGACCCAACGACTGCGACGTGCTGCTCGCCATGCTCGACGGGCGGGAGCAGCCCACCAACCCCACCGTCACCCCGGAAGACCTGGGGCGCCTCGTGGAGATGCCGCTCTTGCGCGATCGCGTCGGCATGACGGTGCCGCTCGGGTCGCGACCGGCCCCGCCACGGCCCGCTGTCGCCGACGACCTCACGCTCGTGGGCGACGGGTCCATGCCTCGCACACAGATCGCGGCACGTCCGTCCCCGGCCGCGCCTCGACCCTCGCCTCGCCAGCCCCCGCTCGCCGAGCCGCCGCCCACGCTCGGCGCACCCGCCGCGCCCACGATGGTGCCGGGCGACTCGCTCGCACCGGGCGACTCGCTGGTGCCCGGCCCATCCGCCGTCCCGAGCGTTCCGGCGTCCGCGTCTACACGCCCCGGCTCGCGGTCCACCCCAAGCGCCGCCCTGGTCGCCCTCGGCCTTGTCGCGCTCCTGGCCTTGGTGTGGATGCGTCCGTGGGCGCGCGAGACGGTCCCGAGCGAGCTCCCCTCGCCGGAGATCGTGCCCCCCCCGGCGGATCCGCCCAGTGCCGAGGCGGCCGGGAGCGAAGGCGTCGTCGCCGTGCCACCCGTCGCCGTCGCAGTTGTTGACGAGCCCCCGGCGGTGGTCAAACAGCGTCCCATCACGACGACGACCGAGGGTGCGGGCAAACCCGCCACCGTGGTCGAGACCGAAGCTCCGGAGAAGGAGCCGCAGACGGTAAGAATCGAGGCCCCCACGAAGGTGGAGGTCGCCATCGTGGCCACGCCGATCACCACGCCCAGCACAGCCACCGTCCAAGTTGGCGGCGATGCCGAGCGGGTCGTGGTGACGATGGGCAGCACGCGTGTCGACCTGCCGGCCAACCTTGCGCCAGGGACCTACAGCATCCTGGCCTGGTTCCCCGACATGCCCTCGACGAAGGCAGGCAGCTTGACCGTGGCCGCAGGGGACAGCGTGACCGTGAAGTGCACGGCGGCCTTCCTGCAGTGCACCACGAGGCCCTAGGGCAGCTTCACTCCGCGCTCGGCCGCCACCTCGCGAGCCCGCTCGTAGCCAGCATCCACGTGGCGCCAAACACCCATCGCCGGGTCGCCCTTGAGCACCCGCTCGAGCCGTCGTGCCGCCGCCTCGGTGCCATCGGCCACGATCACCTGGCCGGCATGGAGCGAGTAGCCCATGCCCACGCCCCCGCCGTGGTGAAAACTCACCCAGGAGGCGCCATTCACCGCGTTGAGCATCGCGTTGAGGATGGGCCAGTCGGCCACGGCGTCGGTGCCGTCGAGCATGCCCTCCGTTTCCCGGTTCGGGCTCGCCACGCTGCCGCAGTCGAGGTGGTCGCGACCGATCACGATGGGCGCGGAAAGCTCGCCGGAGGCAACCATCTCGTTGAACTTCAGGCCTGCAAGGTGACGTTCGCCGTACCCGAGCCAACAGATGCGCGCCGGCAGGCCCTGGAACTGAATCCGAGCGCCCGCCATCTCGATCCAGCGCCCAAGCGCCCGGTTCTCGGGGAACAGCTCGAGCACCGCGCGATCCGTCTTGGCGATGTCTTCCGGGTCACCCGAGAGTGCCACCCAACGGAAGGGGCCCTTGCCCTCGCAGAAAAGTGGCCGGATGTAAGCCGGGACGAAGCCCTGGAAGCTGAACGCCACGTCGTGGGGAAGGCCGCCCTCGACCGCCCCCGCCCGCAGGTTGTTGCCATAGTCGAAGGCGTGGCTGCCCTGGGCCTGGAGGGCCACCATCGCCTCGACGTGTCGCGACATGGTGGCGTAGGCGAGGCGGGTGTACTCGACCGCGTCACCCTGGCGAAGCGCGGCCGCGGCCGCCAGCGAGAGCCCGCTCGGCACGTAGGCCAGCGGGTCGTGTGCACTCGTCTGGTCGGTGACGAGGTCCGGGACGATTCCACGCCGCGCCAGCTCCTCGTACACGTCGGCCGCGTTGGCCACGATGCCCACGCTGCGCGCCTGCCCCGTGGCTCGCCACGCCGCCAGTCGCGACAGCGCCTCGTCGAGCGAGGGTGCCACCTCGTCGAGGTAGCCGGTGTCGAGGCGCTTCTGCACCCGGGTGGGATCGACGTCGACACCAAGGAAGGAGAACCCGGCGAACACCGCCGCCAACGGCTGGGCCCCGCCCATGCCCCCGAGGCCACCGGAGAGCACCCAGCGCCCGGCGGCGTTGCCCTCGAAGTGTTGCCGCGCCGCCTCGACGAAGGTCTCGTAGGTGCCCTGGTCGATGC
>SXON01000130.1 GCA_005778355.1 Pseudomonadota bacterium | reverse complement strand
GGGCGTTCTGCACATCACGTCCTTCCACGCCAACGCCGACGGCGACGACCGCAGCAACGTCAACGGCGAGTACCTGCGCATCTGCAACGTGGCCGGCGAAGCCCAGGACCTCGGCGGCTTCCGCATCGCCGACATCAGCGGGAAGTCCTGGACTTTCCCAGCGGTGATCGTGCCCGCCGGCAACACGGTGAAGGTGCACAGCGGCAAGGGCGCCGACCAGCTCGACCCCGCCGCCCAGCTCGAGGTGTACCTCGGCAGTCGCGACCCGATCTGGAACAACACGCAGGACCGCGCCACGATCTACGACCGGTACGGCCGCGTCGTGGATACCCGCGAACACCACGTCGACGACCCCAATCCCTGAGCGCCCGTGGACGAGTCCCTCTTTCGAGCCCTCAACGGCACCTACGAGACGGCCGACCTCTGGTGGGACCTCTTCGACAACCCAGCCGTCATCGGCATCTTCGTGGTGGGCGTGGCGCTGGCCGCCTGGCACGCGGGCGAGCGCCGCTACCTGCTCCCCGCACTTCTCGCCGTGGCCATCTGCGATCTCGGCTGCGCCCGAGCACTCAAGCCCCTCTTCGACCGCGAGCGACCCTGCGCCGTGCTCGAAGACGTCGCGATGCGCCCTACGCCCAGCGGGTACCTGTGCGGGAGCGGACGATCGATGCCGTCGTGCCACGCTGCCAACAGCGCGGCGCTCGCGGCGGCCCTCGGCTCTCCGGTGCTCGCGGCGGTGTCGCTCGCCACGGGCCTTTCTCGTGTCGCGACAGGACAGCACTGGCCCAGCGACGTGCTCGCTGGCTGGGCCCTCGGCGCGGGCCTCGGCGCGGGCATTCGCTATCTTTTCCAGCGGGCGCTCGGTTGGCGCTGAGGGCGGTCTTCGTCGACGCGGCCGGCACACTGCTCCGCACGCGCGAGCCGGTGGGCATCACCTACGCCCGAGCGGCGCGGGGTGCGGGGCACGAGGTCGACCCGGTGATCGCCCAGGCGCGCTTTCGAACCGCGCTCCTCGCCCGGCGAGGGCAAGCCCAGGTGGGCGACGGTCGCGCCTTCTGGCGGCCGGTGGTGGCCGAGTCGGTCGGCATCGACGACGAGGCGCTCTTCGAGGAGCTCTACGCCGCCTTCGCCCGCCCGCAGGCCTGGTGGATCGACAGCGAGGCGCTTCGCGTCCTCGGGGTGTTGTCGCGACAGGGTGTTCGCCTGGGGATCATCTCCAACTGGGATGAACGCCTTCGGCTGCTCTACCACCGGTTCGCACTCGACCGGCTCTTTCCCTACCTTTTCGTCTCCGCCGAGCTCGAGGTCGAGAAGCCCGACGCCGCCATCTTCCACGAGGCTTGTCGCGTGGTGGGCGTGGCCCCGCGCGATGCGGTGCACGTGGGCGACGACGAGGAGGCCGACGTGGCCGGGGCCAGTCGCGCCGGCCTTCTGGGGCTGCACTACGACGACGACCGGGGCTGGCGTTACATCGAGGGCGAGATCAGTCGCTTGCGACGCGGAGCGGGGCTCTACGGGGGCCTGTACCGCCGCTAGCGGGCCTTGACGTTGGCGAGGGCCCACTCGTTGGTGAAGTAGCCCGTCCCCTCCTGGGGGCGCATCGGGCTGTCGCGACGGCTGTACACCTCGTCGCGCAGGAAGCTCGCGAGGAGCTGGCGACCGGGTTGCCCGTGGTTGAGCCACCGTTCGCGCAGGCGACGGTAGACGACCTCCTCCGAGGCCCCTGGCGGGGTGGCGGCGATCTTCCGCAGGGCGGTGTCGAGGTAGGCGGCGGTGCTCGCGTCGTGCTCAACCTGCGCTTCTTCGAAGATGTCGCTCAACCAGTCCAGGTACGAGGCCACGGGCGCTCCGGGGGGGCGCGTTCGCTAACCCGCCCCTCTCGCGCCGCGCAGGTGGATCCGATCCCTGCTGCGGAGGCCCTGCCCATGTTCACCTTTTCCGCGTTTTTCTTTGCCTGTGCGCCCGAGTCCCTCGAAATCACATCGACCGACGCGCCGCTCGCCGAGGTGGAGACCCTCGTCGTGCGGGTAGACGGCTACGACCCCGCCGTCGACGGTGAGATGGTCGTCGACCTCGTCCCCTACATGGCCGGGAGTCCAGCGGTGTACGGCAGCCCGGTCGCGTACGGCGTGGTCCAGGTCGACGGTGACGCGGAGATCCCCCTTCCCGTTGGACCGGAGCCACTCGACGACGAGCTGCTCGAAGCCCGCTTCCGCGTGGTGCTCCACCCCTTGATCGACGGCGTGCCCGGCCCCGTCCAGGCGCTCCTCCCCGACAGCCTCGTGTGGCGCGACCTCGGCGACCCGCAAGGTGCCCCCACCGGCTGGTCGGTGGAGAAGAAGCGCGGGAACAGCACCACGTGGCGGACGCTACCTGAGCTCGTGAAGCTGCCCATGAACTTCCTCACCGAGGAGGAGCTCACTCTCGGGGGCCCGATCATGCTGGATGGCGACGCCGAGGTCGGCGTGGTGCTGGTCGCGGGCGGCGAGATCGTGCCGGGCGTGGTGGGCGTGGCGATGGACGGCCGCTGGGGCCTGCACCTCAACAGCGTGCCGACAGCGCTGCGGAGCGCGGGCGCGCAAGCACACCCCGTGGCCTACGTGGAGCGCGACGGCGAGCTTGGCTGGGATCCCAAGGTGGAGCCACGCGTGGGTGAAGCCTGCGTGGCCGGGCGCCCCATCGGCGTGAGCGCGCAGCCGGAAACGATCGACGTGGGCGAAGCCGCAGCCATGGCCGCGCAGCGCCTCGTGCCCGGCCTGAACGCGGTCCGGAGCGAGTACGGCCGCGCCGTTGGGGTGCGCGACATCGATAGCGTCGAGCTCGCCGCCTCCTGCGAATAGCGTCTCGTCACGACAGGAGGGGCCGCCCCGAAAAACCTCGGGCGGCCCCTCAAGTCTTTTTGCGCGGCGTCCGATGTGATGGGTGTCCCGAATCCACCGGGTACGGAGGAAACAACCTATGCGAATCTCTGCTTTTGTCATCGTACTTGGCGCCGTCGGCTGCTCCGTCGAGGAGGGCTTCGATGCCGATTCCACCAGCGCGGCCCTCGCCTCGCCCACCGTCACCGTCTACGTCGGCCCGATGTCCGCGTCGCAGGTTTCGATCATTCCGGTCCGCTTCGACGAGAACGACGAGGTCACGTGGGCCGGTTCGGCCATCGCCAGCGGCGACGTGGTGGAAGGCGTGGCCACGCTGACCCTGCCGTCCCGCGCGCCCGGTCGTCACCTCGACCCTGCGGACCGCAAGGCCCCGGTCACTTACGCGGTCTTCGCCCGCAGCGTCGACGAGGAGGGCATGGCGGCCGCCTACGTCGGCGTCGGCGCCTCGACGGTCACCTACCTGCCCGCCAAGAAGGATGGGAACACCCGCGGCTGGTACGTCACCGGCTACGACAAAGACGGCGAGTTCGACTACGGCAGCACCGACGTTCCCATCGAGGTGGGCGACGAGATCGAGCCCATCGGCCAGGTCAGCATCGCCGGCACCCGGGGCGACCTCGGGGAGCCGAGCGACTTCGAGTACCGCATCGGCATGATGAGCGACGAGGGACCGGTCGAGGGCTGGACCACCGCGCTGGAGGCGGAGTGGAGCCTCACCTTCAGCGGCGCTGTCGACGTGGAGCCGGGCGACGCCATGGGCTTCCTCGCCACCATCATCACGCCGGCCGTGTACATCGACCAGGACCAGGACAAGGAGTGGAGCGAGACGGACCCGGTCGTGGGCAGCCTCTGCAGCGGTGCCGACCCCATCGTGGCGGTCCAGGTGGGCATCGCCTACAGCCCCAGCGCCGCGTGGTCGGTGAGCAGCAAACACTTCGGTACCGGCTGGGGCATCTACGCCGCTGGCGAGGGCGGCCTCCGCAAGATCGACGACCCGGGCGCGCTCGGCTTCGCGGCCAACGCGGACTGCGCTGCGGCGATGGAAGGCGGCGGCGAGGAGGGCGAGGGCCAGTAGGCCTCGCACCCGCGGGCTCGTCGACTCACTCGGCGAGGAACGGCAGGCCGGTCGGCTCCGCGAGGGGCGGCCGGCCTCGCCAGTTAAGCGCCTCCAGTCCGTAGCTATCGCTCAATGCGGCGAGCTTCTCCGCGTAGCGGGGGTCGGTCGCGTAGCGACCCTCCAGGGCCTCGGCAAAGGCGCGCGGGTCTTCTCCCGCGGCCCGGGCGATCGCGTAGCGGGGCGAGGTGCCCACCACCCGGGCGTGGTCGGCCATCGACTCGGCGAAGGAGTGGTAGCTGCGGAAGGGCGCCGAGCGGACCTGCCGACGCCCGCGGCTGTACTCCACCACCCGGCGGCGCTCCGAGCCCGCGGTCCCCTCCCCCTTCATGCCGAAGAGGTTGTAGCCCGGGGCCGAGCGGCCCCAGCCACTCTCTAGGATGGCCTGGGCCATCGTGATCGAGGCCGGCACGCCGAACTGCCAGTCACCCACCACCGCCCCCGGCGCGATGGACCGGAGAAACTCGCCGCGTGCACCGCCGGGAAAGGCCGCGAGGCTCGACGCTGCCTCGGCGCGCATCGTGGCGGCTTCGAGCACCAGCGACTGGAGGGCCTCGGGGTCGAGCGGAGCGGCCAGGTCGATATTGGCGCTGGGGGCGAGCTCCGCGAGGTCGGCGAGAGCGTGGTCGAGCGCGTCGAGCTTCTCGCGCGGCTCGACATGGTCTTGGGCCGCGTCGAGCCGAGCACGCAGGATGGCGGCCGGCCCTCGCCAGCGCGAGGCGCCCACCTCGTCGAGACCGGCAGCCCCCGGCTGGACGGCGGGCAATGCGAGCCCGGCGCACAGTAGGACGAAGCCAAGAAAAGTCCCGAGTCGCAGCGTCGCTTCCGGAGAGGGGGCCCAAGTAACGAAAACCGAGCTTTGAGCAAGCATTGACGCGTCAAGAGCGACCGACCGGGCCAGGAGCGGTCCGCGTGAATACGATGCCGGCGGCAGTCGTACCGATGATCGTGATTCTCGCCGCCCTCGCCTTGGCCAACGCGGAAGCGCAGACGCCCATGCTGCCGGTGCCCCCCGACGCGCGTTTTGCGCTCGCCTACTACTGCAGCCCCACCTGCTCCAACCACGAACTCGACGCGCTGGACTCCGCGCTCGCGGCCATCGAGTCGAGCGATGGCTTTTCCGACCACGTGGCCACCCCCCAGCGGATCATGGGACTGGGTGGCGCCGATTTTGGCATCCCCGACGCCGACTTCGTGGCCGCCTATGGCGTGGGCATCGACGACCCCGCTCCGCTCGCCGCCTCGCAGATGGTGGTCCTCGCCTGGTTCGCCTCGCCGCGCGAACGGGCGATCGACACCTTCGCCGCCGCGCACGGCGCGTTCGCCGAGCTCGCGCACGGCAACGGCGGGTGGGTCGAAGACCTCGACACGCAGAGCCTCTTCAGCGCCGAGGCGTGGATCTCCCGCGACCCCCGCGGCCCCATCGACAGCTGGTTCGTCATCGAAGACGACGCCGAGACCGACGACGACCCCGTGGTGTCGGTCACCACCCGCGGCTTGCGACGCTACGGCGACTTCGAGTTGCTGGTCCCCGAGGTCGATGCTGCCGTAGCCCCCGACGTTGGCTGGGCGCTTGGTGCTATCGCCACCACCTTGCACCCCATGGGCGACTTCGGCAGCAGCGTGAACATCGACGCCGAGAGCGCGGTGGGCACCGCCACCTTGGAGTTCGTCTCACCCTCGGCCGAGGACCCCACCGCCGCGGTGCTGAAAGTGAACTTCGAGGGCTCCATCACCGTCCCGGTCGACGAGCCCGCGCCGCGCGAGACGGACGAGGCTCCCCCGATGGCGACCGCCGCACCCCCAGCTGCAGCCGTGGCGGAGGCGCCGTCCACGCTGTCCGAGGCCCGCGCCGCCGTGCGCGCCGCGCTGGCTGGCCCGTTGCGCGCGGCCTTCCAGCAGGGCCTTGCCGACAACGAGGTGATCGCGGTGAGCGTGCCCTTCCGCAATCGAAGCGGCGGCAGCGAATACCTCTGGGTCGAGGTCGATCGCTGGGACGACCGGGGAATGGGGGGCCGACTGGCCACGGAACCCTACGACGTCAACGGCCTCCACAAGGGCGACACCGTCGCGGTCAACGTCGCCGACATCTACGACTTCGTGTGGAAGAAAGCCGACGGCAGCAAAGAGGGCAACGTCACACGACCCTTTCGCGACTGAAGCGCCGGTAGGCAGCGTCGAGGTCGAGCACCTCGTCGGCGCGGGTCCCCTCCCCCGCTCGCACCTCGGCCAGGATCAGCTTGGAGCCAAGGCGTGCCCGACGCGCCACGTGGGTACCGGGTCGCGACAACATCGGCTCCCTCTCCACCCGCGTGACCACGCAAACACGCGGCGCGAGCTGGAGCCCGGTGTCGACGAAGTCGGCAACCGTCGCGATCGACATGGTTCGAGCCGTCGCCTTGTGGCGGTCAGGCGAGACGGGACCCTCGGCGGGGAAAAACCACGGCGGGTTCGTGACCACGACGTCGGCCCGTTTGAGTGAGGGAACGGTCCCCCGGCGCACCGCGAGGTGGTGCACGGGCAGCTCCCGTCGCGACAGTCGTGCATTGACGCGGGCGAGCGCGGTCCACGCCCGGTCCCGTTCAACTGCCTCCACGTCCAGACCGGCGTGAGCCAACAAGAGCCCCACGATTCCGCTTCCGGCGCCGAGGTCGATGGCGCGACGGGCGGGTAAGCCGAGGGCGAAATGCGCGAGGGCGTACACCTCCACCCCGAACCGATACCCCCTCGTCGGCTGCAAGACAGACAGCCCCGGCGCCGGCGAGGCCACGTCGAGCCGTCCAAGCGCGCCACTCACCTACAGGCCGATGTCGCCGCGCCAGGCCGCGCCCGCGAAACGCACCTCGGCCACACCCTGGTAGGCCCTGCTGCGTGCCGCCTCGGCGCTCGGACCCAGCCCGGTGACACCCAGGACGCGGCCCCCGGTGGCCCAGAGCGCACCGTCGTGACTTGATGTGCCGGCATGGTAGACGACGAGGTCGTCGCTGTCTCTCGGGAGCTGGGTGATGGTCGCGTGGGCGCCGCGCGCCGGGTAGTCGGCCCCCGACACCACTACGCAACAGGCGTGTCGCGACGAGAACCGCAGTCGCTCCCCCGGCAGCTCACCCCGGGCGGCGCCGAGGAACCAGGGCACGGGATCCTCGTCGAGGAGGGTCATCAGGGGTTGGCACTCCGGGTCGCCAAAGCGCACGTTGAACTCCAGCAGCTTGGGGCCGCTGTCGGTGAGCATGAAGCCGCCGTAGAGGACGCCACGGAAAGGCACGCCATCGGCCTTCATGCCGAGCACGGCCCGCCGCAGCACATCGTGGCAGGTTGCCAGCGTGGCCTCGGGCACGCTCACCGGCGCGATGGCCCCCATGCCACCGGTGTTCGGACCGAGATCGCCGTCGAATCGGCGTTTGTGGTCGCGCGCGGGGAGCAGGGGGACAACGCGCGTGCCATCGGCGATGCCGAGCACGGAGAGCTCCGGACCCTCCAGCCGCTCCTCGAGAAGCACATCGGCGTCGGGACGCGCGGCGAAGGCCTCGTCGAGCGCCGCCTCGGTGGCAGCCACGCTGTCGGGCACCCAGACCCCCTTCCCGGCGGCGAGCCCATCGAGCTTGACGACCCAGGGTCGATCCAGGGTCAAGCGGTCGCCTCGGCGCACCACCCGCGCCTCGGCCGTAGGCAGTCCGTGCCGGGTGGCGAGCGACTTGGTGAAGATCTTGGAGCTTTCAAGGCGCGCTGCGGCGGCCGAGGGTCCGAAGGCGAGGAAACCCTCGGCCTCCAGGTGATCGACGAGCCCTTCGGCGAGCGGCGCTTCGGGCCCGACAACCACCAGCTCAGCAGACAGGTGCCGCGCTGCGGCCATGGGATCGGCGACAGTCCGCTCGCCCAGGCCCACAAATCCGGGGTTGTCGTGGGTGAAGTGAACGGCGTGCCCGTGGCGCGCCATCGCCCGCGCAAGGGCATGCTCGCGGCCACCGCCGCCGACCAAGACAATCCGCATGCCGCGCTCTCCTCAACCCTCAGGGGCCAGCTCCCGTAGCCTGACCCGCGCTCGGGCGTCGAAGGGATCGCGCTTGATCGCCTCGGCGAAGTCACGCTTGGCGGCCTCCGTCTCGCCCGTATGCGCGCGCACTTCGGCGCGTACGTTTGGCACCATAGCGGAGGTGAGCGGCGAGGCAGACACAGAGTCGATGTGTGTCCGAGCCTCATCGTAGGCACGAGTCGCGACAAGGGCGCTCACCAGCGCAAGCAAGAACTCGCCCTGCTTGGGTCGCTGTTGCACCACGTGCAGGAGATCGGCAACGGCACCGTCGGCGTCCCGGGAGGCCAGCTTCAAGCGTGCGCGCAAGGCAATCGCCGTGGGATCATCCTCGATGCCCCCGGCAGCATCGAGCGCGCGGCGGGCCCCGGGCACATCGCCGCCCAGCCAGGCTATGGTGGCGAGCGCGAGGTGGTACGTCCGTCCAAAGGTGGCGTCGTTACCGACACCGCTCTCCAGGAGGGCCTTGACCTCCTTCGCGGGGTCCCCGGCCGACAGCGCCGACAGCCCAGGCCGCCGCCGCGCCGCCTGACCATCCACCTGGATGATGGAGCCGAGCAGAACGTCCATCGCCTGGGCGGGGTTGTGGCCCTCGAGGTGCGCCCTGGCGAGCCAGAGATGCGGCTCCGGCGCCGAAAGATCGGCCCGGCGCGCAGCCTCGGCGAGAGGTACGAGGTCGCTCACCGGCTGACGCGCCTGGATCCCCAGGGCAACCTGGGTGTCGAGCACCCGAGCCAGCTCTGCCCCCTTCCGCAAGGACGTGTCCATGGACGACCACGCGCGCGACTCCTCGCTGGCGTCGCCCGCGAGCCGAGCGATCAACGCGCGAACCTGCGCGACGACGGGATCGGCGCGCCCCAGCTCGACCAGCGACGCGCTCGCTGCCTTGGCGGCATCGATCCTGGACGCGTCACGACGAGCGTCCAGATACCGAGCCTGCGCCATCACGAGGCGAGCTTCCTTGACGACGCCCTCGGCGAGGCCGGACCCGCTGCCGATGTCGCCGACCAGCGCGAGCGCGCGGTCCACGTCGCCCTGATCGACGGCCACCGCCGCAGCGCGCACCCGCAGGGTTGGCGGCGCCGAATCACCGAGCGCCACCGCGATGGCAACGCCTTCTTTGGCCTCGCCGTCGAGGAGGCATAGGTCGGCGTACGCTGACTCCAGCGCGGGATCATCTCGGATCTCCTTCCGCGCGGCCTCGACCCTCGTCCGAGCTTCGGGGATGTCGACGTCGGTCGACAAGAGCGCCACGAGACGCACCAGCTCGCGGTTCTGTGGCCAGGCCTCAGCGAGCTTCCGCACCGCGCCCAGCGCTTCGAGGGGGTGCTCGGTGTCGGCGAGCGCAGTGTTGACGTAGATGGCCCGGCACTCGAGGTCGACCTCATTGGCACACCCGCTCACGATTTCACGGGCCGCAGCCGCCTCGTTCTTGGCGAGCAGGAGCGCGGCGTGCCCACGCTTGCACGCAACGGCACTGGGGAGGGCCGCGTCGCAACGGGCCACCAGCGCGCGCGCCAGATCGAGATCGCTGCCGGACTCGGCCAGCAAGGTTGCAAGCAGGCCGAGGCTTTCAGGATCGCGAGGGGCTCGAGCCACCGCGCGCTCCGCCTGCACGATCGCGGCATCGAGCGCCGCGCGGCCACCCTTGCTTCGCTCGGCCCAGGCGCGTGCCAACAACAGGGCCCGCGGCTCGTCGACCATGCCCACCCGCGCGACCAGCTCGGCCACGCGGCTGCCCTCCGGGCGTGCCTGCGGCGCCGCATCGACCTTTGCCTCCACCTTGGTGTCGGCCGGCGAGGCTGTCTCGAGGGACGGCAGCGTGGTCGATGCCACCTTTTCCTCCAGGGCCTCGCGGTTGAGGTAGACCCAGGCTCCGAAGGCCGCCACTCCCCCCGCGACCACGACGCCCGCTGCGACGCGCCCGAGCGAGGCCGCGTAGTCGGCAAGGCTGCGCCGGGGGCGGGTGTCGGCCGGCCTCGACGTCGCGGCGGTCACCACCACGGGTTCGCCGATTTCGCCGCGGGCATAGAGCACCGCAAACGTGGGATGCTCCGCAATCAGGACGGTGCTGCCGTCGTCACGGACGATCCAATCGGTTCCCGCGAGTTGACCCGCGCGCAGACGCTCGAGAATGCCCTTGCCATCGAGGCTCCACTTGCCGCCGACGGTCATGACCGCGAAGGTGGCCGAAAGGGGCTCGGGCTCGGCGGCCTGGCAGGCCGCGCAGATCGGGAGCGCGAGCGAGGGCTCATCCGGCACCTCGACCGGGCGAGCGCACTTGGCGCAGGGAATCCGTGTGACCCGCGGCACACGCGCAGCTTACCGCGGGGGCACGTCTAGTGACGAAAGTGGCGAGTGCCGGTGAGGAGCATCGCCATGCCCGCTACTCGCGCCGTCTCGATGATCTCCGCGTCGCGGATCGAGCCTCCGGGCTGGACGATCGCGGTGACGCCTGCCTGCGCCGCCGTCGCGACGCCATCGGGAAACGGGAAGAACGCGTCACTCGCGAGCACCGAGCCCGGCACGGGGCGCGTGGCCTTCTCGACGGCGAGCCGTACCGAGTCGACCCGACTCATCTGGCCGGCGCCCACCCCGTTGACGACGAGGCCGCCCCCTTCGCGACGCGCGAGGACGATGGCGTTGGACTTCACATTCGCGCACACCGCCCAGGCGAATCGCAAGGCCGCAAGCTCCTCGGCGTCGGTGTCGCGGAGCACGGAGCGCCACTCGCTCGCAGGCTCCTGGTCCCAGTCCTGCACGAGGTACCCGCCTTGCACCCGCGACACGTCGTGACCGGCGGGTTCGCTCTCTGCCCAGTCTTCAGGCAGCTCGAGGACCCGCAAGTTGGCACGCGCGGCGAGCAAGGACTTGGCCGTGTCGTCGAGGCCGGGAGCGGCGATCACCTCGTAAAACACTTTGCTGGCCAGGATCGCGGACGCGTCTTCTCCGGTGAGGCGACGGTTGAGCGCGAGGATGCCCCCGTAGGCCGACACGGGGTCGGCCGAGAGCGCCAGCCGGTATGCCGCGACGAGGCCGTCGTCATGCACGGCCGCACCGCATGGGTTTGCGTGCTTGATGATCGCGCAGCCAGCGCCCGGGAGATCGAAGGCAACGCGCAGCGCGGCGTCGAGGTCGCCGAGGTTGTTGAAGGAGAGCTCCTTGCCCTGGAGCTGGCGCGCGCGAGCGAGCGACCGGCCCCCCTCCAGCGGCGACGCGTAGAAGGCGGCCGCCTGGTGGGGGTTCTCCCCGTACCGCAGGCCCTGCATCCTTCGCAGCGGAACCGCGATCTCCGAGGGAAATGGCTCTTCGCAACCGAACCAGCGGGCGATGATCGCGTCGTAGGTGGACGTGTGGCGGTAGGCCTTCGCCGCGAGACGCCGCCGGAGGAGCAAGTCATCGGTCGCGACCGCTGAGAGCACGGCGGGGTAGTCGGCAGGGTCGACCACGATGTGCACCCGAGCGTAGTTCTTCGCGGCGGCGCGAACCATCGCCGGCCCGCCGATGTCGAGGTTCTCCACCCCGGTCGCCTCGTCCGCCCCGGCCAAAACGGTGGCCTCGAAGGGGTAGAGGTTGACGGCGACGACGTCGATGAACTCGATGCCATGGGCCGCTGCGACGCCCTCGTCGGTGCCCCGCCGCCCCAGGATTCCGCCGTGAATCTTCGGGTGCAGGGTCTTGACCCGCCCGTCCATGATCTCCGGGGCACCGGTGTGATCCGCCACCTTGACGTAGGGGATGCCGGCCTCGGCGAGCGCGCCCGCGGTGCCACCGGTCGACAAGAGGGTGAACTCGGCGGCGACGAGCCCGCGAGCGAAGTCGACGAGGCCTGACTTGTCGGAGACAGAGAGGAGGGCGTAACGACGCGACATCGGGGCTCCCGCGGGGGCCGGCGCCTATCACTCACCGGGGGGCGCTGAGGCCCCGTCGGACTCACGATCCAGCAGTCGCCAGGCCACGACCGAGATCACGCCTGCGCCCACCACGGCCCCGACCACCAGCACGGGGCGACCGGCGTAGGGCCGGAGTTGCAGCGTCGCCACGTCGTCGAGCGCCAGCACGGAGCCGGTGTTTCTGTCCTCGATGAGCAACCGGTTGCCGTAGGCCCGCAGCTGGCCCACGAAGCCGCCGGTCCCGTCGCCGGCGTCTTTCACCGACCAGTCGCTCACCAGGAGGCCGGCAGGTGTGCGCACCCCCTCCACCTCCACGACGCAGCCGTTGAGGCCGAGAATGAGCAGGTGCTCGCCCTCGAGGATGAGCGGGATCTTCTGGCCGTTGTAGCTGGTGCTCACCGCCCGGTTGCCATCGACGGCGACCAGCCCCGTGTGGACCGCGTGCAAGGCGCAGGCAAACAAGCTCAGGAGCAACATCCAACCACCATCCTATGCCTTGACGCGCTAGCCCTGCCAAAGTACCCTGGCGGCCGAGGTTATGTTCCTCCTCCCTCACAAGGTGGGCGACTACACGCTGCACCGCAAACTCGGCACCGGCGGCGTCGCCGAGAGCTACCTCGGCACGAGCGGCCAGGGCGGCCAGGCTGCGGACTCCGCCGCCGGCAAGCCGGTCGTTGTCAGGCGCATCCTTCCCTTCGTCCTGCGCGACGCCGGTCGGCTATCGGCCATCGACGGCCGCATCCGCGACCTCATCGGCGTGCGTCACCCGTACCTGGTGCACGTGCTCGAGCACCTCGTCGAGGGCGACGACCACTTCATCGTCGAGGAATACGTCGATGGCGTCACGCTGGAACAGGTCCTCAACTGGTGCCGCCAGTCGGGGCACCAGATCCCCCACAACGTCTTCCTCAACATCGCCACGCAGATCTGCAACGGCCTCGAAGCGCTACATGGGCGCAGCGGCAAGGGCTCGGCCACCGAGCACGTGCTGCACTACGCGCTGAAGCCGTCGGCCCTGTTCCTCACGCGAGAGGGAAAGGTGCTGGTGGGCAGCTACGGCCTCGCCCGCAGCCCCACGAGTTTCCCGCACGGTGGCGTGTCGGCGCCGGTGCCCGCTCGGATGGAGTACCTGTCGCCCGAGCAGACCCACCCCGACCAGAAGCTCACGCCAGCCTCGGACATTTTCTCGCTTGGTGCCTGCCTCTACGAGGTGCTCACCCTCGAGAGCCTCTTCCGCGCCGAGTCCAACCTTCAGACGATTCACAAGGTTCGCAGGGCCGAGGTCACCTCGCACCTGCTGCGCGTGAAAGAGCGAATGCCGGGGCTGGACAAGGTGCTCTTCCGGGCGCTCTCCCTCAACCCACGCCACCGGTACCAGCGGGCTTTCGTGCTTCGTGAAGACCTGCGCGGACTCATGGCCGGCTACAGCTTCGCGAGCATCAGCGAAGACACGCGGGCCTTTCTGGCGCCCCTGCTCCAGGGCAGCGTCTCGTCGACCGCCGGTCTGGCGGGCGCGTCGCAACCCGGCTCCGGCCACGGGGGCGGTGGCTACGTGGCCGGTATCGACAGCGCGCCCGACTCGCCGGAGGGAGGCGACGCGTTCGACGACTCCCCAGCCACCCGGATCGATCCCGACCCGATGGCCACGGCCGCCGTGGCCGCCCAAGCGCTCGCCGAGCGCGTGGCAAAGGAACGCGCCGACGTTCCCGTCGGGTCGAGCGCCGAGCAGACCGGCACGGCTAACGCCGAGAAGACCGAGTGGACGCAAACCCACGAGGGCTCGCTGCCGCCCCTCGAGGCGCTCAACCGCGACGTGCCGCCGGACAGCACGGCGGCCTACATTGCCCACGGCTCGTCGGGAGGCGCCCTAGCCACGCCGCCGCCTAGCCCGCCCACTCTGGCACCCCTCGAGGATCCCCCGGCCAGAACCGCACCCGCGCCCGGACCGAGCGGCGACACGCCGCCGTTCTTCGCCGAGGCGCCCCGGACCTCCTCGCCCACCCTGGCGCCGGCCCCCTCCCCCTTCGCACCCCCCGGGTTGGCACGCTCGCCGGTGGCATTCGGGACCGACGGGGTGGCTGCCGGGTCGCTTGCCGCCAACGCGGCTGTGCACGGGGGCACCGAGGCGGCCGACGGCGAATTGATCCCGGCGCTGGAAGCCAGCGAGGGCGCCCACGACGGTGTCGTCCCGGCGAGTTCAGCCTTCGATCCGGTCGTCGATGCCGCGCCCCCGCCCATCCTAACGGCCGTGCCGCTTCCCCCTCCGGAGGCCGCGCCGCCCGTGGTCGAGGCGGCCCCGCCCGTGCTGGCGCCGCCGCCCCCCGTGCTCACGCCAAAGCGTCGTAGCGCTCTCGATCGCGCCCCTCCGCCCGGCCAGGTCAACAAGCCACCGCCTCCCCGGAAGGGCGCCAAGGGGGCCACGCCTGCCCCAGTCGCCGGCGGGACCCTCTCCCCCGCTGACGGCCCCGCGCCACCGGCGCTCTCCGGTCCTGCCCCGGTACCCCCCTCACCGGCGCCACCCTCGACGGTGCCGTCAGCCCCCGTGGCATCTGCACCGCCGCCGATGCTCTCTCACAGCCGACCGCTCGCGCCGCCCGCGCCGCGCCCGCCCCGGTCCGCACCCGCTCCCGACCCGGTCTTCGACTCGCCGCCTCCATCGTCCGGCGGCGGCATCTTCACCACCGCCCTCCTCGGTGGACTCGGCCTGATGCTGCTGTGTAGCGGTGCCGTGTGGCTCGGGTACCGGTCGCTGATGCCCGACGGACTGCCCGAACGGAGTGCCGCCACCGTGGCTCCGCCTGCCGTGGAGGCCCCGGCCGCCGTGCCCGCGAACTCCGAGACCGCGCGCCCCGAGGTGCCGGCGCCTGCCGCCGCGGTGCCGGACGATCCCGCCGCCGTGCTGGCCGGGCTCGACGACCCGCCGGCCACGCCCACGGCCACGGCTCCGAGCACCCCGCCAGTTCCGGTGGCGGCCGTCCCCGCCCCCGCCCCGGCGCCGGTGAAGGCGACGCCTGCGGCCGCCCCAGCAGCGGCGCCCGTGGCCTCCACACCGAAGGCGAGCCCGAGCGCCACCGCAGCGCCAAAGGCCACGACGACATCGACATCGAAGCCGACGACAAGCTCAACGACGACGGCAAAGTCGACGAGCACGCCCCCGTCGAAGCCCCCGAGCACCAGCTCAGTCTCCACATCGACCGCCGCCGCCAAGGCGCCGACCACCAGCACGCCGAAAACCACCCCGACGAGCGCATCCACGGCATCGAAGGCATCCGCACCCACGACAGCGACGACCTCCACGACGGCCGCCCTCGACGTGGTGGAGGAGGCGACAAACCTCGACGCTTATGTGGAAGCCGCCAAGAAGGGGAAGTTGGCCAGCAGCGACGTGGGACTCCTCGAGCTGGTAGAAGACACCGACCCTCAGTACACGCGCTCCCGGGCGCTCTTGTTGATGAACGCCCAGAAGAAGGGCGATGACGCCGGCACCAAGCGCTACCTCGAGCAGATCATGCAGCTGCCGGAAAACCAGTACAACCCGGTTTTCCTCTCGGACTACGCGCGCTTCTACGTGAACCGTGGCGACTACGCACGGGCACTCGAGATGTCGCAAAAGGCGGAGAAGTACTGGGCTCGATTGCCGTCTGAGCTGGTGTACAGCAAGAAGGCCGAGATCTACGAGATCCAGGCCGCGGCCTGGCAGGGCAAGTTCTACAAGTCGGGCGAAGACCTCGAGCTGCTCGAGAACGCCATCCGCGGCTGGGAACGCTTCAAGGCGCACGTCGGCACCCAGGCGCGGGCCGATCTCGAGAAGAAGGCCGACACCGAGCTCGCCAAGCTCTCCGACATCCGGTCGCGACTGCAATGATGCTCACATTCCTCCTCGCCTGCAGCGCCCACCACGCCATTACCGGTCAGGTGACCGATCGGAACGGCGAGCCCATCGAGCGGGCCAACGTGGCCTTGTCGCCGGGAGGCGTCGAGATCGTCACCGACGACTCGGGCAAGTTCATCATCGACTACCTCCGCGACGACGAGGGCACTCGAGTCAAACTCGCACGGCGTACTGACTATGCCATCGAGTTCTTCAAGGTGGGCTACCACCCCGCCAAGAGCGAGTTCTACTTCAAGAAGGGCGAGCTGGTTCTCGATGCGGTCACCCTGACCGAAGACACGATCAAGGTCGATAATAGCAATGTCGACATCGATCCGAACAAGTACCCAGACCGGGCGCAGGACGCCGGCGGCAGCTACGAGGGCGAGTAGGTGCTGGCCGCGTGGCTCGCCCTCGCGGCCTGCGGCGAGGCGCCGACCGAGGTGGTGGTGAGGCCCGAGCTCGCGAGTGGCTGGGTGGCCGAGGTGGTCAACCAGCCCGAGCGCTTCACGGCGCGCGTCGCGACGCACCGCGAGGGCTGGATCGCCTTCCACCGGAATGACTGGCTGGAAGCAGTGGCGGCCGGTGGCGACCCGGCGGCCAGGGCGCACGCCGAGTTGGCACGTTTTTACTGGGTTCTGGCGGGCGCCAACGCGAGCGCCTGGGTGGAGCTCGACCGTCGCTGGCTGGACCGTGGTGTCGACCCCGAGTCTGGACTGCGTCACCTCGCGGCCAGCCTCGCCGTCGATGGCGGGGTCGTCGAGGTCCCGCTCTCCGAGGGCTGGGGAGCGGACACCCCGGCGACGGTGGCGGAACGCGTGGCTCTCCACCAGGCCGTCCGCAGTGGGGCGCAGCCAGCGGCCAGCCTCGTCGCGCTGGCCACGGTGCCGGTCCTCGTGGAAGACACCGCCCTCGCCGAGCGACGCTTCCCCGACCCCTGGATGCTGACCACGCTCGCCCTTACCGAGCGGGCGGCCGCCCTCCCACCCGCCACCGACACGAGCTTGTTCTCGGGCCGGCTCGACGGCAGCGGCCAGCCGCCGGCCCTCCCAGAGCCCGCTAGCGACGCGCTCGCCGACGCCGATGCCTGCCGTGCCAAGGTGCGGGCCGTCGATGCCGAGCTTGACGCCTGGCGCACCGCTCTCGCCGGTGGCGCGAGCCCCGACGGGCGTGCCCTGCTCGACGACCTCCGCCTCGTCGAGTCCACCCGCGCCCGTGCCCTCGTCGACATGGCCGTGGCCGCGCTGGAGAGCCAGCGCCCCGCCTGCGCCCTTGCCCTCGGCCAACTCGCGCTCGACCACGAGTCGCCCCGCGCCGTCGGCCCCGTCAACTCGCCGACGCTCTTCGCGGTGGTGGCGAGCGCACAGCTCCAGACCGGTCGAACCCGCGAGGCGCTCGACGCCATCGAGCCGATCCGCGCCGCCTACCCTGCCGTTGCCACGCTCGACGAGACGGTAAACACGCTCGTCGTGCTCGAGGGCATTGATCGCCGCGGCGACAGCCGCGAATAGAAGGAACTTCATGCGCCTGCTCCTCCCCCTCGCCCTCCTCGCCGCCCCCGCGGGCGCGGCCGGCCTCCGCTACGCGGAAGACCAGGCGCCGCCGATCCTCAACCCGATTTTCGGGTCGACGATGCCCGAGGCGCGCGCCAACGAGCTTCTTTTCGAGTCCCTTTTCACCGACAACCTGGAGCTCGCCACCACCCCGGCCCTCGCCGAGAGCTTCGAGGTGGCGCCCGACCGCCTGAGCATGACCGTCACCCTGCGCAGCGACGCGAACTGGCACGACGACAAGCCGGTCACCGCCGACGACGTCGTCTTCACCATCAAGGCGATGCAAGACAAGGCCACATCCTCCACCGAGGCCGGCCGCGTGGCCTGGATCGCCGACGCCGTGGCCTCCGACACGCGCACAGTGACGATCCGCTTCGTTCGCCCGGAGTCGCGTCCCGAGGAGAAACTCTTCTTCAAGATCCTCCCGCGGCACGCCTTCACGTCGACGGTGGTCAAGCGTACCGACCCCTTCAAGAATCGCCCGGTCGGCTCCGGGCCCTACGCGTTGTCGAGCTTCAATGAAGACAACAGCATCACCTTCAAGAAGAACGCGAGCTGGCGCGACAGCGTCGGCATCGGCGAGATGACGATGCGCGAGGTGGCCGACAAGAACTACCAGGCCAAGCTGATCCTCTACGAGTCGCTCGAGGCGCTGGTACGCGTCTTGCCTCGCGATCTCGCGATGTTGCAGAACAACCGCAAGGTGGAGCTTTACCCCTACCAGACCAACTCCTGGTGGTACATCGGCTTCAACGAGGCGCGCGCCCCCTTCGACAAAGCCCCGGTGAGGCAGGGACTCGCTCAGCTGGTCGACGTGGGCAACCTGTTGGCACCCGTCGGCACCGGCGACCTGCTCAGCGGTCCCTTCGTGAAGTCGAGCCCCTACTACAACCACGATGTCCGCCCGCCCCCCAACGACGCGACGGCCGCGGGCGGGCTCCTCGCCTCGGCCGGCTGGGCCAAGGACGGCGAGTATTGGACGCGGGATGGTCACGCGGTGGCGATGACGCTGGTGGCCCACCAGTCCTTGGAGAGCGCCCAGGAGGTAGCCGTCAACCTGCAGTCGCAGCTGCAGACGGCCGGCATCAAGCTCAACGTCGAGTTCCTCGACGACGCGGCCTGGAAGCAGCGGGTGTGGCGGGATCGCGACTTCGACCTGGTGCTTTCCCAGTGGACCTTCGACCGCAACGAGGACATTCGGGAGCAATTCCATAGCCTTGGGGCGCGAAACTTCGTGGGATACCGGAATCCCGAGGTCGACAAGCTGCTCGATCAAGCCCGCGACAGCCTCGACCCCTTCGCACGAAAGTCCGCCCTTCGGCAGGTGCACGCCAAGGTGGCGGCCGACCAGCCGATGGTGTTCCTGTGGACGCTCGACAGCTACGCCGCGCTCTCGGTCCGGGTGAAGAACGTGGTGGTGCACCCGTTCTACTTCTTCACCTTCGCGCCGCAGTGGCAGATGAAGTAGCGCCCGGGGATGTCGCGACCGCTAGCGCTCGCCCTCGCGCGCCGGGGGGCCGGCTTCCTGGCCACCGCCGCCGGGGCGATGGTGCTGGTGCAGGTGCTCCTTGCGCTGGCGCCGGGCGACGCGATCGACACGCTGCCGAACGCTGAGGAGCTGCGACCTCTGCTCGCCGCGGAGTGGGGGCTCGACGCGCCGCTCCCGGTGAGGCTCGCGCGCGCGCTGGCGCGGGCACTGTCGGGCGACCTCGGTCACTCGCTCACCGTTCGCCCCGGGACGCAGGTGCTGTCCTTGCTCGCCGACACCGGTGGTCCCTCGATCCTTCGCGTGGGCGCAGCAGCGCTCTTGGCCGTCGTCGTCGGCTTCACCGTGTCGCGACACGGCTTGTTCCGCCGGGGCGCGGAGCTCGTCTCGGCGGTTCCCGCAGTGATCCTCGCGCTCATCGCGGTGCACGGGCTCAACACCATCGCCTACGCCTGCATCGAGCGGGGGTGGATGACACGCCCCGCGTGGTTCGCTTTGCCCGCCGAGGATCACCCGGCACGCACCCTGCTCGCGGTCACCATCCTCGCAGTGTCGAGCGGGAACCTGGCGCAGGTGGCGGCCTCGGCGCGCGCCGACCTCGAGACGCTGCTCGACGCCCCCTTCGTGGAAGCGGAGCGGGCGCGCAGCGGCGCGGTGGGCACGCTAGTGGCGCGTCATCTCGTGGTGCCGGTCGCCCGCGCCCTCGCGGGGCAGGCCGCGGTCCTGCTCGGTAGCCTCGTGGTCGTGGAGCACGGGCTGTCCCTCGGAGGCGCCGGGGCGCTGTTCTTCCAGGCGGTGCGCCTCCGCGACTGGCCGCTCGCGGCTGGCCTTGCCGCGCTCGCGGGGACGGCCGTGGCCTCCGCGCGCCTCTGTGCCGAGCTGGTCGAGGTCGGCATCGACCCCCGCGCGAGGGGGGCACGATGAGGCTCTTCGCCGTTGCCGCCTTGCTGGCGCTGGCCCTGTCGGGTCTGGCCACGCCCGGGGCACTCGTCGTCGATGCAGGCCGGGCCGACGCCGGGCCCTCTGCCACGCTCCTGCTCGGTGCCGATCACCTTGGACGGCCCGTCCTGGCGCGGCTAGCCGTGGCCAGCACCACGCTCTTGCCGGCCGCGCTGGGCGCCGCCCTGACGTGCGCCCTGGGCGGCGTGGGGCTCGGGGTACTCGACGCCTGGTCGGGCGGCGTGGCGGGCGCCCTCGCCCGGGCCTCCCGTGGCGCGCTGTCCGCGTTGCCGCGGCTGGTGCTCGCGCTGCTCGCCGTGATGGCCTTCGGGGGATCCACGCTCACGATGGCGGTCGCGACGGGTATCGCTTTCGCGCCCGCGCTGGCCGACGCCGTGGCCCACCGCATCAGCGAGCTGAATCGGGCCGAGTTCGTCGTCGCGGCTCGAGGCCAGGGCATCCCCGAGGGGCGGATCCTCGCCTACCACGTGGTGTACGTCGCCTGCGGACCCGCGATCCTCCGCGGGGCGGGCGCCGCGGCCGGGGGAGTGGTTGTTCTCGACGCCACCCTCGCCTACCTTGGCGGTCTCGGGGTCGCGGAGCCGACGCCCACCTACGGCAACATGCTCGCCCTTGCCATCACCTGGGGCGGCGCCAACGCGGCGGCCTGGGCCGCGCCGGGTCTCTGCATCGTGCTCGCCGCGCTCGCGTCGGCGTGGACCCCGGGGCCCCGGTGAGGTTCACCGCCGAGGGTCTTCGCGCGATGGCGGGCACGCGCCCCGTGCTCGATGACGTGTCCTTCTCCGTCGCGACGGGAGAGCTGGTGGCCATCGTCGGGCCGAGCGGGTCCGGAAAGTCAGCGCTACTCCGCGCGGTTCTCGGACTCCTGCCCTTCCGGCCCGGTCTCACCAGCGGGCGCGTGCTCGTCGATGGGAGCCCCGCCGATCCTCGAGACCTGCGCGGACGGGTGCTGAGCAAGCTCGCCCAGGACGCCCGCGGCTCGCTCGACCCCCTCTCCACCGTCGCACGCTCCATCACCCGGGCGGGCGGCGATCCCCTTCCCTGCTTGCGCCGCGCCGGCTTCGAGGAACCAAGCTTCGTCGCGACACGTTATCCACACGAGCTCTCCGGAGGAATGGCCCAGCGCGTTGCCCTCGCCGTGGCGCTCGCCGCCGGCGCCCCGGTGTTGCTGTGCGACGAGCCCACCACAGGGCTCGACGCCCCGGTACAGCGGGAGATTGTCCACGGGTTGCGCGGGTTGCGGGAGCACGCGGTGGTGCTCGTCACGCACGACCTCGAGCTGGTCGACGCCGCGTGCGACCGCGTCTACGTGCTCGGCGACGGGCGGGTGGTGGACGAGGCCGCGCGCCCCTCTGCCCTCGTCGGCGCGGGCCGGCCGCTCTGGGACGCCACCCTCGCCCTTCGACGGCGACGCGCGTGACGCCGCTTCTCGCCCTCGACGGGCTGGTGGTGGAGCACCGTGCCGGCTTCTTCCAGGAGGCCAGGACGCGAGCGGTGGACGGGGTCGATCTGCGCGTGTTTGCCGGCGAGATCGTGGCCATCGTCGGCGCCTCGGGCTGTGGAAAGACCACGCTCTTGCGGGCCGCCTGCGGCTTCTTGCCCCGGCTCTGCGGACGGGTCTCGCTCCTCGGCGTCGATCCCGAAGAGGCTCGTCGCCCGCCACCCCGGGCCCAGCTGCTCGTGCAGGACGCGGCGGCGGCGCTTCACCCCGGCCTCCGCGTACGCGAGGCGCTGTTCGAAGCCGCGCGCGTACACCGGCCCGGCGAGCGAGACGCCGTCGCGAACGCCCTCCAATGGGTCGGCCTCGAACACCGCCGAAGCGCCTACCCGAGCGAGCTCAGCGGCGGTGAGCGTCGCCGGGTCACGCTGGCCTGCCTCTGGCTCGCCGACCCGCTCGTCACCCTGCTCGATGAGCCCACCGCAGGCCTCGACGCGCCGCGCCGGGCCGAGTTCATCGACCTTCTGCTGTCGCGACACGACGCCTCACGAGCCGTCGTGATGGTTACCCACGATCTCATCGCTGCCCTGCACGCCTGCACCCGGGTGGTATTCATGCACGCCGGGCGCGTGGTGGCCGACCACGCGGCCGCCGAGGTGGAGAACGCCACGCACCCTGCCGCCCGCCGGCTGCTGGAGACCCTCTGATGCTGCTCTTCGTTGCCCTCGCCGCCGCAGCCGAGAGCGCCGACTACCACGCCGCTCAGGCGCGCATCTTCTACAAGAGGGGCTGGTTTGACGACGCCGAGCTCGAGGTCGAGAAGGGCCTGGCCCTCGAGCCCGACAATGTCGATCTATGCGGACTCTGCGTCGACCTCGCGCGCCGGGAGGCCGACATCGACCGGGTGCTCGCCTGCGCGGCCCGCGGCGCCGCGTCGAGCCTGGGCAGCACCGACGCTCGGGCGAACCTCTCTCAAGTCGAGAGTTTCGTCCGCCAAAACTACGGCTGGGTGGAGCTGCGGGGGCCCGAGGGCCTGCACCGGGCCCAGGTGACGATGGAGCCGCCCAAGCTGATGCTCGATGCCGAGCTGAAGCGCACCGCCACCCTGGCCAGCGCGCGGGCGGCCGGCGGGCTCGAGCTCCCGGCCCGCCTGGGCTTACCGACCGGCGACTGGATCCTGGCCGGGCAAACGGTACGCGTGGAAGCTGGACAGATCGCCAGCGTGACGCTCCCCGCCGACGCCTTCGCCGCCGATGCCGGGCGCGGTCCCCGGTTCGAGCTTGCCGTGGGAGGCGTCGGCTATGCCGGGGAAACGCTGGCGAACCTCCACCCCGGCGCCGCGGTGGAGCTCGGCGCCTCGGTCCCGGCTGGTCCCCTGCGCCTCGGCGCGGCCTTCTCCTGGGAGGCTCGTGCCTACTCCGTGCAGAACGGCGCCGACCAGGTGTCGCCCTACACCTTCGGCGGCGCGTTGCGCGTGGGCGCCGATCTCGACCTTGGCGGCGCGCTCGTGCTCTCCCCGGCGCTGGCGGTCTACGCGGGGATGATGCCGGGCCTCGAGCTCGGTTGCGACGAGGCGCCGCTGGCTTGCCGCATCGGGGTACCCACGACCGACGAGGAGCCCGTTTACGCCACCGGTGCCGCCGTGGCCCCCGCGCTGGACGTCGGACTCCACTACCGAACGGGCCGCTGGATGCTGGGGGTGCGCGGCACCGGGGCCTGGCTGGTAGGGCAGGCGCCGAGCCCCGGCAAAGTTCTCACCCGCGACGGCACGGAGGCCTTCACCGTGGCGGAGCCGGAGTTCGGTGGCGTACGGGTGGTGGTCGCGGGGGTGGTTGGGGTGGGGGTGTAGCTCAACCCCGGAGCACGCCCCGGTACAAATCCTCGATCCCCCCGATCACCGAGTCCCAGCTGTAGTCCTGGGCCTTGGCCCGGGCCGCCTGCGACCACTCGTCGAGGGCAAGATCGCGCGCGCGGAGGATGTCGCCCGAGGCTCGGGGGGGGTCGGCGTAGTCGGTGAGGATGCCCGACTTTCCATCCACGAAGTACCGGAAAGCCCGATTGTCCTGGAGAACGGGCACGAGCCCGGCCCCCATCGTCTCCACCACCGAGATGCCGAAGCTCTCGTACTCGGCCGGCCAGAGCCCGAGCTGCGCCACGCGCACGGCCTCGTGCATCACCTCGGTGCTCACCTTGCCCTCGAAGCTCACGCGGTCGCCGAGGCCGAGCTCGTCTCGCTCCGATACCAGCGCCTCGGTGAGACCGGGAACGACGCTGGGCCCGATGACGCGGGCGTGGAAACCGCGCGGATCACGATCCCGGACCACCGCGAGGGTCTTTAGTAGTCGCGACACACCCTTGTGCACGTCGACGCGGCCCAGCGTGACCCACTCGCCGTCGCGCGGGGCACGGGACAAGACCCCCCAGGGCGCGAGGTCGACGGCGTTGCGGAGTGTCACGCCCTTGCCGGTGAGCGCGGAGAAGAGGTCGCGGTCCTGGTCGGAGGTGTAGATGAGCGCGTCGACGCCGCCCAGCATCGCCCGGGTCGCCGTGTGAAACCACGCTTTCTTGGCCCGCTGCGCGAAGTTCGTGTGAAAGAAACCGCCGTGTGTCGACAACACCACCGGCTTACGATGGAGGGGCTTCGTCGCCACGAGCCAGTCGGCGAGGAAGTCGACGGCGTGAACGTGCACGAGATCGTAGCCGCGCAGCTGACCGAGCACCCACGGGGCCACCGGGTACCTCGTGCTGCCGACGAACGGGACCCGGGTGATCTCGATGTCGCCCAGCTGATCGCGGGCCGGGAGCGCGCGGCCGTCTTCGAAGGCGCGGTCGAGAGTGAGCACGTTGGCCACGTGCCCGCGTCGTCGCAAGGCCTCGGCCAGCCACTGCACGTGACGCTCGATGCCGCCGATGTTCGGCCAGAACACCCTGGCCACGAGGAGAACGCGCATTACCGTCGTGACTGCAACTCGTAGAGCATCGCGATCTGGATCATCGTCATCGCGACGAGCACGATTTGCCCCACGATCACCAGCGGAAAACCGAGGCCACAGGTTGCGATATGGACGATCGCCACCAGCGTGCCACCCCCGTAGCCGGTGATCATGTAAGCGATGAAGAAGTTGAGCTTGTGACCGTCGGACCGTCGCCAGGCCTCGGCGAGGGCCTCGCCACCGCCCAGCCCCTCTTCGAGCGCGATGAGCATCGAGGTGGCCTCGCCAAACAGCCGGTAGGTCAGGTACACGCCGAAGGCCATATAGGCGAGCGTGAAAACCACGGTGCCCACAACCATCACGATGGTGCCGATCTGCTTGTTCTCCCCGTCCATCATCAGTGCGCCGGGCACGATGAGGAGGCCGCCGACGATGAACACCGGGACCACGCGCAGGGCCCAACGGAAGAAGACGCCGAAGATGGCGGTGATCTGGGGCGACTCTAGCGATTGGCGGGCGCGATCGATGGTCTCGCCTCGCACCGCCATCAACAGCACGCGGAACAGTCCACCGTAGGCGTACATGGCGAGCGCGAAGATCACCAGCATCTCGAAGAGAAACACCGTGCTACTCGCCAGGATCGCCCACAGCGGCGGCTCGGGCGGCGGCGCCCCCGCCTCGCGCTCCGCCAACATGCCCCCGGCGGCCATGATGCCGAAGGCCAGGGGGTGCAACAGCAGCATCGGCAATAGCGGTAGGAAAACGGCGCGCAGCGTGGCGCGGACGATCGGCCAGGGCTGGCTCTTCAACACCGCCCAGCTCTGCTTCACCAGGTCGACCGCGGTGTAGTTGGCCTGCAGCCGCAGGGATGGCGATTGTTCCGGTGTCATCTTCGTGTCGCGAGGCTAGCCCGTCCCGCGTGGGCGCGCCTGCGCGGCTATGCTCGCGCGCGGTGCGCGCTCCCTCCGCCTTCTCCGACCTCGGCAGCGACCCGGCGCGGCAGCTCGTCATCCCGGCTCTCGTGGCCGTGCCGTTGGCGCTCGCGCTCGGATTCGGAGGCGCCCACTACATGGCGGCGTTGGCCATCGTCGCCATCGGCGGCGGCACCTTCCTTGCCAACCCACGCGCGTTCATCCTAGGCTTCCTGGTCTTGATCGCCCTGCGCAACTTCGTCGCCGGTGGCGAGCGCATGGGCGGCGACGCCTTCTCCTTCGATCTCGGCGGCCTGGTCAACGTGCTGGCCACGGGCATTGGCTTCGTCTACTTCCTCGTCCTGTGGAAAAACCCCTTCAAAGGCCGATCACTCACCGTGCCCTACGGGGCGTTCCTCGGGCTCTTCGCGCTCTCGATGTACTGGGCGCCCGAGATGCGCTGGTCCTCGCGGTTCGTCACTCGGTTGGCGGCGCCCTTCTTCACCTACCTCATCATCTCCGACATGCTCGACCGTCGCATGGTCCGGCAGGTGATCATGGCGCTTTACGCCTCGAGCGTGATCCCGATTCTCTACGGTTTCTACCAGTGGTTCACGGGCCAGGGCAACGAGGTGACCGAGGGCTACGTCCGGGTGAACAGCAGCTTCTTCCACCCCGCCCACTTCTCAATGTATCTCACCTTTCTGTTCTGCCTGGCCTACGCCGAGTTTCTCGACCCGGCGAAGACCAACCGCGGGCTGCGCCTCGTCTACATCGCGATCCTGGTGGCTCTCGAGATCAGCACCTACACACGCATCAGTTGGGTGGCCATGGGCGTGTGTTGGGTGTACCTCAGCTGGGTCTACAACAAACGGGCCTACCTCATCGCCGGCGGCATCATCGGGGCCTTCATGCTCGTGGCCTTCGGCGGCGGCATCGTGGGCCGCATGCTCGACGCCGGCGAGGTGTTCCAGGTTGGCAACGACGTGTACGACCTCAACAGCTCCGTCGGCTGGCGGCTCTACTTCTGGGACACGATCACCCAGCGGTTCTGGGATCACCCGTGGCTCGGACACGGCGCGGGGAGCTCGGTCATGCTCGGGGTCGAGCTCTTCGGCATCGAGGCGGCCCCCCACAACGGCTACCTGCGCGTGGCCTACGAGACCGGCTTCCTGGGCGTGGCCTGCTTTGCCTGGGTGCTGGGGACGATGATGTGGCAGGGTTTCCGGCTCATCCGTCGGCAGCGCGCCGGCCAGCTTTCGGTCGTGTCACACGTCTATGTGACCATGACGCTCACCTACGTTCTCCTCAACGCCACCGACAACATCCTGGAGTATTACGAGGTGGCGATCTACCAGTGGGCGATCTTGTCACTCGTCGAGTACAACAACCTGCGCGCCGCTCGCGCCGGGCTCATCGAGCAGGCCGGGTTCGAGGAGAAGCTCGCCATCGAAGAGGAGGCCGTCCAGGAGGTCATCGAGATTGCCAAGAAAGACGAGGACGATCTTAGTCTCCCTGGACGGTCGTGACGCCGAACCAGGGGGTCTCGGCGTCGACGTTCACCCGCCACCAGCCTCCCGGGAGGCGGCGCGCCCGAACCCGCTCGCGCGGGGAACCATCGGGGAGCAAAGCGTAGACCCGGGCGCGCCCCGGCACGCGGACGTCCACGAATCCGGTCAATCGCTCGAGCCTCGCGGGACCGCTCCCGAGGGCGAGCAAGCCCGGCACCCCGGGCGAGGCCCAGGTGCCCTGGCGGTCGGTGCGCCCCGCCACGGTGAGGAGCCAGCGCCCCGGCGAGGAGCCCGCCATCACCAGGCTGATCGCGGGTCGGCCCGGCACCGAGGCCCGAAGGACCTGGGGATCGGGGGCTTCCGCCGAGGGGGTGGTGTGGCCCACGATGGCCGCCGCGCGCGCGGTGTCGACCACCAGCCGGCCGGGTGACCATCGCACCGGGGAACGATCCGCGTCGCCCCGGGGCATGGCACCGTCGAAGCTACTGCGCACCCGGCGAGCGAGGTAACTCTGGATGCCGACGGTCTCCGGCACGAAAAGGCTCGAGGGCTCGGCAAGGTCGCGGTCCAGGGCCCCCGCTGTCCACGCCCGAGTGAAGCGCGCCGTCGCCGCGCCGAGCTGCCGGAAAATCGCGCTCGCCGCGGGCATCTGCACGTCCGACGAGAAACGCCCCTCGAGGTCGAGGGCCCCCGCCGGGCCGTCGGGCAGGTCGCGGATATCGGCGTGGCTCCACGCGAACCACGCGATCGCCGACCACCCTTGTCGGCCGCCGAGAGCCGCCCAAGTGAGCGGCGCCTCCTGCCCGAATCGGTTCGGCCAGGTGTGGTTCAGCTCCGACATCGTGCACGGTTTCCCCGCCTGGCAGGCGGCGAGCCGCTCCAGCCAGCGAGCCGAGGGCTCGAGGATCGACGCGTCGTAGTAGGCGGTCGACTCGGAGATGGGGTCCCAGTAGGCGTGGATGTCGACCACGTCGCAGGCGCTGAGCTGGGCGTCGGCGTGGAGGATGCCGAGCGAGTTGGAGCACACGATGGGCGCGGTGAAACCCTGCGCGCGCACGAAGGCCGACATCTCTGCGAAGTAGTCGCGCTCGAGCGTGGCGTAGAAGGCCACGAGGTCGGCGGCGCGCCGGGCCGGGAAGAGCTCGGTGCGCGCGCGGGACGAGGGCTCGCGGGCCACGTAGCTGATCGCCAGCGTCTCCCCGTCCTGGAGCCCGGGACGGTTCCCGCCCTGCCACGCGGCCACCAGCGCCGCGTCGGTGGCGTACTTCTTGCGGAGAAAGCCGATCCACAACTCATCGAGCCGACGGCGGTGCGGCAGCGGCAACTTCTCCAGGGCGCCGGACTGCCAGCCAAGCAGGAGGCCGTCTTCGTTCGACAACTCCACCACGGCGATCGCCGGGTCCTTCGCGTAGGCCTGCCCCGTGTAGGGATTCACCCGCCCCCAGACCGCGATGAACCATCGTTTCTGGAACTCCCGCCAGCTCGGCCACATCATCGCCGCGTACTTGTGCCCCACCGGCAGGCCCTCGGGCGCATCAACGCCGTCGGCGGGCACCGGCGCGAGCTGCGTCCAGATCGACAACCACTGGTAGATCCCCTCCCCGCGCAGCGCCGCGTGCAGCCGGTCGAGCCGGTCGAGACCCTCCGGACGGGCGAGGCCCGCGGCGCGTTCGGAGCTGGCGAGCACCCCTGGCCTGTCGATGTGGTGCAGTCGCACGAGGTCGAAGCCGCGCGCCGCGAGGCCCACGGCCACCGACTTGGCGCGGGCAGGCTCGGGCAGGGCGCCCACGAGGTTCACCCCCCAGAGCCTCGCTTCGGAACTGTCGCGACGCACCAGCTTCTCTCCGACAACCTGGATCGCACCCTCGTCGTCGATGGGGGCGCTCGGCAACCCCGGGGGCGCGAATCGACCGAGGTCGACCGCGAGCGGCACCGAAAACACGTAGCCGACCGGCGCAGCGGCCTCGGGCTCGCTGTGAGCCGCCGGCCAGTCCGCATTCACCGACACCGCGAGGAGGTACATGTCGAGCCCGCCGCGGGGGCGGAGCACAAGTCGCGACACCATAGTGTCTGGATACGAAAGCGGCACCACTCGGAGCGACGCCATCATCGTGTTTCCAGCGATGTTGGTGCCGAGAGGCAAGGGGTCGGCCAGGCGCCCCGTGGCGCCCGCCCAGGCCGGCCAGGCGTGTTCCCCTACCAGCCAGCGGAGCGACTGCGTTCGTCCATCGGCGTAGACGATGTCGCCCTCGGCGGCCACGCCCTTGCTGTCCACGCCGCCGTAGCCCGCCGTCGCGACGTAAAGCACGCGGCCAGCCGCGTTGACATCGATGGTCTCGGTGCCGTCGATGTGCAACGCGTCGGGGCTCGCGGCGGGGTCGATGTGGACCGGGGTGCCCA
Source organism: Pseudomonadota bacterium (assembly GCA_005778355.1). GTDB lineage: Bacteria > Myxococcota_A > UBA796 > UBA796 > SXON01 > SXON01. Next base: position 67,662 of record SXON01000130.1, on the reverse strand, counting down.
CCGGCGCGAACGCGAACATGCGGAAGTGCGCGCCGGCGCTCGTCTCGGTGACGAAGAGGTCGTGATCGCGCGGGATCTCGATGTCGGCGGCGAGCGCGAGGCTGATCAGGATCACGCGCGGAACCTCTTCCGGAAGGTATCCACCAGCAACCGGTCGAAGTCGTCGAGGCCGAGCAGGTAGACCGAGACCGCGAAGGCCGCACCACCAACCAGGGCCACCAGGCCCACGCCGAGCCACCCTCCCGGGGCGAGGTAGGCCAACAGAGCGGGCGCGATGCCAGCGAGCAGGGCCCGGACCAGTCCCGGCCCGAAGGGGTGGATGTGCAGGTGGCGCCACACCTGGACGAGGCCCGCGACGTTGGCCACCGCCATGGCGACGCCGTTGGCCAGCGCCGCGCCGGTCACCCCCAGTCGCGGCACGAGGACGAAAGAGAGCACAAGGTTGATGAGCACGGCGGGGACAGCGTTGTAAAGCGTGTCTCTCTGTCGGCCGCACATGATGAGCAGGTAGTTCACGCTGCCCACGGCCGTGCAGGCAAGCTGAGCGAGCGCGGTGATGCGCAACGCAGTGCCGGCTTCCGCGGAGGCGTTGGGCCAAGGGGCAAGCGCGGTCATCGGCGCGACGACCGCCACCGCCACCGGAGGCACCGCCAGGAGGACCGCCCACCGGGTGACGAGCCGGTACATCGCCTGCAGACCCACCGTGTCGCCCTCGGCGTGTTTGCGCGCGATGACCGGCGCAAAGGCACTGTTGAGGGCGCCGAGGCCGAGGCCGAACAGCGGTGCGATGGTCGCGACGGGACCGTACACGCCTGCGGCTTCCGCGCCGCGAAGGCCAAGGAGCACCACCTGGTCGGCCCAGGTGTAGAGCGCCATGCCGATGCCTTGCACCCAGAGCGGCCAGGAAACCGCGAACATTGCGGCCAGCGCGCCCTCCGCGGGCTCGCCTTCCACGGGGGCCGGGCGCACCCGCGAGAGCGACCACCAGGCGTGCGCCGCGCCGAGCCCCACGGCCAGCGTGTACCCGCCCACCGCGGCGATGCCGTTGTCGCCGTAGGCGCGAGCCAGCATGTAGAAGCCCAGGAATTGCAGCACCGGCCAGGCAAGGAAGGTGACCACGGCGCGGGGCAGGAGCGTGCCCCAGCCCTGTGCGGCGGCCACCGCGAGGAGGCGGGCCGCCGCGAAGGGCAAGGAGAGCGCGCCGAGGCGAAGGGCGCTCGCCGTGCCGGGGGCGTCGTCGACCCAGGCGGCAACGAGGTCGGCCAGCGTGTAGAGCCCGACGGCGAGCACCGTGGACGTCGCGAGGGTGGCCGCCATCGCCGTCCGCAGGCCGGCCTGCGCGCTCGCGGCACCGGGCGCTCTCGCCACGACGCGGATCACCGCGTTTTCCATCCCCAGGAGCCCGACGAAGCCGACGATCTGCAGCAGGCGCTTCACCGCGCCATACATCCCGTACTCAGCGAGCGGCAAGACCCCATTGAGGTAGGTGTCGAGCCCCAGGAGCAACGCGTTGCCGAGGAGCGTGGCCGGGAGCATCACGCTCGCCCCTCGCACGAGCGTTCGAGTGTCGGGACCGGCCACGAGGCTCCCTATCGTGGCCGTTCAGTCACCGGGCAGCGGGCGGAGGCCAAGCACCGCGAGCAGGGGCCAGGTGAACAGCGGAGAGCTCGCCAGCAGGACGGTGACGGTCCAGGCGCGGGCCCAGGGCTTCGCCGCGACCCCCAGCTGGCGCTCGGCGAAAACGATGGCGCCCTGGACGAGGAAGAAGCCCCCCATCCACGCCGCACCCCGGAGTCCCAGCGGGACAATGGCGATGTACGCGTGCAGCGCCGCGCTCGCTACGAACGCCGCGACAAGGCCCGCGTGGGGGAATCCGCGGCGCGCCAGCGGCCGGAAAAACGTGGCGTCGAGCCAGCGATGCACGAGACCGTTCCAACGTCGTCCCCAGAACTCGGTGACCGTGCGCGACAGCACCGGATCGCGCTGCACCGCCTCGACCTCGAATCCCGCGAGCCGGAAGATGCTGCGCACGGTGCGGTCTACGACGTCGGCCACCGCATAGGCGAAGACCACCGCCGCGAGGAGCTGCGGCGCCAGCGCCGAGCCCGACGAGGCCACAAGGTATGCGACTGTCGCGACAGCGGTCGCCGCGGCAGCCCAGGCGATGCCTCGAAACCAGACAGCGGGCGGCACCGGGCGCGCGCGCCGCAGGTCGACGATCGCGACGAGGTGGAGCATAGCCTCGCCCAGGGCGCGCGGCGCCCGCGCCTGGTCGATCACCTTGAGCGCCCACACGGCCTCGAAGAGGGTCGCGACGGCTCTGCCCCCCATGTCTTCCGCCGGTATCGCCCACGGCGCCAACATCGAGGCCGCCAGCGCCACGATTCCCGGGAGGCGCCAGCGGGCGACCAGCAAGTTCGCCAGCGCGGCGAGAGCGAGCTGGATCGCGAGCGCGGCGACGACGGGGAGTTGGGGCACCCGGCTGGGAGCTTAGCCCGTGGGCGGTAGGGCTATGCCCCTCCAGAGGAGACAGCCGCAGGAGCATCCCCCAGTGGATGAGACAAGCGGGCCCCTCCGGCGGATGACGAGCTCCCCAACGCCGGCGCCGCTCTTGCTTTCTCGGTGTTTGCCCGTGAGGGGAGATGCGCCGCCGGGGGCACGCTCCCCTGCTGGTCTCATTCTGGTGGGGATAGTCGCCCGGGTGTCTCCTTCTCGTGGGCTTAGTGCCTCGCCGAACCGCCCGGACGGGCAACCCGTCGCCCCCACGCGACGAACGCAAGGAGCGAGACGCCCGCCGCGCTGTCGCAACCACACGGCGGCGACTCGGTGTCGACGACGAGGGGAACGAAGCAGGCGCTCTCGTACAAGGAGCCGAGTTCCCCGACGTACCGCTCCGACCAGGCCGAGAGCTCACCCGCCTCCGAGAGCGCGGCCACCCGGGTTGCCATCGGCGCGAAGTCGTCGGCGAGTTCGAGGCTCGACCCGCAGACGCCACGCCCGACCGCCGGACGATCATCGCCCTCCATCAGGGCGTACCGTGGCGGGTAGTTGGCTTGCTCCACTTCGACAACGTAGAGCCCCGACTCCAAGGCGGGAAGTTCAAACTCAATGACGTAGTAGACGCAGTCGCTCCCCGCTCCGTGCTCCCCGCAAACCCCGTCGAGCACCGCGTCGCCCGGCCGTGCACTCGCCGACTCCGCGCTCGTGCAGAAATACCCGTTACTCGAGCCGTCACCCACGACGTACAACGACTCTGGTTCCAGTGCCTCGCGCGGCCGCGCCACGCGGAAGCCACCGAGGCCGTTGTCGTACTCCGCGACGTCCAGCGCCACCGCACCAGAGGGGCCCGACAGTCGCAGATCCCCCGATGGCCCGAGGTTCAACCAGACCAGCGCCGCGTCGGTCGCGACGGCAACCTCCTCCGGGGGGTAGACGAGGTAGCCAGAACGCTGCTCATCGTACGCGCACGTGCACGCCCGCACCGGCGCGGCCAGCCCGCCCCACAGCACCCACGCCAGCGTGATCAGACTCACGACGTCATCATCGCACACCCAGCCCCGCTTGTCGCGCGGGGGTTAGCTATGAACCGCGCCCATGAGCAGCCCGCCCCGCTACAAGGTCGGCATCGTCTGCTCCTCCGGCGGGCACCTCGCCCAGCTGCACTGTCTCGACACCTGGTGGTCGCGACACGACCGGTTCTGGGTCACCTTCGACAAGGCCGACGCCGTCTCGCTCCTCGCCGGCGAGCGCGTGGTGTGGGGGCACCACCCCACCAACCGCAACGTCAAGAACCTGCTCCGCAACACGGTGCTGGCGCTCAAGACGCTGGCTCGGGAGCGTCCCGACGTGCTGGTGAGCAATGGCGCGGGCATCGCCGTCCCCTTCTTCTACGTGGGAAAGCTACTTTTCGGCTGCAAGACGGTCTACGTCGAGGTGTACGACCGCATCGACTCCCCCACCGTCACCGCCCGCCTGGTGCGCCCAGTGCTCGACCGGATGGTGGTGCAATGGGAGGAGCAAAAAGACTTCTACCCAGAGGGCATCAACCTCGGCGGCGTGCTCTGATGGTGTTTGTCACCGTCGGCACCCATGAGGATCCTTTCGACCGGCTCGTCGCCGAGATCGACCGCCTCGTCGCTGCGGGCGACATCGAAGACGCCTACATCCAGACGGGGTACTCCAAGCTCGCGCCGGCGCACTGCCGTCACGACAAGATGATCGGCTTCGACGCGATGCAGGCCGCGATGAAGGCGGCGCGCGTGGTCGTCACCCACGGGGGGCCGGCCTCGATCATGCAGGCGCTGGCGCTCGGAAAGGTGCCCGTGGTGGTCCCAAGGCAGAGCCGTCACGGCGAGCATGTCGACGACCACCAGTGCCGCTTCGCCCGCCGCATCGCCGACCGCGTGATCGTGGTGATGGAGATGCCCGAGCTCGGCCCCGCGATCCGCGACCACGCCGCCCGCGTCGAGGCGATGGGACCCAGCGCGGGTGGACCCGAACGCGCCCGCGCCTTCGCCGAGAAGCTCGACGCGCTCTGTGCCAGTCTGGTCGCACGGCGCTGAGCCCACCGGCTTCCCACGAGGGTAGCGCCTGACGCGGCGTGCTATGGTGCCGGGCGGATGACGAGCATTCGGCCGCAACCCCTCGCCGAGGGACGATTTCAGCTCCTCGAGGTGATCGGTGAGGGCGGCATGGCCACGGTGTACCGGGCCTTCGACCAGCGCTTGCAGCGGCCACGGGCCATCAAGATCCTCTCCCCGGCCTTCTCGCAGCGCCCGGCCCTCCGCCGGCGCTTCCTCAGCGAAGCGCAGACGATGGCCAACCTCGAGGAAACGCACGTCGTCCGCGTCTTCGACATGGGAGAAGACGGCGATCGCGTTTTCATCGTGATGGAGCTCATCGAGGGGGGCTCCCTGGTCGACCGGGTGAAGGCCCACGGTCCCCTCCCGCCGCGCATGGCCTGCGAGGTGGTGATCGCGTTGTGCGAGTCGCTCCAGGGCGCGCACGACAACAGCGTCATCCATCGCGACATCAAGCCCCACAACGTGCTGCTCACGCGCAACGGCGACATCCGCATCACCGACTTCGGCATCGCCCAGGTGCAGCACGAGAACGAGCCCGGCATGACGCGCACCGGCGCCGTGCTCGGCACCTGGGGCTTCATGGCGCCGGAGCAGAAGTCCAACGCCAAGCAAGTCGACGCCCGCGCCGACATCTACTCCTGCGGGGCGACGCTCTGGTCGTTGCTCAAGAACGACACGCCCCCCGAGCTGTTCATGTCTGAGGCGGAGCCCGAGTGGTTCGAGGGCATCCCCGAGCCGTTGGTCGAGGTGATCCGCAAGTCCACGCGGTACCGGCGGGAAGAGCGATACCCCACGGCACGGTCCATGGCCGACGCCCTGCGCCTGGTCTCGCCGCTTCTGCCGGACGATCCCGACGACACACCCTCGCTGGTGCCCAAGATCCCCGAGCGCCCGTCGAACGCCGAGAGCTTCGACACGATGGCGCAGCTCATCGGCGACACCCACAACCGCCCGCCACCCGCCGAGGGCACGATGGTGCCCGAGGGCAGCCCGGTCGCGACGGGCGGCACGATCAGCGGCGAGGGCACCTCTGACCGGCCCTACGTGGCCCCGGAACGTGCCGATTTCGAGCCCGACGATCCACGCCCAAGCCGGATGCGCAAGCTTGTCCCGTTGGTCGCGGGCGGCGTGGCGATGCTCGTGGCCGGCACCATTGTCTGGGTGCTCTCACCCGACATCACCACCGTGGCACTCCCCGAGGAGCCTGTCACCGACCCGACGGTCGAGCCGGTGACCATCGAGCCGCAGGCGGTCGAGCCCCCGCCGGTCGAGCCGCCGCCGATCGAAGTCGTGCCGCCGCCCGTCGAGGCCGACGCGCCGCCCTCGGAAACGCCGCCCGTCCCCGTGAAGCAGACCGTCACGAAGACCGCCGACGTGGTCAAGCCGCCGGCCGAGACCGTCGTGGCCCCCCCTCCGGTGGCGGAGTCCACGCTGGTTGTCACCAAGGTGGCCTCGGGCTCGCTGGACACCAGCGGCCCCTCCGAGGGACGAGTCGGCGACACCCTCAACTTCTCGGCCACCATCGGCGGCAAACAGACCGTGAAACTGTACTACCGGGGGGTCGGCTCCGGGGCCTTCCGCGAGAAGGCGATGAACGGCAGCGGCGGGCGCTACACGGCCTCGGTGAAAGTCGACGAGACGATGACCACGGGCGTGCAGTGGTTCGTCCAGGCCAACGACCCGGCCGGGAAGATCGTCAAGGACGGCAGCGCGATGTCGCCCAAGCGAATCAGCGTCACGCCGTAGCGGGCCCTACTCCGCCATCCCCACGTAGCGCTCCGGGATCTCCCAGATCACCAGCCGCGGCGGCGACGCGGTCCAGGCCTCGTCCTTCAAGTACTCGTCCATCGCCACGAAGGGTCCCTGCCCCTGCTTGGCCGCGTTGAGCACGTCGGCTTGTAGCTCCACTTGCAGCCCGGCCACGAAGCCCCAGCGCTTGTCCTCGGAGTAGCTCGTGCCCACCAGCGCCACGGGGATCGTGGCGTCGCCCAAGAGGCCCCCTCCGCTCTCCACGGCCGCCACGGGGGTGACGAGCGTGTCGGCGGCAGGACCGAGCGTGGCCTGGAAGGGCCCGAGGGGGATGTAGCGGAAGAGGTCGCCCTCGTGCGCGCCGGCGGCGCCCTCGCTGAGCGTCACGGTGGCCCCGCCGACCCAGTCCGCACCGCTCTCCTTGACGTGCGCGGTCAGGGCGCTTGCCGATGCCCGGGCACCGCGCGGCGTCCAGTGGGTGTCGGTGCGCAGGAAGACGTCGCCCTCCGCGCGTGCCTCGAGGAGGGCGCCCTCCAGTTCGAGCACGTCGACCCCGGCCGCGCGCAACCCCTGCACGAAGCGCGGGCCGACCAGGGCGACCTCGGCGGGAACCCGGTGTTTGCCGAGATGCTCGGTCTCCACGCGGGCCTTCGACGGCAGGTAGGCCACCAGCAGCGACACGCCCCTGGTCGCCATCTCGGCTTGCACCTCCGCCACGCGACGGGCCCGAGCGTCGGCCCGGTCGACAGCCCCCGGGTAGAGCTCGAATTCCTCTGCCGTGAAGAGCCAGCCTCCCTCGCCTACCACCACGCCGCGGCGCCCCTCGCCGAAGAGGGTCCACTCGATGAGGCCGAACAGATCGATGCTCGGTTCGCGGACGACGAACTCCTCGTCGAGCGCGTCTTCGTAGGCCACCCCCCAGTCGCCGTTCCACCACGTCTTGTCGGGTGAGACGAGGAGTGAGTCGTTGAAGCAGAGCCCGACGAGGCCACCGCCAAGGACGGTGACCACTGCGGCGCCGGGCACGAGATCGACGAGGTGTCGCGACATCAGAACTGGAAGTAGAGGAAGGGGGAGTAGGACTGCGCCGAGAGGCGCAAGACGGCCAACACGAACAGGGGGATGTAGGCGAGCGACGTGTGACGCCAGCGTGCCGCCTCCGCGCCCGTGAGTTTCTGTTTCCACTCGCGCCAGTAGGGCGCCGCGTACACCACGACGATGCCGAGCCCGAGCATCACCACCTGGAAGCCGCTGAGCTGCCAACGCAAGACGTCAGACAGGGCAAAGCCATTCGCCCCGGCCATGGCGGTGTAGAAGTCGATCGCCGTTTCCATGTCCGGCGCCCGGAACACGATCCAGCCGATCATCACCAGGAGCATCGTGAGCGGGATGCCGAACTTCGGCCCGCCCATCCGCTTCTCGAGCGCGAGCAAGCTCCCGTGCCAGATGCCCCAGACCACGAAGGTCCAGTTCGCCCCGTGCCAGATGCCGCCGAGCAGCATCGTGAGCCCGAGGTTGACATAGGTGCGCACCGGGCCGTGTCGGTTTCCACCCAGAGGGATGTAGAGGTAGTCGCGAAGCCAGGTGCTGAGCGAGATGTGCCAGCGACGCCAGAACTCGGTGATGTTCTTGCTGATGTAGGGGTGGTTGAAGTTCTCGGCGAACTCGAAACCCATCATCAGCCCGAGCCCGATCGCCATGTCGGAGTAGGCCGAGAAGTCGAAATAGAGTTGGAGCGTGTAGGCCACGGTGCCGAGCCAAGCGTCGGCCATGGTCGGTGACTCCAAGCCAAAGCAAGCGTCGACGATCGGCGCAATGCTGTCGGCCAGGAGCACCTTCTTCACGAAGCCGCCCATCAGTCGCACGGCGCCCCGGCTGAACTTCTCGGGGGTGTGCGTTCGCTCGGCGAACTGGTCGACCACGTCCTTGTAGCGCAGGATGGGCCCGGCGATGAGCTGAGGAAACACCGCAATAAACGCAGCGAAATCCCAGAAGGTGGGCGCGGGCTTGGCGTCTCGCCGGTACACGTCGATGAGGTAGGACATCTCGTGGAAGGTGTAGAACGAGATGCCGATCGGCAGGATCACTTGATCGAAGACGTGGGGCGCGCCGCCGGTGGCGACGATGGCCTCATTCACGTTCGACATGAAGAAGTTGAAATACTTGAAGTAGCCGAGGACGACGAGATCGCCGCCGAGGCCGAGGATCACCCACAGGCGCGCCCGTCTCGCGTCGCCACGCTCCTGCGCGTAGTACACGTAGTGCGAGATCACGTAGTCCCACACCTGCATGCCCACGAAGAGCAACACCAGGTAGGGCTTCCACCACGCCGCGAAGATGTAGCTGCCCGCGAGGATCACCCGGGTGCGGTACCGGAAGGGCACCGCGTAGTACACCGCGAGGAATAGCGGCAAGAACAGGAACAGGAACAGGTTGGAGGAGAAGACCATCCGTCGTCAGCTACGCCCGCAGGGGCTCGTAACCCTCCGCCACCTGCACCACACCGAGATCTTGGACCTCCGTCACGTAGGCGAGCAAGATCGCGTGCACGACGGGGGGCGTCACCACGATCCGCTCCGGACGGAGCGCCATCGACACGTCTCGGGCGAGGCGCCCGATGTCCACGTGCTCGAGCCCAGACACCGCATGTCGCGACAGCTGGATCGTGCACTTGGCCACCAGCGGCGACACACCCCCACCCAGCGCGCGGACAACTCGCCACACCACCGTGTCCAGGGAAACCCACTGGTCGTCGCCCGTCCGAAAGGTCGGCTCGCTCAGACCATCGATGCCCTGGTAGCGGCGCACGCTACAACCGGAACTGCGCCCACAAGCGGGCGGTGTCGTTGTCGACGGCCGGCTCCTCGAGGCGGAGCTGGTAGCCCGCGCCAATGCGAACGTGATCTTCCGCCGTGTGCCACTCGCCGCCGATCAAGACCTGCTTGTAGTCGCCGAGGGTGCTGTCGTTGAACATGGAGTACCGGACCGCCGGCTCGAAGGCCCGCACCTGGTAGCTGAGCTGGGCCGTGAGACCCATGCGGTCCGTCTCCGCGAAAACCTCGCTGCTGTCGATGTCGGTGTTGGTGGGCGTGATGTGACTCACCGCGCCATCGACCAGGAGCGAGAGTCCCTTGGCGCGCACCATGATGTCGCCGCCGGCCGCCCAGGTGTCGGTCGCGACACCCATCGTGTAGAAGCCGTTGCCGCCGATGCCGATCCCGAAGGCGTCCTTGTCGCCCCATGTCTGGTAGGTGTTGGCCTTGCCGATGTCCCACTCGAGCCGCCCGGCCACGGTCTTGCCGTTGGCCTCGTCGCCAAACAAGTCGCCGCCGGCGTTGTAGGCCCCCGCCGTGAGCTTGCCGCCGCCCATGCCGTAGGCGAGCGAGAGGCCGAGCGAGCGGTCGGGGGCGATGTGCTCGCTGCCGATGCCGCGCTCGGTGAAAACCAGCTCGCCCGCGCCCATCAGCTGGTCGCGCGAGAAGGGCACCTTGTCCTGGCCCACGCGAATGTCGAGGCCCTTGGCGGGCTGCACCCCGATCCAGGCGTCCACCACGCCGAGGTCTTCCTCGCCGCGCTCCAGGCCGTCGTAGGGCGCGGCGGTGCCGATCACGAGGCGGTAGTTCCACTTGTGCGTCTCGCCCGTGAGCCCGAGGCGCAAACGCTTCAGCTTCACGCCGGGGTCGTCTTCTGGGTCGCCGTAGCCGGTGGCGTCGGCTTGCGCGTCGGTGTCCATGTCGTAGGCGGTCACCCACACTTGCGCCATCGCGACCGGGTCGATGCTCGCGCCTAGGCCCTTCATCTTGCAGCCGTCGCAGCCCCCCTCCCCGTGCTTGGAATCTTCGGCGAGGGCGGTGGAAGAAAGGGCGAGAGTGGTGAGCAGCATCATGGTAGGGGCGTTCCGCGCGCTATCCTACACCACGTCATGATCCTCCTCGCCATCCTCGGCTGCTCCACGTCCTCCGAATGGGCCTCGGCCCGGCAGATCGCCTCGCTCACCGACACCGTCGGCGGGCCCAAGGCCACGGCGCGCGAGGGCGACTTCCTGCTCGAGAACGACAGGTTGCGCTTCGCGATCCTCGACGCGCGCTACTCGATGGGCCCCTCCCCCTTCGGCGGCACCCTGGCCGACGCCGACATCCAGCGGGCCGACCCGGCGTACGGCGCGGGGCACGGCAAAGACCAGCTCGCCGAGATGTTCGCCACGGTGAACATGAACCTGGTCGGCGCCGACGAGGCCGGCGAGGTGACGATCCTCGCCGACGGCAGCGATGGCACCGCGATCGTGCGCGCCACCGGCCAGGCCGAGCCCTTCCTCACGATGCTCGATCTGTTGTGGGCCCTGGTCGGCCAGCCCGAGTTCCAGATCACCACCGACTACATCCTCGAGGCGGGTTCCCCCGCGTTGAAGGTGGTCAGCACCGCCTCGCTCACGACTGAGTTCACCGAGGCCGAGGAGGTCGTGGGCGCCACCGGCGAGGGCGGGCTCCCCATCCTCGACTATGCGATGGTGAGCGGTCTCGCTTTCGGCGACTTCTACCTGCAAGGCGGCAGCATCGACGTGTTCTCGCCCGACGGCGGCTTCGACGAAGACCGCCTCGTGGCCGACGCGGTCAACGGCGGCAAGAACACCTTCGTCGATCCCTTCGAGTTCGACTTCCTCGCCGGCGTGGGCGACGGCGTGAGCTACGCGCTGATGGCCGAGGGCGGGAGCCTCTACGTCCCGCTTTTCACCTCCTCGCAAACGGCGGCCTTCGGTGCCGGTCAACCGGGCACCGACGACGGCACCGGCGACTACGACCGCTTCAACGGGGGCAAGACCTACCAGTACACCCGCTGGTTCGCGGTGGGCCAGGGCGACGTGGGCTCCGCCTACGACGGGCTCGTCGAGGCGCGCGGATTGTCACACGGCACGGTGCGGGGCTTCGTGGTCGAGAGCGGCACCGGCGTGCCCGTCTCCGGCGCCCACGTGCTCGCCTTCAAGAAGGGCAACGACAAGCCCTACATGCAGTGGGAGTCCGACGTCGGCGACGACACGCAGATCGACGGGTCCTGGGGCGGCTACTTGCCCCCGGGCGACTGGGAGCTCCTGGTGCACATGCAGGGCCGTCCCGACGGGGAGAAGGTGAGCTTCAGCCTCGCCGAGGGGCAAGTGCTCGAGACGGTGCTCGTGGCGCACCGTCCCGGCCAGGTCGACGTGACCGTCGTGGATGAGACGGGACGACTCGTCCCCTCCAAGGTGACGATCTTCCCCGCCGATGGCGACTCGCCGCTCGTGCCCGACTACGGCGACACCTATCTCACCGGCAACGCCGCCGAGGCGGTGTTCCTGTCACACGGCGAGGGCACGATCACGCTGCCACCCGGCAAGTACCGCGCCGTCGCCACCCGCGGCACCGAGTACGAGGTGGGCGAGAGCGACACCTTCGCCGTTTCTGACAGCGGCGTGGGCAAGCTCAACCTCCAGGTCGTCCATAGCGTCGACACGGACGGCTGGATCAGCGCCGACTTCCACGTTCACGCCGCCAACAGCTTCGACAGCGGCGTGAGCCTCGAGAACCGGGTGATCACCTTCGCGGCCGAGGGCGTCGACTTCTTCGCCAGCTCCGACCACGACTTCCTGACTGACTTCGCCCCGGTGGTGCAAGACCTCGAGCTCGAGCCCTGGGTCAAGACGGCGGTGGGACTCGAAACCACGACGCTGGAGATCGGGCACTACCTCGCCTTCCCGCTCGGGCACGACACGATCAAGGAACAAGGCGGCGCGTTCGACTGGACCGGCATGCCGCCGGCCGACATCCTGGCCGAGCTGGAAACCCTCGGCGTGGAAGCCGGCTACGAGCCCATGCGTTTCGTTGCCCACCCGCGAGACGGCATCCTCGGCTACTTCGACCAGTACGGCTACGACCCCTACACGGGCGAGGTGTCCACGCCCACCCTGTCGATCGCCAACGCGATCCTCAAAGATCCGAGCAAGATGACGCTCGACTTCGAGGCGCTGGAGCTGCTCAACGGCAAACGTTTCGAGATCATCCGCACGCCCACCCAGCCCGAGCTCGACGACTACGCCGCCACCGGTCAGCTGAGCGGCTACGACATGGTGGAGCGCACCGGCGAGGAACAGTTGGACTTGGCGGCGGATGTTTACCGCCTGGGCTACGGGCACGAGGGCCAGGTCGACGACTGGTTCACGCTGCTCAACACCGGCAACCGCATCGTGGCCCTCGGCAACAGCGACACCCACAGCAAGTTCAGCATCGAGGCGGGTTGCCCGCGCAACTACGTGTTCGTGGGCGAGGAAGACAACATCGCCTCGCTCGACGAGCAGGCGGTGGCCGACGCGGTGAAGGCGGGTCGCGTGGTGGCCAGCTACGGGCCCTTCCTCCGCTTCACGGCCGATAACGACTACATCCTCGGCGACACGGTGCCCGTGAGCGACGGCAGCGTGGATCTCCACATCGAGGTGGAGGCCCCGAGCTGGATGAGCGTCGACCGGGTGGAGCTCTACCAGAACGGCGTGCTCGTCCACGAGTGGGAAGGCCTCGATCCCGACGTGCTGAAGTTCTCACAGGAGCTGGCGGTCGCAGTCGACAAGGACTCCTGGTTCGTGGTCATCGCCATGGGAGACGACGACCTCGGGCCGCTCTTCGGCCCGGTCGACATTCCCCCGGTGCAGCTGCAAGACGTCGTGGTGGAGGCCCTCTCCTCGGTACCCAGCGTGGGTGCCTTCGTCTCGCCGGCGGTGCCCATCCCGCGCGACGGCCCCGTGCTCCCCTTCGCCATGACCAACCCCATCTGGGTGGATGTCGATGGCGACGGCGAGATCACGCCGCCGGGCATCCCCGAGTTCATGCGCCCACCCGTGGAGCCCGAGTGACACGAATCCTCCTCGTCACACCTTTCTTGCTGCTCGCCGCCTGCGGGCAGGACTACCAGGTGTCCGAGGGGACGGGCGCCGTGGTGGTGAGCCCTGGGCTCGTCGATGCGGGCGCCGTGGCCGTGGGCGACGAGGCAAGCGTGCTGGTGAGCGTGGCCCACGCCAACGGCGGCACGGTGAAGATCCTCGCCGTGGAAACGCGCGGCGTCGAGGGCGACGCCTTTATCGTCGAGGGCGATCCCTTCGTGTCGCTCTCCTCGGGCGACCGCACCGACATCAGCTTCCGCTTCAGCCCGAGTCGCTCGGACTACTTCATCACGCAGGTGACGATCGTCACCAACGCCCAGAAGGAGCCGGAACACGAGCTCACCCTGCGCGGGCAGGGCGTGCAGGCCACCGCCGAGCTGCTCCCTTCCATCCTCGATTTCGGCGCCGTCCCCGCCGGGGGCGAGGCGGAGTCGAACATCGAGCTGGTCAACACCGGCGCGGCCGCGTTGTCACTCGACGCGCTGAGCTTTGGCGACAGTCGCTTCAGCTCCACGCTCGCGCTGCCCGGCGAGGTGGGCGTGGGCGAGTCACTCAGCATCCCCCTGGTCTACGCGGCCACCGACGCCCTGGAGGCGTCCTCCACGCTGCAGCTCACGGTCAGCCCCGTGGCCAGCATCGCGGTGGTCACGCTGCGCGCCAACGCCTGCGACACGGGCGGCGGATCCCTCTACGATCGCGACAGCGACGGCTACTCGGCGTGTGGCATCGACTGCGACGACAGCGTCGCCACGACCTACCCCGGGGCCCCCGAGAGCTGCGACGGCCTCGACCAGGACTGCGACGGCAGCGTCGACGAGGGCACCAGCTGCGTGGACGACGACGGCGACGGTGCCACGGAAGACGAGGGCGACTGCAACGACCAGGATCCCAACCGCAGCCCGCTCCTCGCGGAGGACTACGGCAACGGCATCGACGACGACTGCGACGGGGTGGCCGACGACGGGGCCATGGACGGTGATGGCGACGGCTACGACGCCTCGGCCGGCGATTGCGACGACGCCGACGCCAGCGCCTACCCGGGGGCCGCCGAGGTGGCCGACGCGGCCGACAACGACTGCGACGGCGCCACCGACGAGGGCACGAGCGCGGTCGACGACGACGGCGACGGCCTCAGCGAAGACGCCGGCGACTGCGACGACACGACGGCCGACCGGGGTCCAGGCGCCGCCGAGCTGGCCAACGGGGTCGATGACGACTGCGACGGCGGGGTGGACGAGGGCACCGAGTACGCCGACGACGACGGCGACGGCGCCAGCGAGCGGGGCGGCGACTGCGACGACGCCGAGCCCGGCGCCTACCCGGGGGGCGTGGAAGTTGCCGGCGACGGTATCGACAACGACTGCGACGGGGTGGCGGAATGAACCTGCTCTTTTTTGCCTTCGCCGCCCCCGCCCTGGCCACCACCTGTCCGGCCACCGTGATCGACGAGCTCACCTGCTCGTCCACGGTGAGCGACCGGATCACCAGCACCGACCCCTCCGAGCACGGGGGCGCCACCGCCCCCGACTACTACACCTGCGGCACGCCCTTCGCGCCCCTGCAACAGACGCGGGGCGACCACACCTACAGCTTCACCTGTCAGCGCACCGGCAGCGTCACCCTTGAGGTCTCGGGGATGGACTGCGACCTCGACATCTACGTGCTCGGCGACACCTGCGACCCCTTCTCCGACTGCGAGGCGGGGAGCACCGCCTCGAGCACGACCACCGATAGTGTCAGCTTCACCTGCACGTCGGGGAGTACCTACTACGTGGTGGTCGAGGGCTACGGCTGGGGCACCAGCGGCGCCGGCCGCTGCGTGGGAAGCGCCGCGGGCGACTACACGCTCTCCTTCGACGTGTCGTCGGGCACCGGCTGCCCCGAGGATTGCGACGACGGCAGCGACAACGACTACGACAGCGACGTCGACTGCGACGACAGCGACTGCAGCTCCGACCCCTACTGCACCTGCGACAACGATGGCGACGGCTACGAAGACACGATCTGCGGCGGCAGCGACTGCGACGACACCGACGCGAGCGTGAACCCCGGCGAGGCCGAGGCGTGCAACTCGGTCGACGACGACTGCGACGGCACGGTCGACGACGGCGTGACGACGACCTACTACGCCGACGACGACGGCGACGCCTACGGCGACTTGTCCTCAACCTACGCAGCGTGCAGCCGTCCCTCGGGCTACGTTACCAACAGTCGCGATTGCGACGACACCGACGCCGACATCAACCCCGGCGAGGCCGAGGTGTGCAACGACATCGACGACGACTGCGACACCAGCATCGACGAGGGCCTGTCCGTCACCTGGTACCTCGACGCCGACGGCGACGGCTACGGCACCTCTGCCACCACCCAGAGCGAGTGCGCACAACCCAGCGGCTACGTCAGTAACGACGACGACTGCGACGACAGCGACGGCGGCCGCAGCCCGGCCACCGCCGAGATCCCCTACGACGGGGTCGACCAGGACTGCACCGGCGCCGACCTGAGCGACGTGGATGGCGACGGCGAAGACGCCGAGGCGGCCGGCGGCACCGACTGCGCCGACGGCGACGCCAGCGTGTACAGCGGCGCCACCGAGAGCGCCGACGGGGTGGACGAGGACTGCGACGGCAGCGTGGACGAGGGCACGAGCTACGCCGACGACGACGGCGACGGCTTTGCCGAGAGCGGCGGCGACTGCGACGACACCGACGCCGACAGTAGCCCTACCGGCACCGAGACCGCCGACGGCACCGACGAGGACTGCGACGGCACGGTGGACGAGGGCACCAGCGCCTACGACGACGACGGCGACGGCTTCTCCGAGGACGCGGGCGACTGCAACGACGGCGACGCGTCGGCCAGCCCCGGCAACGTCGAGGTGGAAGGCAACGGCGTCGACGACGACTGCGACGGCCAGGTGGATGCGTCCGCCACCGACGTGGACGGCGATGGCTACAGCCCCGGCGAGGGCGACGACTGCAACGACAACGACGCCACCGCCTTCCCCGGCGGCACCGAGGTGGCCGACGGCGTCGACAACGACTGCGACGGCGAGATCGACGAGGGCACGGCGGTGTCCGACGACGACGGCGACGGCCAGACCGAGCGCGACGGCGACTGCGACGACGCCGACCTGTCCACCTACGACGGCGCCGAGGAGGTGGTCGACGGCGTCGACAACGACTGCGACGGCAGCGTAGACGAGGGCACCCGCTACACCGACGACGACGGTGACGGCTACACCGAGGAAGGCGGCGACTGCGACGACGCCGACCCGAGTGTCTTCCCCGGCGGCGAGGTGGAAGACGGCATCGACAATGACTGCGACGACCAGGTCGACGAAGGCGTGAGCGACCTCGACCAGGACGGCTACACCACCGACGACGGCGACTGCGACGACGCGGCCGGCTGGGTGAACCCGGGCCTGGAAGAGATGTGCGACTACATCGACAACAACTGCGACGGCACCATCGACGAGGACTGCGAGGAAGACAAGACCAGTGGCGGCGGCGCCGAGGAGTGCGGCTGCGGCGTGGGCTCGCCGGTCACGGGGGTGGCGGGGATGGCGGTGGCGCTCGTGATGGCGCGGCGGCGGCGGTGAGGCGCCAGGAGCCTAGATCGCGTCCCAGATCTCGTCGGCCTCCACCGGGGGCTCGACGATCTGAGGGGAGTCGGCGGGGTTGAGCGCGTACTCGGGGATCTCGTCGAGGCCACCGATCGTCTCGGCATCGGCCGTTTTCACCGCCACGAAGTCGGTTCCGGGGTTGTTCCAGGTGTTCCCGCTGAGGTCGCCGAGAAAGCCAGCGCCCAGCACGGCGACGACTTCCGCGTCGAGGAACTCGTTGCCTTCCAAGGGGTCTACGCCCCCCTCGATGTACACCGCGAAGCCGTCGGCCACCTCGCCTCCGGAATCGAAGCCCTCGCTGCCGTAGACCGTGCTGCCGCTCAGCGCCAGCGACTCCCAGGCCCAGATGGCGGCGTAGGGGTGCGGCCCGAAGGTGGAGTCGATGACCCGGATGCTGTTGGTCTGGTTGCCACCGTACATGAGGCCGGCGTAGCCGTTGTCGGTCACCGACACGAAATCAAGGGACACCCGCGCCCAGTCGTGAAACAGTCCGACCTGCCCGTTCGACGAGAGCTCGCAGTCCACGCAGTCGAGCGCCGACCACCGCATCGCGATCCCGGCGCGCGCGTTCCCGGAGGCCACCACGCCAGAGAAGCCGGCGATCGCCCGTGGGGCCAGCAGGATCCCCACGCCACCCGAGCCATCGGCGGCCACGTCGACGTTCTCCACGATCACGTCGGTCGCGATGGCGCCCGTGCTGTAGACCGCCAGGCCCACCCCGGTTCCCCCGCTCACCGTCGTGCCGGTGAGCGTGGTGTCGCCGCCGAGCGTCCGGATGCCGTTGGCAACGAGGCCAGCGGCGTCGGTGCCCGTCACTGTGCAGTCATCGATGGTGACAACGGCGACATCTCTCAGGGTGATCCCCCGGGCCACGTTCGCGTCGAGCTCCACGCCGTCGAGCTCGAGCGATTCACACCACAGGCCCATCACGCCGGCGGCGTCTTGTTCCGCAACGCCGTGCCCGTTCGCGTCGACCCGGGAATCGCGGACCGCCGCGATCGTGCCCTTGTCCTGCACCAGGACGCCGATGCCCTCGTTGCTGGAGACATTGCTGTTGCGGATGTCGGCGACCGCGCCAGCGGACACCATCACACCCATCCCCGCGTCGACGCCCACCCGCGTGGCCTCGACGCTCACCCCCTCGAGGCGCAGCGACCGACCCTCGCCGCGCGCCACCACGCCCACGCCGGATGCGCCGGTCACCGTGACGTCGTACAGCGCCAGCTCCCCGGTCTCGGCGATAGCCCCGGGCGCGCCACCGTCGAGCGTGAGCGCGCAGAGCAGGTTGCCGCCGCCCTCGCCCGGGTTGGACTCCACGTTCGCCGCCGCGTCGCTGCCCATGAGCGTTGTTGCCTCGCGACCCTTGCCCACGACGGCAAGGCCCGAGACGTCGAGGGAGAGGCCGCCGTCGTACTCACCCTCGGCCACCCAGATCACCGCCACGCCTTCGGCCACGGCAAGCGCCTCGGCGAGGGTACCGAAGGGCGCGGCCTCGGACCCGTCCCCCGCCGCGCTCGCGGTCGCGTTCACCCAGAGGGCGGGCCGCACGCTCGCGTCGCCGAAGATGACCGTGGCACAATCATCGATCGAACGCGCCGGGGGCAGGTCGCCGGTGTCCTCGGCGCTGTCCGTCACCGGGTGAACCGACGAGTCGATCGCCGTGTCGGTGGCGCTGTCGCTGGCCGCGTCGCCCGCGGTGTCGACCCCGCCGCTCTCGCGCCCGCCCGGCCGGTCCTTCCCCTCGTCGTCACTGGGCGCCGGGCAGCCGGCCAGGAGGACCAAGAACCACGCGTGGAAGGAGCGGGTCACCCGTGCAGCATAGCAGGGCGCTTCGGCCGCCCGGCAACGCCAGCGAGGCGATGAGCGCGTGGTGCTATGGTGCCGCCCCGTGTGGTTCCTCGCTGCCTGCGCTGCCGACCCGATCACCTCGGTCAGCGCTGCCCCCAGCGAGGTGATCTCGACGCTGGTCGAGGTCAGCTGGACGCCGGCCTCGGCCGAGGCCTGGGTCGAGTGGGAGGGCCAACGTTTCGATGGAGCAGACGGCCGGGCGGTGGTCTACGGCGCCGGGGCCGACGCGACGATCTCCGTCACCGTGCACGCCGAGGACTGGTCGAGTGAGCCGATCCAAGTGACGACGGGGAGCCTCCCGGCGGCGATTCCGCCGGTCGAACTCGTCGACGCCGGCGCGCTGGAGCCCGGCTTCGTGGCCACGAGCTGGCTCGAGTCCCCCGACGAGGGCAGCGGGGCGATCGTGCTCGACGAGGCAGGGCGCGTGGTGTGGTACGACCTGCTCGACGACGTGGGCACCATCTCGGTGATCCACAAGGTGGAGGGCGGATTCCTCTACCTGGTGTCGAGCCATAGCTACCTGCCCGATGCGCACGCCGTCTTCGTGTCGAACGACGGGCGCGAGCGGGAGGCAATCCCCCTGCCGATGGCGCACCACGACGTGCTCCCCCTTCCCTCCGGCGGCTTCGCGGCGGTGGTGGGCGAGGTGCGCGAGGTGAACGGCGAGAATGTCGTCGGCGACACCATCGTGGAGGTGAACGAGGACGGCGCGCAGACGACGATTTGGAACGCCTTCGACCACTTCGAGGTGATCCCCAACGATGGCTGGGGACCGCTGGCCTACCCGGAAGGGGCGGACTGGAACCATGCCAACGGGCTGGCCTTCGACGAGGCCAGAGACCAGTACCTAATCTCCATGTTCCGTTGCGCCTGCGTGATCGCGCTCGACCGCGCCGATGGCGAGATCGCGTGGATCGTCGGCGGCGACGACGGCACGATGGGCGCCGACAACCCCTTCGGCCCGCAACACTCGCCCGACTGGACCGACGTCGGCTTCTCAGTGTTCGACAACGGCTACGAGATCAACGTGTCGCGACTGGCCGACTACGCCATCGAGGACGGTGGGGCACGGCTCGCCTGGTCCTGGCCACACCCTGACGGCTACGTCACCGCTGTGCTCGGGGACTACGACCGCATGACCAACGGCGGTCACCTCTCCTCCTGGGGCACGCTCGGCGAGGTCATCTACGCCGGGGCCGACGACGCCGTGTCCTGGCGGGTCGACGTGGAGCCCGGGCACGTGCTCGGGCAGGTGGATGGCTTCGAGCAGTTCGAGTAGGCGGGCTACAGCTCGCAGAGCTCCACGAAGGACTCGTCGCCGCAGTCCCAATAGCCGGCGCAGGCGCGCAGTGCGGCCGCGTCGAACTGGTCGACGGTCAAACTGCACTCTGCCGTACTCATAGACTCCGTGCATTCAGGGGCGCCGCCCGGCACAAATGTGCACCCGTGCTCGGTCGCACAGTCGTCCAGCCAACTCTCGTAGATCACCTCCGCGAGTTCCTGACAGTGGTCATCGTCGGAGCCGCGGCCCTCGCACCTTTCCACCCAGTCACAGTACTCTGTCGCCATCTCGGCAGTGTACGTGTCGCGAGTACCCGAGCAGCCAGCAACGGTGATGACAAGGAACATTCCCCGGATGGCAGGGGGATAGCCCACGGTCATACCGGCACGACATTGTAGAGTGTGCCGTCGGGCAGGGCGTACCACCGCATCCGGTCGTCAACCACAGCCATCAACGTTCGCATCGACTGTTGGGCCTCGCATGGGACGACCTGGCAGTCGCGCAGGCCACAAACGCCGTGGCCTGACTGCATCGCAATGAAGAGGTACTCGGTGCTCGCGTCGCGGCCAGCGAACACCGCGGCGCCCGGCAACTGGTCGACCGGCAAATAGGCACCGAAGGCATGATCCAGCACCTGGCGGTCAGCGGCGTTCTGCATCCAGGGGAAACAAGCATAGACACACTCGGGGTCCGTGCCGTACTGCGTTCGCGCCTCTGTGATGAACGCGTCGACCACGCCCTGACGCCACAGTAGGCTCACCAGCCGCGGAAGCGAGCGCCCGTCGAGCAGCTCCGACCAGCACTCCAGGTCGCCCACCACTCCGCCGAGCGTGGAACCCATCTTCTCGGTGCCACCCGCGAGGTTCACCAGCGGCGATCTTGCGTCGAGCATCCGGCCGGACAGCGCGAGCGCCGCGTCGTCCATCGCGAGGAGCTGCTCGAGCAACATCGCCGCGAGGTCCACCACCATGCCGAACTCGCGGATCGCGGCCGTCCGGTCCCACCACTGGAGCGCCTGGTCCTCGACGTTCGGCCACAACTCGAGGATCGGCTCGCGGTCCGAGCGACCGCTCATGCCCGCGAAGGGGAACGCCCACCACCGTTGATCGAGGTACACGATGGGCACCACCGGGACGGTGTCGAAGGTCACATGCACGGAGTACTGGTCGGCGGTGGTGGTGGCGCCCGTCGATGTGACCTCCGATTCCTTGCCCGAGGTCCAGTACGTGTAGCTGGGGATCGACTGCCCGATAATGTAGTGGCGCAGCGTCTTGCCGAGGACGTGCGTCTCGAACTGGCCCTGGCCGGTGAAGAGGTTCGTGTCCGGCCACGGGGGGAGGTCGAGGCTCAGCGACGGCGCGCGAAGGTCTTCCAGCGCAATCTCGATCTTCTCCGCGGCCCCTACCACCCAGTTCCAGTCGAGCGCGAGCAAGTTGTCCTCGTCGAGGCGCATGAACTCCTCGAAGCCCTCGATCAGCTCCGCGAGCGCGTCGTTGGCGGTCCAGTCCGGGTCCAGCGCGTCGTCGAGGTGCGACGAGAGCTTGCCCAGTTGTGTGACAAGCTGATTCCCGTAAAAGCCGGCTGCGAAGCCGAGGGGCACCGGGAACGCGACGAGCGAGCCGAGCACGCCCGTCAGCCCAGGTGGCCAGGAGTTCGTGCTCGTCGCGACAGAGGTCTGATAACCCTCCAGCCGCTCCCGGAATTCCTCGGGCAGCGAGAATCCGAACGCGGCCAGTCCCTGGCTCCGGGCCACCTCCCAGTTCAAGGGCCACACGAAGGCGTCCGGGGTCTCCCGCACGCCATACAGCAACCGCGGGATCTCGGTGACGCCCGCCTCCTTGTCGAGCGCAAAGCGAAACCAAGGATGCTGCCGGTCCAGCCGCGCCACCGGGATCTCGCCGAGGTAGCCGTCCGTGCCGGCAATCGCCTCGCCGTCGAGGCGTCGATCGAGGCGGTCCAGGCTGGGCGAGAGCAGCAGCGCTGCGGCGCCGGGGAGGAGTTGACCCAGGAGTGTTCGCACGCTGGCAACGTGGTGTTGGAGCACCGCCTCGGCGGCACTGAGGCGGTCGCGGTCACCCTCGCTCAACTCGCCCCCCCAGGCATCCGCGATCACGCCGTGGTCGTCGGCGCGGTAGTGCGTGAACAGCGGGTAGTGGACACCCGCCCCCCACGCAAACTCGCGTACGAACGAGTCCGGGGGCAGGACCGTCGTATCGTCCGTGGGACACGTGCGAACGAGCGCGAACTCGCCATCCACCCACACTCCCCGCCACGAGCCTGGTTGCCCGACCACGTTGTCCCAGGTCAATGGTTCTACCAGGGGCACGGCGACTAGCTCTTCAGCTCGATCTCGAGCACGCAGGTGACGCGGCCAAACTCCTGCACGCTCCCCGCGAGGTTGGCCACGTCGATGCTGTACCGCATGTTCAGGCCGAAGTTGCCATCGGTGGTGTACCAGGCGCCGATCAGCTCGGCATTGTTCGCGGTCAGGGCCAGTAGGTCCACCGGGTTGGACCACGTGCGCCCAGCGACACTCCAGGCCAACGTCACACCCCCCTGGAAGTTGGCGCCGCTCGCGCCCTCGACCAGCCAATGCACGCGGATGCGATTGATGAGCGGACCGAGCCGACGAACCTGCGGCAGGTCGTAGAGGGTGACCGTCCGCGTCTGGGTGCCGTTGGTGCGAAAGGTCTCTTCCGAGCAGAGGGTGACGAGGATCGACTTCGGCGCGCTCCCGCCGCGCGGATTTCCCATCGCGGACTCCGACGAGCCCCCCGCGCCGCCGCACGTGGCGCCGCCCACGCGCTTGATCCGCCCCAAAGAACCCTGATCGTTGTCGAAACTCATCAAACCGCTCCAGTGATGCTCTGGATGTACCCGGGCACTTGGCGGGGAGCGAACGGAAATTTTCTTCCGACGGGGGAGTCGCCGTGGCAGCGCGGCGCTGCATCACTCGCGGCCGCCACGACGGCGTTGCAGAATGGCCCGTTCGCGGATCACTGCCTGCTCGGGCGCGTTGGCAAGCCGCGCTGCGGGCCCCGTGGCCAGGACGCCAACCACGCCGAGCCGCCACTCGCCCGCGGCAGCCCGCTGGGCCAGTGTCAGGGCGTGTCGAGCAAGTTCCCTGTCGCGATTCTTGACCCCCCCCCCAGAATTCATCATTTCGTGGCGTTCTACCTCATCAATCGTCCCGATAATCCCCTCGTACAGATACCCAGCGAGGCACCGACTCAGCGCCCCCTTCGCGCCGGCTGTCGAAGGTCGCTGGTGATGCAGTCGCCGTCCAGCCACGCGCAGCACGACATCGCGGCCCGAGTACCAGGTCGCGAGCATCCAGCCCAGTCGTTCCAGGTCGTGGACGTCGCCTTCGCCAAGCGCCGGGCACAGCCCCAGCCAGGCGTCGAGCGCCGCCCCCGCCGGCGGCACGGGCGCCGAGAGGGTGCCTGCCCACCGGAGCAGGCGGGGGCGCCCTTCGACCCGGTCCTTTTCGATGTCCGCCAGCACCCCCCGGTACACGAACAGGGCAGCCGTCTCGCCAAGCCAAAAGGCGCGCAGCGTGGCCTCGCAGTCACTCCGTTTGGCCCACGCAGGTCGGGAGGAAGACGACGAATCCCCATGATCGTCCACTGCACCACCTGCGTAGGATCCATGGGTTAACACGCGACTGGCCCGCGTCCCGATCAAGGCGCAGGCGCGTGGGGACGGGCAGCCCGACGGCAGCCACCTCTCCTCTTGGGGCACGCTCGGCGACTCGAGTAGGCGGGCTAGAAGGCTCCGGTGAGCCTGCTCCACCACGACTACGCGGCGCTCGATTTCGAGACCACCGGGCTCGACCCCGACGAGGGCGACCGCGTGGTCGAGGTGGCCGTGGTTCGTGGCCGCCTCGATGGCACGCCCGACCGGTGGAGCACGCTGGTCAACCCGGATCGGCCCATGGCGGCCACCGGCGTGCACGGCATCACTGCGGCCATGGTGGCCCAGGCGCCCCGCTTCGAAGCGGTGCTCCCGGAGCTCTTGCGGAGGATCGACGGGGCCGTGCTCGTCTGTCATAACGCGGATTTCGATCTCGGCTTCCTCGACATGGAGTGCGGGCGGCTCGCGCTGTCGCGACCTGAGCAGCCGGTGCTCGACTCCTTGCTCCTCGCGCGGCGCCTGCTCGCCGTGGGCGACCACCGGCTCTCCTCGCTGCGCGAACGTTTCGACCTGCCACGCGAGGTCGAGCACCGCGCGCTCGACGACGCGCACGCCACCTTCCTCCTCGCGGCGCGGCTGGTGGCCGCCGCCGATCCCGCGGGTGAGCTCGACCTGGACGGCCTCTTGTCGTTGTGCCAGCCCCGCGACAAGGGGGAGCTCGACCGCGTGCGCGAGCGTCTCGCCGCCGCGCTCAAGAGCGGCGAACGGCTACTGGTCGACTACGTCGCCGGCGACACCGGCTCGGCCAGCCGTCGCGAGATCACCGTCACCAAGCTGGCACGTTCGCGGGTGGTGGCCCACTGTCACCTGCGCGGCGCCTCGCGCACCTTCCGCCTGGACCGCCTGCGCCTCGTCGACTAGGCCGCTTGGTCGAGGTCTACGCGACTTCGTGGAGGTTGATGTAGCGGTTGCCCTGGATGGGGATGCGACCGAGCATCACGGTGGGCTGGTCGATCTGCTTGGCGCCCACCTCGGTGAGCAAGACGCGGCCGCGATGCGCGGACAGGTTCATCATCCAGCGCGCCAGGTAGAAGGGGCCCGCCAGCTCCCAGCCCTCCGCTGGACGATGTGTGTCGGGGCGAACCCGGGCCACGCCGGGCGCGATGCCGGCCGACAGGCGGTAGCCAGCCTGGGCGGTGAGGCGCTGCAAGGCCACCGCCGTGCGCACCGCGCGACCCACCGTCTCCTTGAAGCCGGTGCCGGCCGCCCACACCACCAAGAGGCTCCCCTCCCCGCGCTCCCACACCTCGCCGCCCTGGTCGCCGATCACCGACATCCACTCCTGGGACAAGGCCGCCATCGACGTGCGCGGCGAGGCGATCGAGCGCGGCGGCGGCGAGGCCTCGAGCGCCAGCGCCACCAGGGGCTGCGGCGGGATGGTCTTGAGCGACTTCGGCGACTTCGCGGCGGCCTGGCCCGCGGCGGCCGCGTTGGCGGCGTCGATCACCTCGCGCAGGTACTGGGCAAGGTCGTTGTTGGTGGCCCGGTGGCCCTCCGAAACGATGATCTTGCTGAGCGCGTCGTACATCTCGTGGGCGTCGGCGAAGCGATCCTCGGGCAGTCGCGACAGTGTGCGCAGGATGAAGCCCTCGAGGTCCTCGCTGATCTCCTTGCGGTAGGGCCGTGGGCTCGGCACCTCGGCCCGGCGCACCCGGGCGAGCGTCTCGTCGCGGGAGGCCGCCTTGAAGAGGCGACGCCCGGTGAGGATCTCGTAGAGCATCGTCCCCAGCGAGAAGAGGTCGGATCGCCCGTCGAGGTGTCGCGACTCAGCCTGCTCCGGCGACATGTAGCTGTACTTGCCGCGGATCACGTTCTCGTTGCCGCGCTGGATCGCGGCGCGGCTGATGCCGAAGTCGGTGAGCTTCACCTCGCCGGAGAAGCTGATGAGCACGTTCTGTGGGCTGATGTCGCAGTGAACGATGTTCATCGGCTCGCCGTCGCTGTCGTGGGCCGCGTGGGCGTAGGCCAGCGCCTTGAGCACCTCGCCGGTGATGAACAGGGCAAGGTTGATCGGGAAGTCGCCGAGCGTGCGCGAGCGCGAGGCGAGCCGGGCGAGGTCGAGCCCGTGCACGTACTCCATCGCGATGTAGAGGTGCTCATTTTCCTTGCCGAGCTCGAACACCTGCACGATGTTCACGTGGCTCAGCTCGGCGGCGATGCGGGCCTCGTTGGTGAACAGGTCGCGGAATTCCTCGTCCTTGGCGAGCGTGTCGAGGATGCGCTTGACGACGAGGATCTTCTCGAAGCCCATCGCGCCGTGCGAACGCGCGCGGAAAACCTCGGCCATGCCGCCCTGTGCGATGCGCTCGAGGAGCTGGTATTTCCCAAATGCCTCGGGGGCAGGCGGGACGGTGGGCGGGTTGGGCACGCGGTCCTCCGGGCGCGGGCCCTATACCCTTCCGCTTGTGCTCCGGCCGCGCATCGTCTATGAGAGCGCCATGATCCTCGCGCTCCTTTTTGCCTGCGGCGACGACACCGCCGACACCTCGAAGCCGGCCGACTCCGGCGACACCGACACCAACGACACCCAGGAAACGGGCGAGACCGGCGACTACCCGGGCGCCGAGGTGAACGGCGTCGTCACCGACCCCGACGGCGCCCCGCTTCCCGACTTCCGCGTGAACGTGTGTCGCAGCCTCTGCATGACGGCGCGCACCGGCGCCGACGGCAGCTACACGCTCGCGGCGCTCACGCCCGAGGTGGCCAGCTACTACGTGCAGGGCGACGAGACGCTCGCCTACGCCACGCCCTACGCGCCCATCACCTGGGTGGTCGACGACGTGGTGACGATCGACATCCAGCTCCTGCACCAGGGCGACACCGAGTACACCGACGGCGGCCCGAGCTACCACGTGGGCGACCTCGAGATCGGCTTCGCCGACGGCGACATGCTCGACATCTACGACGACCCGATCACCTACGTCACCGCGACGGCGGCCCCCGAGGGCGCCCGCCCGCCGCTCGAGACCGCCGAGACGGTGGTGGCGGTGTACTACCTCGCCCCCTTCGAGGCCCATGGCAGCGCGAGCGTGCTGCCGAGCACCACCTGGGGCCTCGCCGCGGGCAGCACGGTCAACGTCTGGTACGCGGCCGAGCCCATCGAGTCCGGCTGGCTGCTCGGCGGCACCCTGACCGTCGACGAGGCCGGCACGGGCTTCACCGGCGGCGCCACCATCGAGGCGTTCACCACCGTGATGTTCACCACGCCCTAGACGCGGGGGCCGCGCGCGGACACCGTGCTTATTCTCCCCGGGTGCCTGTCTCGCCCGACCTGCGCGCCCTCGTCGCGCGCCTCCGCCGTGACTGTCCCTGGGACCGCGCCCAGGACGAGTCCTCCATGCGCCCGTACCTGCTCGAGGAGTGCCACGAGGTGCTCGGCGCGCTCGACGAGGGCGAGCCCGCCGCGTTGAAGGAGGAGCTCGGCGACCTGCTCTTCCAGGTGTACTTCCTCGCGCAGCTCGCGGAGGAACGCGGCGAGTTCTCCATCGCCGACGTGGAGCGCGGCATCGTCGACAAGATGGTGGAGCGCCACCCGCACGTTTTTGCCACGGAGGACGAGGCGGAGCCCGGGGGCATCTCCGCGTGGGAGCGTCGCAAGGCCCGCGCGGGACGCTCCCGCATCGACGGCGTCCCCGCCTCGCTCCCGGCGCTGGTGCGTGCGCATCGGGTGGCGGAGAAGGCCGCCGCCGTCGGTTTCGATTGGCCCGACATGCAGGGCGTGGTCGACAAGATCGACGAGGAGCGCGCCGAGCTTCGCGAGGCACTGACCACGGGCAACAAGGACCGCGTCGCCCACGAGTACGGCGACCTCTTGCTCGCCGCCAGCAATCTCGGCCGCTGGGTCGGCGTGAGCGGTGAAGATGCCCTGCGCATGGCCAACACGCGCTTCGAGCGGCGTTTCCGGGGCGTGGAGTCCCGCGCCGCCGCGGCAGGCATCGACCCGTCGGAGGCGGGCATGGCAGCGCTCGAAGCGTGGTGGCAAGAGGCCAAGCGGGAGGAGTCATGATCGGTGTCGTTCTCTTCCTCTTGTTCACCGTCATCCCCGTGGTGGAGACCTACCTGATCATCGAGGTGGGGTCGCGACTCGGCGCGGTCGAAACGGTCGGGACCCTCGTGCTCGCTGGCCTCGTGGGCGCCTGGCTCGGCAAGCGCGCCGGGAGCACGGTTCTCCGGGAGATCTTCGAGGGCCTCCGCCGCGGTGAGCCGCCCGCCGTCAAGCTGGTGGAGGGGCTCCTCGCGCTCGTTGGCGCGGTCTTGCTCGTGACCCCCGGCTACCTCTCCGACATCGTGGGCATCTTGCTCCTCTGGGGTCCCGTGCGCCGCTGGCTCGCGCCACGGGTGAAGGACCTTGCCTGGGCGGCGCTCACGCGACGAGGCTTCGTCTTCATGGGCGACGGCGCCCCGGGACCGGCGATGCGCGCCCGGCACGAGGCGGAGCAGAAATTCGAACATCCCGTCGTCGACTAGGGGGTCGTCGACCAGGGCGAGGTCGATTGAATCGCCTCGATGATCGGCCCATCGGCCGGCGCCCAGCGAAGCGTCGCGAGCGCCCCGATCTGTACCCACTCGAGTCGATCATGCTCGGTCGCGACCGGCTCCTCCTCGGCCTCGCACCAGTAGCCCACGAGATGGATGCGCCCGGTGGTTCCCTCCCCGGCCAGGGCACCCACCGTCACGCGACACGAAAGCTCCTCGGCGATCTCGCGGGTGAGCGCCTCGCGGTCGTCCTCCCCCGGCTCCACCTTGCCCCCGGGGAACTCCCAGGTGCCGGCGTGCTCCATCTCGGGGCCGCGTCGCGCGACGAGCACCGTCGTCCCGCGCCGAATGCACGCGCACACGACGCGAACGGGCACCACGGCTAGGGCGTGGTGGTGGCGGTGTCGGCCGTCTCGGTGTCGTCTTCGGTGCCCGTCGGAACGGGCCCGGTGACGTAGTACTCCACCTCGATGTGGGCCTCGCGTACCGGCACCGAGGCGCCGTTGAACGCCACCTGCGCGTACTCCTCCACGTAGCTCCAGCCCTCGGTGTCGTCCTGCGCCACCTCGGTAGTGGTGCCGTCGGGGTTGGTGACGCGCACCTGCATGTCGCCGTTCTCCGTGGCGTCGGCGGCGTTGCTGAGCTGGAAGTGCGTGAGCATGCCGGTGGCGGCGAGGCCGAGCGACTCCATGACCGGCGCGTAGTCCGACAGGCAGATGTTCGCCTCGACCCCCGATAGCAGCTCGATCGCCTGCTGGTAACGTTTGCCGGGCACGGCCGTCTGGCAGCCCACCTCGGCCTCGGGCCCGATGATGCCCGACATCACCACCTCGTCGTCGGTGTCGGCCTTCGCGTCCTTCAGGGCCCGGACGAGGTCGGGCACCGGGGTGAGCCCGTCGTACTGGGTGTAGCAGTCCTCGCCGGTGGCGGAGGGTCCGAAACGTCCCCCGTCGGAGCAGTCATTCTCGTCGGTGAGGTGAATGATCATCAGCATCGCGCCGTCGCGCACGAAGCCCGCGTTGAAGGTTTCCACGAGCGGCACGGTGACCGCAGCGATCGCCGCCTCGAGCCCCTTCTCCTGATCGGAGCCCCCGGTGCCCTGGACGATGTTCTCCTTGAAGGCCTCGCCGTAGGTGCAGTCGCTCGGGTCGCCGTCGAGGCGGCACTCCGAGGACAGGTAGGGCGGGTTGCCGAGCAGGCGTCCCGACATCTGGTTGGTGCTGTCCATGTCGGTGGTGATGATGCCGAGCTGGAAGTCCATGTCTTCCGTCTCGAGCTGCGTGAGGAAATCTTCCGCGGCCGCCACCACCGCCGCCTGCTCCTCCATCATCGAGGTGGAGTCGTCGATCACCCAGAGGATGTCGACCATGTTCGAGGGTGCCTGGTCGAACTCGTCGGTCTGGCGAATCCGGTTGGTCCCGTAATCGCTACACCCGATGCCCACGGGGACGAGCAACAAGAAGGCACGACGCATGGTCACACTCCGTCGTGGAATTTAGCGGATCACGGCACGGACGTCGTCAACTGAGTGCGAAGCCGCCTGCCGTTCAGGGCACCACGGTGATCTCGGACACGCAGAGGTCGTCGTAGTCCGTACCCTTCTTCGCCGAGGTGAAGCTGAGCTTGATGCTCGACGTGGTGTGCGGCGCGGCGAAGCTCAGGGGGAGCTCCATGGGCAGGTCCTTCAGCGCGATCTCCTCGCTCGAACCATCGGAGAAGCTCACCTTCGCGGTGGCGGCGCGGTTCACCTGCTTGAACAGCTCCGTCGAGAAACCGGCGCCGTTGCGGACCTTGAGCCCGGTCACCGAGGCGGTCTTGGCCAGCC
This sequence comes from Pseudomonadota bacterium, assembly GCA_005778355.1. Lineage (GTDB taxonomy): Bacteria > Myxococcota_A > UBA796 > UBA796 > SXON01 > SXON01. The sequence goes on along the minus strand of SXON01000130.1, from coordinate 37,680 downwards.
GCAGCTCCACCCACTCGCCGGTGCCGTCAGACTTCTTGTTGCCCTCGCACCACATCGAGTCGGAGATGCCGTCGACCATGTTGCCGGCGTTGTAGTTGCCGTCGGTGTCGGCCGGCGCAGTGGTCGAGGCCGTGGCGCTCGACACGGTGGCCCCGCCGTCGAAAAACTTCACCTCGGCGATGGCGGTGTCGACCCCCTTGCCCGAGTAGATCCCCTTGACGCGCAGCTTGACGGTCGACGTCGACTTGGCCGACTTCAAGGTGATGAGTTGCGGCGCCTGCTCGTCGGCGAGCGTGTGCTCCTCGGTGCTACCGTCGGCGAACTCGAACACGATGTTCTTGGGACGGTTGTAGTGGCCCCAGTACTCGGTGTTGTACCAGTTGCCCGCCCACACCTGCACCTGCGACACCGAGCGGTTCTCGCCGAACTCGAAGAGCACCCAGGAGCCGAGACCGGCGCCGTCGTCGCCCTCCACCCAGGCCGTGGACTGCTTGCCGTCGCCCAGCTTCGAGGCGTCGTAGGCGGCGGTGTCGGTGTTCGCGGCGGTGGACGAGGCGGTCCACGCGGTAACCTTGACCGGGCCGGCGAGGGCGAGCGAGGCGAGAGCGCACAGGATCATCTTGATGGTTCCCTAGAAGTTGGAAGTGACGGAAACGCGGCCGCCCTCGAAGCCGGGCAGCGAGCGACACTGGCCGCCGGCGCAGCGGATGCCCGCCCGGTACGCGCCGTAGAAGGCCTTGAGGGTCGTCGCGGTGTTCGGCATCCACTGCAGCTCGCCGGCGGCGTACACCTCGTCGGTGATGTTGCCGGTGCTGTTGATCAGCGGGTTGTCGGAGTAGTCGGTGTAGAGGATGACCGCCCAGGGCGCGCCGATCTTGAGCGCCAGCGCGTTGCTCGCGTCGAGGTAGTCGGCCTGCTGGATGGGGTTGTCACCCCAGTGGTAGGCCAGCACCGAGGGGGCGAGCTCGAGGGAGAGGCCATGCCCGAGGGGGACCGTCACCGCCGCGTCGACGTGCGCGGTGGTGTCGCCCGCGTTGGTCGCGGGCGCATCGTCACGCAGGTCCATCCGGTAGCCGCCGTTGACCAGGGCGTGGAACTCGCCCCTGATCACCACCGCGCCCGTGACCCCGTGCACGATGGTCTCGGGCGTGTCGTTGAAGTGCACGCCGCCGAGGTCTTCGTCGCGGAAGGCCGCCGCCGCGACGTAGGGGGTGACGATGGCGCCGTTCTTGCCCACGTTGACGTCGACACGAACACGGCCGCCCTTGACGTCATTGCTGTTGACCGCGGCGGAGCTGTCCTCGGTGATCACGCGCTCGTACTCGAGCGACGGGCCGGTGGACAGCTCGTAGCCGTGGATCGCGGAGAAGGTGTTGACGTGCTCGGTGTCGCGACTGATCTTGCCTTCGATGAGCACGATGGCCACGCCGGGGTAGGCGCTCAAGGAGGCATAGCCGGCGTAGCCGGGGGCGTCGGCCACGGCAGGGTCGTAGGCGAAGTAGTCGCCTTCGAGGCCCACGTCGAAGGGGCCGAGGCTCGACACCTCCAGCGTGCCCCCCACGATGCCGGCGCCAACAGGCTGCCCGTAGCCAGAGAAGCCGTCGCCGGAGGGATCGGCCCCTTCGACGAACTGGAAGGCCGTGCCGTGTACACCCGCGTGCACACGCCCGTAGTAGTCGGCACGCAGGCCGTGCACGACGTGTTTGTAGTCGGGCACCATCGACACGTTGGGGTTCTCGAGGCGCAGCTGCTGGGGGTTGGTGGTGGCCTCGACGAGACGCAGCTCGAAAGCCCCCGATGAAAGCCCCACGTTCACGCCCCGCAGGGAGGTATCGAGATCGATGTCGGTGTTCTTCACCACGTTGAGCGCGTAGCCGCGGCCGAAGGCGGCGTAGCTGTCGCCGATGGTCCAGTCGACCTTCCCCGAGCGTCCCTGCAACCAGAGTTTCTCGAGGTTCACCCACCAGTTGGGATGGAAGCTCATCATCCCGTCGGTGTAGAGGTCGCGCTCGTAGGTGAGCACGCCATCGAGCTTGTAGGCGTTGGAGAAGAGGGCCACGGCGTCGAGCTGGGCGCCGAGGGTGAGCGCCGAGTTGCCGCCCACCAGTTGCAGGCGTTGTACCGCCTCCTGGTAGTCGAGAACGGGGTTGTCTTCGAAGCCGGGGAGCCGGTCGTCGACCGTGTAGTAGCGGAAGCGGAACTCCTCCAGGCCATGCGTGGCGCCGCCTGCGAGATCGTAGGGACGCACCGGCGTGGACACCGTCACGGTGTCGCCGAGATCCATGGCCTCGCCCATCACGGGCGCGACCTCCTCCGTCCCGAGCGGATCGACCACCGATTCGGCCACCGCGTCCATCGACTACTTCGCCAGGAGCTCGACGATCTCGGCCTTCAGCGTGACCTCGTCGCCCGGGTTGTAGCCCGAGTGAACCTTGGCCACGCTGCCGTCCTTGGCCACGAGCACGTTGAAGGGCAGCGTCTTGGCCGGGTTGTACTGCGACACGACCGTGGTCGTGGGGTCGCGGAGGATGGTGTAGGTGAGCCCCTTGGACTTCACCAGCGGCTTCACAGCCGCGTCGAGCTTGGCGTCGTCGGCGCTGATGCCGAGGATCACCAGTCCCTTCGCGCCGAGCTCGGTGTGCAGCGCCTGGAGGTGAGGCATCTCCACCTGGCAGGGACCGCACCAGGTGGCCCAGAAGTTCACCAGCACCACCTTGCCCCGGTACTGCGACAGCGTGTGCGACTGGCCGTTGATGTCGCGCAGCGAGAAGTCAGTGGCGGCGCCCGCGTGAGCCACCACGGGCACGGCAGCGAGCATGAACGCGAGGGCAAGAGCGAGGAATGATCGCATGGGGCTCCCGGGGCGCCGGTATAGCAGAGACGCGCCGGGGGCGGGCACCTTCGTCACGGTTCGCAACCAAAGCTTTGCGCGGGACGGTTAGCAGCGGGGCCCATGCGATCACGCATCCTCGTCGTCGACGACGAGCCTTCAATCCGCACCGTGCTCAAGGCGCACCTCGCGCGCGATGGGCACGACGTGAGCGTGGCGGTAGACGGCGCGCAGGGCGTGGCCCACCTTGGCGGTCACCCGGTCGACCTCGTGATCACCGACCTGAAGATGCCGGGGATGGACGGGATGGAGCTGCTCGCCTGGTGCATCCGGGAGCAGCCCGGCTTGCCGGTGATCGTGATCACCGCGCACGGGACGGTCGACACGGCGGTAGAGGCCCTTAAACTCGGGGCCCAGGACTTCATCAGTAAACCCTTTGATCTCGAAGAGATTCGCGACGCCGTCACCAAGGCGCTGGGGGTCGAGCGCGCGCGCCGGCGCGACTTGCTCGACGACACGCTGGTGTCGCCCGAGGGGCGCTTCGACATCGTCGGGCGCACGCCCTTGATGCAGAAGGTGTACGAGCTGGTGGCCAAGGTGGCCGACTCGCCCACGACCGTGCTCGTCACCGGCGAGAGCAGCACCGGCAAGGAGCTGGTGGCCAAGGCGCTGCATCGGCAATCCTCGCGTCGCGACGGCCCCTTCGTGACCGTCAACTGCGGCGCCATCCCCGAGAACCTTTTCGAGAGCGAGCTCTTCGGCCACGAGAAGGGGGCGTTCACCGGGGCGGCCTCGGCGAAGCCCGGGAAGTTCGAGCTGGCCGACGGGGGCACGCTCGTCCTCGACGAGGTGGGCGAGCTCGGTCGCGACATGCAGGTGAAGCTCCTGCGCGCCCTCCAGGAGCGGGTAATCGAGCGCGTGGGCGGCACGCGGCCGGTGAAGGTCGACGTGCGCGTCATCGCCGCCACCAACGTCGACCTCGGGGCGAAGGTCCTGCTGGGCGAGTTCCGAGAGGACCTGTACTACCGACTCAACGTGGTGCCGATCCGCCTGCCGCCGCTGCGGGAGCGTCGGGATGACATCCCGCTCCTCGTCAAACACTTCCTCCAGCGCTTCAACGAGCGGCTCGGCAAGCACGTTCGCGACGTGTCCCCCGACGTGCTGTCGCGACTGCTCGCCTGGCACTGGCCGGGGAACATCCGTGAGCTCGAGAATACCATCGAGCGCGGCGTTCTCCTGGGCGACGGCAGCGTGCTCGGCAACGACGCCTTCCCTTCTGCGATGTCATCGGCACCGGAGCCCACCCCGTCGACCGCGCCCGACCTGCCCCCGGTGGAGCCCGGCGGGATCGGCCTCAAGGAGTTCGTGCGCGTGCACACGGCGCGGCTGGAGCGCGACTTGATCCTAAAGAGTCTCGAAGCCGAGGGCGGCAACGTCACCCGTACGGCGCGACGGCTCGACATCAGCCGCAAGGCGCTGCAGCTCAAGATGAAAGAGTACGGCCTGCGAGACCTCGATGACGAGTGACCACGTCGTCCCCTTGCAGATTTACTACGAGGATACCGACCTCTCCGGCGCCGTCTACCACGCGAACTACCTGCGTTACTTCGAGCGCGCCCGCGAGCACCTCCTCGGCCCCGCGGAGCTGGTGCGGCTCTGGAAAGACGAGGGCATCGGCTTCGTGGTGTACCGGTGCGAGCTGTCTTTCCGCGAGCCGGCGGGCCTCGGCGACCACCTGGACGTGCGAACCCGCGTGAAGATGGAGTCCGACTACCGCGCCGTGTTTCACCAGTCGGTGTGGCGGCCGGGCGGCAAGCAAGCCATGGTCGAGGGCACCGTCCAGCTCGTGTGCGTCAACCGCGACAACAAGCTGGTTCCCCTCCCCGCCACCGTCCGCGAGCGCATTCGCGACAGCGAGCTCTGATGTTCCCCACCTGCCTCACCCCGCACATGCTCGCCCTCGACGTGGCGCGTGGTTTGCCCAAGGCCGAGCCCCGGCCCCTGTACGCCGCCCCGGCGGAGTGCATCGACCCGGTGCAACTGGCACGCCAGGAGCAGGTCGACGGCACCTACGACCAGGTGCTCACCACCGACCACTTCCTCGTGGCCTACGACGCCAGCAACGCCGCGCTCGACGAGGCCACCCTCGACCTGGTGGCCGGGGCGCTGGAACGTTCCTGGGCGGTGATGGTCGACGAGCATGGCTGGGCGGCGCCGAGCCAGACCGACAGCTGTCTCATCACCGTCGTCCTCGGCGACCTGAGCGGCGGCAACTCCGGTACCGGTGGTTGGACCAACGTCAACGAGGAGGGCGGCGTGCCCTTCATCGTGCTCAACACCGACTGGTTCGCCGACGGCGACCCGTGGATCGAGTCGCTCATCGCCCACGAGTTCAACCACGCCTCGCAGTTCGACTACAACGTGTTCTGGGACGAAGCCGACTGGTGGTACTGGGAGAGCACGGCAGAGTGGAGCTTCGAGCTCCCCTACCCCGATGCCAACACTTGGACCTACAGCCTATGGAGCTACTTCGACGCGCCCTACCTCGCGCTCGACAGTGACACCGGGTACGTGAACTACGGGCATTTTACCTTCAATACCTACCTGTCCGAGCAGGTCGACCCGGCGGCGCCCCTGCTCGCGTGGGAAGCGGCCACCGCCGACACGCACGTGGACGACGCGGTGACGGCGGCGCTCGGCACGCCCTTCGACGATCTCGTGGCGGGTTGGACGGCGCACGTGGCCTCCATGGACGTGGCCGAGGGCGAGCTGTGGTTGCAGGTGATGTCGGACTTCGACACCGACCCGTATACTGCGCATGTCACGACGTACCCATCGCAAGGGACAGTCGATGGCAAGACGGCGCCCCAGGGCCGGGGACAGAACTTCTTCGAGCTCTCGAGCGACGCGCCCCGCGACGTGCTGTTCACGCTCGACGGGGCGGCGAGTGTGAAGGACATCCCGACGGACTGGGCGGTCACCGTGTCGACCGAGACGGCCGACGGCGCGATCACCCACGTCATCCATCACGCCACCGACGGCCTCGCGCGCGTGGAGATCGACGATCTCGGCGGCGCGGTCGTGGCCGCCTACGTGGGCGTGGTGCCGCTCAACGACATCGGGGAGCGAGGCGCCAGCTACACCTGGAGCGTGGCCGATCAGCGCACCGACGGCGTGCGCGTGCCCGTCGACGAGCCCACCGCCTGCAGCTGCCAGGCCGGCGCGGCGCCGCTCGGACTCGGGGTGGTGGCGGGGATCGTCGCGAGGCGGCGGCGGGCGAGGCCGTAGGCTGTAGGCTGTAGGCTGTAGCTCGTGGCTGTGGCGGCGCTCCTGGTGATCCCTTCAATCAGCCGGAGAGGGCCTCGGCCAGAGACCTCGCTTCGATCCTGTCGCCGAGGAGTGACTCCGCGCCCGCGAACCATGCCTCGATGTACTCGGTGGTCGCGATGCGGTTGGTACTCCACGTGATGTAGTAGGCGCCGCGCTCGCCGGGGTGGAGCCGTCCCCTCGCCTGTCGCAGGGAGGCGTCGAGCATGGCCATGTCGGCCTCGGCGTGCTCGGCCGTCGCGAACCCGCAGTCCTCGGGGTCCACGCGCGCGAGGCAGTCGACGCTGTCGGCCTCGTAGCCGCTGAGGATAACCAGAGTGCCGCCGTCGTCCTCGGTCCACGCGGAGGTGCTGCTCGGGCGCCAGGGAAAGAGCCGCTGCCGATCCGGGCCCACGGTCGGCGCGGGCGCGTGGCAGCCGGTGTAGCCGGCCTCGGCACAACCCCGGTCGGCCGCGGAGGCGTAGGCCTCCGCACCCGGCCCCGCGGGGTCGAGGCTGAGCTGACAGTACTCGACCGGTCCGATGCCCGCGACCACCCCGGCGGCGAGCGAGGCTTCCAGCCAGGTGGGCGTGGCGTCGCACAGGCCGGACACAATGTCGGGGCGGCTCCCCGCGAGTGGGTCGAACTCGAGCATGCGGCGGGCGAGCTCGACTTCCCGCGACGCCGCGTCGGTGGCCGTGAGGTCGCCGTGCATGTTGACGCCCTGGCCTCGCTCCAGCGCGAGCAACGCCGCCTCGACCGCCCCCTCGTTGCGGAAGTACTCGGGACCGAGCCCGAAGCTCAGCGGGAAGTCACCCGCCGATGTGGACAGCGATTCGACCATGGCCACCTCGCCTTCCGGCTCGCGGAGCCCGTTCTCCGCGTGCACCTCGAGCACCAGCGCGAGGGCGGCGGCTTGCTCGGCGGGGACTTCGTCGCAGGCGAACAACGCGAGGATCACGAGGTCGAGCCGTAAGGTGAGGCACGGCGGGAGAGCTCGTCGACCTGGAGGGGTACGCGGAGGCTCGGCAAGGCGCGCTGCGCGCAGTCGGTGCGCTCGCAGAGGCGGCAGGTGACGCCGATTGGCACGGTGTTGTGCGGATCGTCGAGGGCCACGCCGTCGGCATACACCAGTCGCCGGGCGTGCTCGAGCGAGGTGCCGAGGCCCACCGCGTGCACCCGGCCGTCTTGTCCCCAGCCCCGCGAGTCTTCCGACACCGTCCGCGCGATGCAGAAGTAGTCGCGACCGTCGGGCATGCGGCTCACCTGCGTTCGGATCCGGCCTGGCATCGCGAAGGCAGAGAACACGTTCCACCTCGGGCACACGCCCGAGAAGCGCGCGAAGTGGATGCCGGATCCTGAGAAGCGCTTGGAGATGTTGCCGGCGACGTCGACCCGCACGAAGTGGAAGGGGACGCCCTCGGCGCCACGTCGCGACAGCGTCGTGAGGCGGTGGCACACCTGCTCGAAGCCCACCCGGAACCGGCGCCCCACCAGCTCCACGTCGTAGCGGAGGCTCTCGGCGGCGGCGTGAAAGGGCCCGTAGGGCATCAGCACCGCCGCGGCGAAGTAGGAGCCCAGCGCCGTGCGACACAGGGCCCGGGAGGTGGGCGTCGTGAGGCGAGCGTCGTCGGCGAGGGCGGCGATGGTGTCGCGAGCCACGACGCGCGCGCAGGAGCGAGCCAGCTCGAAGTTGCGGCTGCGCGTGGGGAGCCACTCCGACACCAGGAGCTCTCGCGACTCGGGCTCGAAGCGCGCGTGCACACCCGGGGCGGGCGGTGGCCCGATGCGAGCGCGCACGCCGTGGCCGTCGAGGAAACGCACGAGACCCGGGTAGAGGTCCTGCGGGTCGAGTCGCGCGTCGCGAACGAGGGCCTCGGCGGCGTCCTCGAGGGCATCGAAGTAGTTGTGTCGCGACTCGATATGGTCGGTCACCTCCTCCGGCGGGAGCCGCGATGAGGAGGACTCGCCTTCCTTGGCGTACACCTGCCCGGCGAGTGTCTCCTGCGCGGCGCGGGCGGCCTGGAGGGCCTGGTGCAACTGCACCGCCGCGCGGGCGAGCACCGGCTCCCGCGAGGCCAGCTCGCGTGCATCGGCGGTGGTGAGATCGGCGTCGTCGAGCGATGGGTCGGCCAGCGCCTCGACGAGGTCGTGCACCAGCCGGGCCTCGCCGTCGCCCCCCAGGGCCCGGAGGTCGACGTCGAGCTCCCGGGCGGCCGCGAGGAGCACCTCCGCGGGCATGGGGCGTTTCCCCGCCTCGATCAGGTTGAGATAGCTTGCCGAGATCCCTAGTTTCTGCGCGAGCGTGGCCTGCGCCAGCCCACGGCTGCGCCGGAGAGAACGGAGGCGGGGTCCAAGCGCGGTGCTCACGGGGGACTCCTTTGACAGAATTGACAGCATGACACGTTTACATTGACATCGCTCGACGAGGGCCGTCGCGTCAACGAATGAGTATCGTTCAACGGATGTTTATCACGCTACGGTTCCTGCATGTCCGGCCCCCACCCCGCGCTCGCCGCCACGCTGTTGACCCCCGAGGCCCGAGCCTTCCTCGACGGCCTCCACCGTCGTTTCGCCGGGCGGGTTGCGGCGCTGCTCGCCGAGCGCGGCGAGCGACAAGCCCGCTTCGACGCGGGCGAACTTCCTGACCTCTTGCCCGAGACGCGCGACGTGCGCGAGACCGAGTGGACTGTCGCTCCGGTTCCAGAGGTGCTCCTCGACCGTCGCGTAGAGATCACCGGGCCGGCCGAGCCGAAGATGATTGTCAACGCCCTCAACAGCGGCGCGCGAGTGTTCATGGCCGACTTCGAGGACAGCCTCGCCCCGGCCTGGGCGGCGGTGCTCCTTGGCCACGAGGCCCTCGGCGAGGCTGTCCGCGGCACGCTCCGCGTGGAAACACCCTCCAAGCTCTACACCTTGCGTCGTGAGCGCGCCCACCTGTTCGTCCGCCCACGCGGGCTGCACCTCGTGGAGGGCCACTACGCCGTCGACGACACACCAATCCCGGCCGCGCTTTTCGACTTCGGCCTGCACACCTTTCACAACGCCATCGCGAGCGTGGAGCGTGGGGCCGGACCCTGGTTCTACATTCCCAAGCTACAGTCTCACCGCGAGGCACGGCTCTGGGCGGAGGTCTTCGCCCACGCGGAGGCCACCCTCGGGCTCGCGCGCGGCACGATCCGGGCCACGGTGCTGATCGAGACCCTCCCGGCCGCCTTCGAGATGGACGAGATCCTCTGGGAGCTGCGACACTGGTCGGCGGGGCTCAACTGTGGGCGATGGGACTACATCTTCTCGGCGATCAAGACGCTGCGGGCTCACGCCGACCGCGTGTTTCCCGACCGAGGGCAACTCCAGATGAGCGCGGGTTTCCTCGACGCGTACACGCGGCGTCTGGTGTGGACCTGTCACCGGCGCGGGGCGCACGCGATGGGCGGGATGGCGGCGCAGGTGCCAGGGAAGTCGCCTGAAGTGAATGGTTCAATTTTCGCCACAATTCAGTCCGACAAACAATTGGAGCAACTGAAAGGTTTCGACGGCACCTGGGTGGCCCACCCCGGCCTCGTCGACATCGCCGCCGCCTCGTTCCCCTCGCCCAACCAGCTCGGGCGCGTGCCCGGCCCACCCCCCGGTCGCGAGGCCCTCCTCGCCCGCCCGGAGGGCAGCCGCAGCCTGCAGGGACTCCGTCGTAACGCGAACATCGCGGTTCGATACCTCGCCCACTGGCTCGACGGGCAAGGCTGCGTGGCCCTCGACGGCCTCATGGAAGATGCCGCCACCGCCGAGATCTGCCGCGCGCAGCTCTGGCAATGGCAGCGTCACGGGGCACACCTCGACGACGGCACCGTCGTCACCGAGTGGCTCGTCGCCAGCGCCATCGCCGAGGCGGGCCGCGTCGACCATCCCCGCGCCGCCGAGGCTGCCGCCCTCCTCCTCCCACTCGCAACCGGCCCCGTGCTGGCCGAGTGGCTCACTGTCCCCGCGTACAACCAACTTTGCCCCGAGGTTTCTCAATGAGCGCCCCCCGCGTCCCCCAGGCTGGTCGTTTCGACGGCATCGTTCGCCCCTTCAGCACCGATGACGTGTCGCGACTGCGCGGCAGCCTCGTCGTCGAACAGACGCTCGCCCGCCACGGCGCGGAGCGACTCTGGCAGCTCCTCCACGAGCGCGAGTTCGTGCCCTCGCTGGGCGCCTTGACCGGCGGCCAGGCGGTGCAAGCGGTCCGCGCCGGCCTCGAGGCCATCTACGTGAGCGGCTGGCAAGTGGCGGCCGACGCCAACACCGCCGGCGCGGTGTACCCCGACCAGAGCCTCTACCCCGTCGACAGCGTGCCCACCTTGGTGAAGCGCATCAACCGTGCGCTACAGCGTGCCGACCAGGTGGAACACGCCGAGGGCGGCGCGCGTCGCGACTGGTTCGCCCCGATGGTGGCCGACGCCGAGGCGGGCTTCGGCGGCCCGCTCAACGCCTATGAGCTGATGAAGTCGATGATCGAGGCCGGGGCGGCCGGCGTGCACTTCGAAGACCAGCTCTCCAGCGAGAAGAAGTGCGGTCACCTCGGCGGCAAGGTGCTCGTACCGACCAGCCACTTCATTCGCACCCTGGTGGCCGCCCGGCTCGCCGCCGACGTGCTCGACGTGCCCACGCTGGTGATCGCGCGCACCGACGCCAACTCGGCGAAGCTGTTGACCAGCGACATCGACCCGGTCGACCGGCCCTTCTGCACTGGCGAGCGTACGCCCGAGGGCTTCTTCCGCATCAGCGGCGGCCTCGACATGGCCATCGCCCGCGGCCTCGCCTACGCCCCCTACGCCGACCTCGTGTGGTGCGAGACGAGCACCCCCGACATCGGCGAGGCGCGCCGTTTCGCCGAGGCGATCCACGCGAAGTTCCCGGGCAAGCTCCTCGCCTACAACTGCTCGCCGAGCTTCAACTGGAAAAAGAAGCTCAGCGACGCCGAGATCTCGAGCTTCCAGCAAGAGCTCGGCGCCATGGGCTACAAGTTCCAGTTCGTGACCCTCGCCGGATTCCACGCGCTCAACCACGCGGCCTTCGAGCTGGCTCGCGCCTACCGCGACGAGGGCATGAGCGCCTACGCGCGCCTGCAGGCCAAAGAGTTTGCCGACGAGACCCACGGCTACACGGCGGTGCGTCACCAGCGCGAGGCCGGGACCGGCTACTTCGACGCGGTGGCCGACGTGATCTCCGGCGGGCTCTCGTCCACCACGGCGCTCAAGGAGAGCACCGAGGCTGAGCAGTTCCAGCACTGAGCGTCAGACCTTGATCGGCCCCTCGAGCCGCCCCTCGACGAACTGGCGCACCACCGGGTGATCGGTGCTGCGCACGTCGTCGGGGGTGCCCTCGAAGATCACGCGTCCCTCGAACAACATCGCAATCTTGTCCGCGATGCGCAGGGTGGCCTCCATGTCGTGGCTGATCACCAGCGAGGTGAGCCCCGGCGAGGTGTCCTGGGTGTGGCGGATGAGCTCGTCGACGTGGGCGGTCATGATGGGGTCGAGGCCGGTGGTGGGCTCGTCGTACAGGAGGAACTCCGGCTTGCGGATGAGCGCGCGCGCCACGCCCACACGCTTCTTCATGCCGCCGGAGAGCTGGTGGGGGTCCTTGTCGATGGCGTCGGTGAGCCCGACCGTGGCGAGCGAGGCAAGCACCAGCTCGCGGATCTCCTTCTCCCGAAGGCGCGTGTGCTCACGCAAGGGGAAGGCCACGTTGTCGTAGACCGTCATCGAGTCGAAAAGCGCCGCGTTCTGGAACACCATCCCGAATCGGTTGCGCACCTTCTGGAACTCGCGCTCCGGCAGGCGCGTGATGTCGGTGTCGCCGATGATGATGCTGCCCGAGTCTGGCCGCAAGAGCCCCATCAGCTGCTTCAAGAGCACGGATTTCCCGGTGCCCGAACGCCCGATGATCACCGTGATCTTGCCGAAGGGGATCTCGAGGTCGAGGCCGCGAAGCACTTCTTGCTTGCCGAAGGCCTTTCGCAGGCCCACGAGCTTGATGTCGCTCATGACAACACCGCCGTTCCCGTGTACTCACCATGTCGCGACAGCGTGCGCAGACCCCATGCCCCCAAATTTCGGACACTCGCTGGACTCATCCCCCAGAAAACAGGACAAGTCGCTTCCGCCCGGGACGGGCGCCACGAGCTAACGCCGATAATCATGGAGCCGCTGCATGCCCGCACGGCCAGAGGCCCCCGATCTGTCCTATTTTTTCCCACATGGGTAGGGGAAGTGTCCGATTTCGGGGGGCATGAGGTGCGCCAACCGTGTCGCGACACCCCTATGCAACGAGAAACTCGAGGCCCGCTCATGCCCGATTCACGCTCATCGGCGCGAGGATCAAGGTGATGAAGTAGTCGATCACGAGGATTGCCACCCCGCTGGCCACGACCGCTCGCGTGGTGGCCTGCCCCACGCCCTCGGCGCCCCCGCGGGCGTAGAACCCCCGGTAGCAGCCCACCGAGGCGAGAATGAAACCGAAGATCGCCGACTTCATCATGCCGCCCCAGATGTCGTCGGGATCGACGAACCACTCCATGCGGTTGTAGAAGGGTCCCGGGTTCACGCCGAGCATCTCAGTCGCCACGTAGGAAACACCGATCACGCCGACGAGGTCGAACATCGCGCAGAGAATCGGCACCATCAGGATCGAGGCCCCGATGCGCGGGGAAGCCAGGTATTGCACCGGGTCGACCGACATCGACTCGAGCGCGTCGATCTGCTCGGTCACGCGCATCGTGCCGAGCTCGGCCGCCATCGCCGAGCCCACGCGTCCGTTCACCATCAGCGAGGTGAGGATCGGCCCGAGCTCGCGCGTGAGCGCCAGGGTGACGGTGCTGCCGAGGAGCCCGCGCGCCCCGAATCGTCCGAAGGCAAAATCGCTCTGCACCGCGAAGACCATGCCGGTGAACGCGCCCGTCAGCATCACGATCGACAGGGACTGGTTGCCCACGAACTCCATCTGTTTGACCAGGAGCCCGATCCGGTAGGGCGGGCGAATCATCCCCCAGGTGGCCCGCGCGGTGAAGCGTGTGTAGCCGCCGAGGTCTTCGATGGTCTCGATCACCCAGGCGCCGAGCTTCTCGATGGGGTTCACGGCGCGCTCTCGTGGCGACGCGGCACCCGCTCGGAGAAACCGCAAAGGACCTCGTAGGGGATCGTGCCCGCCCACGTGGCCACCTCGGCGGCGCGGACCTCGACGTTTCCCACCTTCCCGATGATCACCACCTCGTCGCCGCTCTCCACGGGCTCGCCGAGGTCGGTGACGTCGATCATGCAGAGGTCCATGCACACCGTGCCCACCACGTCGCAGCGCCGCCCGTTGACGATCACCTGGGCCCGGCCGGACACCGCGCGCGGCAGGCCGTCGGCGTAGCCCAGGGGAAGGGTGGCGATGCGCGAGGGCCGGGCGGTCACGAAGCGGCGACCGTAGCTGACCGAGGCGCCCCGCGGCAGGTCCTTGACGAAGAGCACGCGCGTGACGACCCGCATCACCGGCCTGAGGCTCACGCCGGGGGACGGCGGCTCGCCGTAGAGCATGATGCCCGGGCGCACCAAGTCGAAGTGCGACTCCGGGTGACGCAAGACCGCCCCGGAGTTCGCCGCGTGCAGCAGGCGTGGGTGGTAGCCGCGCGCGCGCGTTGTCGCGACCGCCTGCTTGAAGCGACGCAGCTGCTCTCGCGTGAACGTGGCGTCCTCGGCCTCGCTCTCGGCGAAGTGCGTCATCAAGCCTTCCACGTCCAAGGCCTCGAAATGAGCGAGGCGGTCGAGGAAGCGCGCGTAGTGCGGAAGCGGCACGCCAAGCCGACCCATGCCCGTGTCGACCTTCACGTGCACGGCGAGGCGTCGACCCGCGGCACGCGCGGCGGCGTCGAGTCGCTCGGCGTCGCCCTCGTCGTAGAGCACCGGCGTGAGCTCGCGCCGCACGGCTTCCTCGGCCCCGTGTCGACCCACGCCGCCCATGCACAGCACCAGCCCCGCCACGCCCGCGTCGCGCAACTGCGCGCCTTCTTCCACCAGCGCCACGCCGAAGGCCTCGCACCCTGCCGACGACAACGCTCTCGCCGTGGCCACCGCCCCGTGGCCGTAAGCATCCCCCTTCACCGCCGCGAGCACGCGCACCCGCGGGCCCACGAAGGCGCGCGTCGCGACGAAGTTGTGCCGCAGGGCGTCGAGGTCGACGATCGCCGTGGTCGGGCGGAGTTGGTTCACCGCCGCGCGCTTATCGCAGCGCCGGCCAACCCCGCGTGCTAGGCGCCGCGGATGCGGATCCTGGTCACCGGCGGCGCCGGCTTTGTCCCGAGCCACCTGTGCGAGCGCCTGCTCAGCGAGGGTCACGAGGTCGTGGCCATCGACAACTTCGTCACCGGCCACCGGCGCAACATCGCGGCCTTCGCCCAGCACCCGCGCTTCAGCTTCATCGAGGCCGACGTCACCCGCGAGCTGCCGGTGCCCGGCAAGCTCGACCGCATCTACCACATGGCCTCCCCGGCCAGCCCCATCGACTACGTCGAGCTGCCGTTCGAGACCTTGTACGCCGGGAGCGACGCCACGCGCCTCGGCCTCGACCGTGCCCGCGCCGACGGCGCCCGGTTCTTGCTCGCGTCCACCTCCGAGGTGTACGGCGACCCCGCCATCCACCCCCAGGTGGAGAGCTACTGGGGCAACGTCAACCCCATCGGCGTGCGCTCGGTGTACGACGAGGCCAAGCGCTACGGCGAGGCCCTGACCATGGCCTACCACCGGTATCATGGTGTCGCGACACGTATCGTGCGCATCTTCAACACCTACGGCCCGCGTATGCGACCGAACGACGGCCGCGTGATGCCCGCCTTCTGCTCGCAGGCCCTCCGCGGTGAGCCGCTCACCGTGTTTGGCGACGGCCTGCAGACCCGGAGCTTCTGCTACGTGAGCGACCTCGTCGATGGGATTGACCGCCTGATGGAGTCCAACCTCACCGAGCCCTGCAACGTCGGCAACCCGCACGAGATGACGATGCTGCAACTGGCCGAGTACATCAATCGATTCACCGGCAACACCGCCGGGATCATCCACAAGCCCCTGCCGAAAGACGACCCCACGCGTCGTAAGCCCGACATCTCCCGGGCGAGCGCCGAGCTTGGCTGGGCGCCCAGGGTGAGCTTTGAAGACGGCGTGTCGCGGACCGTCGATTACTTCCGCGCGCTCGGCGAGGTCTAGACCATGCCCCTCAACGGTAAACAAAAGGCATTCCTCCGTGGACTCTGCCACGAGCTCAACCCGGTCGTTTTCGTGGGACGCGAGGGCGCGAGCGAGGCGGTGGTTCGCAAGACTCACCTGGAGCTCGAGGCCCACGAGCTCATCAAGGGCCGCGTGGGCGACGGCTGCGAGCTCGACGTCACGACGATCGCCACTGCGCTCGCCGAGGGCACCCACAGCGAGGTGGTGCAGGTGATCGGGTTCACCTTCTCGCTCTACCGGAAGCGCAAGAAGAAGTCGGAGCTGAAGCTCCCGGTCTAGAGTCGGCGGCCCGGGCTTTGCTAAGGTCGTGGAAATGAACCCCACGCTCGATGCCTTCGCGCCCCCCGAGATTCGCAACCGCGTAGTCGAAGCTGCCACGAAAAAGGCCGCCTTGCGACCGGACCGCTGCGTGGCCCTCGGGGTGCTCGCGGGTGGATTCATCGCGCTCGGCGCCATCGCGAGCCTCGTGGCGGCCACCGGCACCGCCGACCTCGGCCACGGGCTCCAACGGCTCCTGGTGGGCGCGGCCTTCTCCATCGGGCTCGGGTTGGTCGTGGTGGCCGGCGCCGAGCTTTTCACGGGCGACAACCTGATGGCCATGGCCTGGGTCGACGGCCGGGTGACCGGTCGCGACATCGCCCGCACCTGGGGCTTCGCGCTCCTGGGCAACATCCTCGGCAGCGTGGGCATGGCGGTGGCCTGGTGGGCCTCGGACCCGAGCGACAACCTCGTCGCGACCTTGCAGTCCAGCGTGTCGGCCAAGACGGCGCTGTTGCCCCTCGCGGCCTTCGCGCGTGGCGTCTTGTGCAACGTGCTCGTTTGCCTGGGCGTGTGGTGTGCGTTTTCCTGCAGGGGGACGGGCGAGAAGCTGCTCGCGGTTTTCCTCCCCGTCACCGTTTTCGTGGCTGCGGGCTTCGAGCACTCCGTGGCCAACGTCTTTCTCTTCGCTGCGGCGGCGTGCCTCGGTGAGCTCGACCTCGGTGGCGCCTTGCAGAACCTCGCGCTCGTCACCCTGGGCAACGTGGTGGGCGGGGTGGGCCTCGTGGGCCTCGTCTACGCCTGGATCTATCCGCGAGCGTCCTGATCAGTGGCCACCGACCACACCTCGACCACGCCTTCACGTCCCCTCACCGCCTGCGGCGGCAGCGCCTTCCAGGCGAAGCCCTCGCCGGCGGAGGCTCGCGCGGCGCCGCTCACCAGCACCGCCACGCTCACGTCCTTGGTGAGACCCTCGATGCGGCTGGCGAGGTTCACCGTGTCGCCGATGGCGGTGTACTCCCGTCGCGACGCGGGCCCCACGTCGCCGACCAGCGCCCGACCGGTGTGCACACCCACGCCCATGCGCAGCGAGGGAAGCCCCTGTCGCGACCGTGCCTCGTTCAACCGCAGCAGCGCCCCCTGCATCTCCAGCGCGCACCGAACCGCGCGCTCGGCGTGGTCGAGCTGCTCGTCGGGGGCGCCGAAGTAGGCGAGGATGCCGTCGCCGACGAACTTGTCGAGCGTGCCGCCGTGCCGAAAGATGACCTCCACCATCGCGGAAAAGTAGGCGTCGAGCCAGAGGACGACGGTCTCGGCGTCGGCCTTGGCCGCCAGCGAGCTGAACCCCCGCAGGTCGCTCACCAGCACAGTGATCACCCGGTGTTCGCCGCGGGCGCGCGTCCCGCCCGACTCGACGATCCGGTCGGCCACCGCCGGAGAGAAGTATCGTTGCAGTCGCGACTTAGCCTCCTGCTCGGACGCCGCCGCGCTCACCAGTCGCGACACCTGGGTGGTGAGCGCGGTGACGATGGCGGCAACGGTGCCGTACACGAGGATGCCGCCCACCACGCGCTCGATTCTCGACGGGTCGACCGCCCACACCATCACCCCCTGGAGCACGGTGGCCATGCCGGCCACGGCCCAGGTGATCCGCGGCGAGAGCACGAAGCCCGAGCCCACGATCACCACCGCCATGAGCGCGTTGTTCATCGCCAGCACGTAGGCGGGCGATTCCTCGCCGCCGCCGATCGCGGTCCACTGCGCCACCGCGAAGGCCGGGATGTCGACCACGGCCAGCGCCCAGGGCGACACGTCGAGCAAACGCGGGAACCGGCGCACCAGGAGCCAGGTCACCGTCGCGAGCGCGAGGTAGGCCATGATCGCCGGCTGTTGCGGCCGCCACCCGAAAAGCAGCGCCGAGCAGGTCCAGGCGATGGTGCCCACCATACGGACCGTCGCGAGGCGCACGGCGTTGCGGCGGCGCTCCTTCACGAACACCCGGTAGGCCGGCCGATCCATCACCTACATGCGCTCGAGCGGGACGAGCCCCAGGTGTGACAGCCCGCGCGCCATCACGACGTCCGCCGCCGACACCAGGGCCAGTCGCGAGGCGGCCGCGTCGCCGCCCTGCAAGACGGGCAGCTCATAGTAGAAGCGGTTGAAGGCCTCGCAGGTGCGGTACACATGCTCGGCGAGGATGTTGGGCGCGTAGTTGCGCGTGGCCGCCGACACCGCCTCCGGGAAGCGGAGGCAGGTGAGTGCCAACTCGCGCTCGAGCGGGTGCTCAAGGCGCAGCGTGCCGGGCACGATCTCGGCCTTGCGCAGGATCGAGCGGGCACGCGCTCGCGAGTAGAGCAAGTAGGGCGCCGAGTTGCCGTCCATCGCGAGCATGCGCTTCCAGTCGAAGCTCACGTCGGTGGCGGGGGACTGGACCAGATCCTGGTAGCGCACCGAGCCCACGCCGATGGCGTCGGCCACGGCGGCGCGCTCCGCCTCGGGCAGGCTCGACGACTTCTCGTCCACCAGTGCACGGGCCCGCGCCACCGCCTCGTCGAGCAGGTCGACCAGACGGATCACGTTCCCAGCGCGCGTGCTCATCGCCCCCTCAGGAAGCTTGAGCATGCCGAAGCCCACGTGCGCCATCTCGGCGGCCACATTCCACTTCTTCGCGATGCTGAAGAAGTTCGCGAAGTGTTGGGCCTGGCGCACGTCGGTGACGTACACCATCCGCGCCGGGTTCCAGCGGTCCACGCGGTAGCGCACGCAGGCGAGATCCGTGGCCGTGTAGGTGGCCGCGCCGTCCTTTTTCCGCACGACCGCCACCTGGTTGCCGTCGCGGATCACCACGGCGCCTTCGCTCGCCTCGGCTTGCCCGGAGGCCAGCATCGCCTCGACGATGGGGTCGACCAGGGCGGCGTAGGCACTCTCGCCCAGCACCTCGTCGAAGCGCACCCCCATGCGCGCGTACACGCCCTCGTACTCCGCCATTGAGCGCGCCTTGAAGTCGGCCCACAGCGCACGATTACGGGCGTCGCCCCGCTGTAGTTTGGCGGTCTCCGCGCGCGCCCGGTCGCCGAGCGTGGCGGCGCGAGCCGCGAACTCCGGGTCGGTCTTGGCGCGCTCGCCGTCGGTCTCGTCGCCGAACTTGACGTAGAGCCGCTCGAGCTCGCCGACCGCGTCGGCGGCGTAGGCCACCTCGTCGCGCCACTCGTCCCAGGCCACCACGAGCTTCCCGAAGGGCGTGCCCCAGTCGCCGATGTGGTTGTCGCCGATCACCGACCAGCCGCTGGCGCGATGCAAGCGCACGATCACGTCGCCGATATGCGTGCTGCGCATGTGGCCCACGTGCATCCGCTTCGCGACGTTGGGCGAGGAGAAGTCGACAATCACGGTGCGGCCCCGGCCCTCGTCTTCGATACCGGTCGAGGGCGACGCGGTGATCGTGGCGAGTTGCGCGGCGAGCCAGGCCTCGTCGAGCGTGAGGTTGATGAAGCCCGGACCGGCCACGCTCACGGCGCGGATGCCCGGCTTCCCTGCGAAGCTCGGCGCCAACTTCTCCGCCATCGCCCGGGGGTTCTCGCGGCGTGTCTTCGCCATGCGGAAGGCGAAGTTCCACTGGTAGTCGCCATGGGCGGCGTTGTTGGTGGGCACGACGCCATCCACCTCGGCGGTGGGGTCGACGAGAGCGGCGGCCTCGGCGCAGTAGGGGCGGAGCAGGGACGGGATCATGACGGCGGGTGACTATTCCGGCGGGCGCTCCCGGCACTCGTTGCGCTTCCAGGTGTCGATCCAACCCCGGGTGGTGGGGCTGTCCACCCAGCGTTCGTCGCTGATGGGGACCGAGCACAGCGAACGATCCGCCTTCAAGCGCCCGTTCATCGCACTGAGTATGGTCTCGCGGGCGCCCGCGAGGCACTCGGGGCCGGGGCAGCCCTCGGGGTCGATCACGAGCTTCCGGTCGATGCGCTCGCGGAAATAGGCCTTCCAGAAGAGCCGATCGGGGTCGGCCACGGCCGAGATCGCCCGCCAGGGCTCGATCGCCGCAAGAGCCTCAGCGGGCGGCTTCTCTTCCACGGCCCGCGCCGCCTCGCGAAGCAGGTGGTAGCTACATTCCCGGGCGTACTGGGTGGCCGCGCAGGCGTTCATCGCCTCGGCGGGATCGACCTTCACCACGCGCTCGGCGTAGGCAAAGAGACACTCCCCCTTCGCGCGCCCTTCCGAGATGCGGTCGCAATCCGAACGAACGCGCCGGTCGTGCTCCCGCATCGCCGCGAGGAGACAGTCGTCACGGGGCTGGGCGCGGAGCTCCTCGCAGGTCGCGACCGCAGACTCGTAGGACTCCGCGGTGGTCGTCGACTGGAGGCGTTCCGCCTCGCTCAGGGCACAGGCAACGAGGAGAATCAATCGTACTGGCAGGAGCCGGGGACGCCGCCACAGTGGCCGCAATCGGTGCTCGGCATGTCGCAAGCCGCACCTGTGTCGCTGCGGAAGGCGGCACCGCCGCCGGGCCCGGCATGACCGACGTTGTGCACCGAGATGAGCTTCTTCAGCTTGCCGCCGGTGTCGCAGAAATGTCCCGCGTCGGGACCGGCCTCGGGCTCACGGCCCCCGCGCACCAGGGCCTCGACCACGTCGCCGCACTCGCAGCGGTACTCGTAGATGGGCATAAGACTCTCCGTCTCGCGCCAGCATATACACGCCCGCGCATGGACGAAGCCCTCCTGGTCAAGTTCTTCGAGGAGCAGATCCCCTTCAACAAGCACCTCGGCATGAAGGTGGAACGGCTCGAAGAAGGCGGTGTACGCCTGCGCGTGCCCTTCGCCGATCACCTCGTGGGCGACCCCTTCCGTCCCGCGCTCCACGGCGGCGTGACCTCCGCCCTCGCCGACACCGCCGGCGGCCTCGCCGTCTTCGCCCGCGTGGGCCTGCTCACTTGCCGTGTCGCGACCGTGGATCTGCGCGTGGACTACTACCTCCCCGCGCGCCTGGTCGACGTGGTGGCCGAGGCCGAGGTGGTTCGTATCGGCAATCGCGTGGGGGTGGCCCGCATCCTCGTGCGCCAACCGGGTGACGACGGCCAGCTTGGCGAGCCGATCGCCGAGGGCAAGGGCGTTTACAACATCATCAAGCTCAGGGCTTGAGCGCCGCCCACGGCGCAGGCTCCCAGCCTGGAATCGCGATCACCAACACCCAGTCCAGCGCGGCGAGCGGGTCGCCGTGGGGAAACGGGACGCGAACCTTCGGAAGATCATCCAGATTAGGAGCCACGTGGCAATGAACGAGGGCATGACCGCAGGCCCCGTGCCCGCGTGGCTCCGGATCGCGGTGGACGGCGACGACGAGCGGCTGGCGCCCCGCGCCCCGCGCGTCAAGACGGACGTCGAACTGGACGACCTCGGAACGCTCCACTATGAAGCGCACCAGAAGCTCGGCAACCACGATGTCGTGCGACGGCGGGAGTGAAAGCGCGCCGCCCCCGAGGAAGTACTCGCGCCTTCCTCGCACGGCCTTGTGGGTGAAGCGATGGGGAGAGGCTCCAACGACCCCGTGGTGGTCGCCGAGGCGCTGGAGGCGACGGCGCACTCCCTTGACGGCATCGTGCTCCGACGGTGGTGCACGATGGGATGCCAGGAGCGACCGCCACGCGGCTAGGGTGTCCTCGCTCACCCGCGCGCCCCGCCGGTGCCGACCAGCAGGATCGCGCGGTATAGCGTCGCGAGCGCGTCTGCGCTCTCACCCCATGTGCCGGCGCGCCACTGGGCGACAACGGACTCGGGATCAACACCACGGGCCACGAACTCCTGACGCGCTGTGATCGGGTCCAACTCCGCCTCCCCCGTCGGGTCAACGTCGTTCCCGACCGCGATGCTCCAGAGGCTCGGCGCCTCCCCGAGAAATGCGGCCGCTCCGGGCCCATCCCGAAGCAGGAACAACACCAGGGGCGACATTCGTCTCGAGCTCAGCAGCTGGTCGCGACGGCCATCGAGTTCGAGAACGGCGGCGCGCTCGTCAATGGGCACCAGGAGGACCAGTTCGATCGGGTGCGCCAGCGCCTCTGCCACGGTCGCTACCCGCACGGTGCCAGAGTGTCCCGTCCAGAGACTTGCCACATCCTCCACGGCCCAGTCGAGCAAACCAAGATCTTGATAATAGACAACGGCCACCCCCCCTCGGTCGCGACGGAGCGCGCTGGCGACAGCGAGGGCCGGGTCACCGCCGGTCACGCGATCGCCTGCACCAGCGGGTGAGGCAATACCTGGAAGTCTGAGCCTGAGTCAACCTCCAGCATCAGGCCCTGCGACAGCAGTCGAACCCGACGCTCAAGGTCCATCGCCCGACCATCCGTGCCTCTCAGACCCAGCATCTGCTCCATGTCGCCGGGACGCAGCGCGCGGCGGAAGCTAGCCCTGAGGTCCGCGATGGCAGACTGGATGTCCTCTGCCGCAGGCTCCGGCGCCCCCCGCATCCGTGCGTAGGTGTGCGCCTCCAGCAGAAGTTGCTGGAACGTGCGAGGGATGCCGCCGCAAGCGTCGTACGCCGGTGCCATCAACGAGGACGAGGCCGGCAGCGCGCCGAGGCGAAGGCGCGCCAGCTGAAGAAAGAAGTGCGCTTCCTCCGCCGTTCCTTGCAGGAGCGGTCGCAGGGTGAAATGGTGCTCACCCGACGCCACCAGGTCCTCGCCGCCGGGGCTCGTTCCGTACGCCAGGCGCCAGGGAAGAGTCGTCACGACCGCTGAATGCGGGGCGAACCGCCCGACAAACGCAAATACGCGTCGGTCTAGGCCAGCCCCGCACTTTTCGAGCCCATCCAACACGAGCACCACG
Source organism: Pseudomonadota bacterium (assembly GCA_005778355.1). Lineage (GTDB taxonomy): Bacteria > Myxococcota_A > UBA796 > UBA796 > SXON01 > SXON01. Next base: position 15,223 of record SXON01000130.1, on the reverse strand, counting down.
CGCTTCGGCTGGCTGCGCGCCAGGTGGGCAACGAGGCCGATCGCGAGTTCGTCAGGTGGCGGGCCCACGCTCGCTGAGACGAAGGTGCTCGGAAGCTCGCCTTCCACGGCGTGTAGTGCGGAGGCGTCAGCCAGCGCCTTCGGAAGCGACAGGCCGCTTCCGAAGCACGCTCGCGCCGCCGCCCGAGCGACGAGCCAACCCACGACTGGCGACTCTGCCTCCCGCATGTTCGCCTCGCGATCGACACGGACCATCACGACAACGTGCGTGCCGGCGAGCAGGTGTGCGGCGCGCGCGAGTTCAGTGCTCTTCCCGATCCCGGTGGGCCCGACGACCAGTTCCACCTGCCGACCCGCAGATATCGCCGCCGCGAGGCGCTCTGCGTTCCGGCCCGGGCGTGGGACGTACAGAGGCGAGTCGCCGTCGAGCGGGCGATTTGGGTCGAGGGCTTCCCAGTTCAGTTCCACGAGGCGAAGCTAATCGCGCCCATCCGCCGTGGCCCCCCCCTGCCGCACCCTCCCCAGCAAACGCGCCGCGTTGTCGTGCAGCACCGCGCGTCGCAGGTCCTCGCGCCCCTCGGTCGCGACGAGCACCTTCGCGATGCCGATCGCCTGGGGATAGAAGGGCCAGTCGCTCCCGAAGCAGATGCGCGAGGGGTCCACCTCGGCGAGCACACGTTCGATCACCGGCAAGGACTGCGAGGCGAACTCCACCCACACGTTGGGGAACTCCCTCGCCAGGGCGATCGCCTTCTCCGGCTGCAGGGCACCCGAGTGACCGAGCACGAAGGTCGTCTCCGGGCTCGCTTCGATGGCGGCGCGGTACCGGTCTACCTGGCAGCGAGCGCGCGCCCCCTCCCCTTCGATGCCCACCGGGCCGCAGTGGAAGAAGATCGGTAGACCACGCTCACCACACATCCGGCACAGGGCAATGGTGCGCGGGTGGTCGGGACCGAGGATCTGCACGGCGGGGTGAATCTTGATGCCGCGAACCCCGAGCGCCACCTGCTGGTCGAGACGCTCGGCGAGCCGAGGCGCGAGCGGGTGCACCGAGCCGAAAACGACCAGGTCGTCCCGATCCGCCGAGGCCCGCAGCCACTCGAGTGCGTTCCAAGACAAGAGCGGCCAGTCGATGGCCAGGAGCACGCTCTTCACCACCCCCGCCGACTTCATCTCGCGACCGAGGTTGCCGGCGGTGTGGGTGGTTCGCATGGCGCCACCGGTAAACACGCCCCACACCAGATCGCGCTCCATGCGCTTGCGGTCTTCGGCCGTCAGATACTGGTTGAGGTATCGGTCGAAGGCGAAGGCACGGTCGCGCGGCAGGTAGTGCCGCACCTCGCCGGTCTCGGGCCGCAAGTCCACCCGGTTGGGCACGATGAAACTCTGCGCGAGATGGGTGTGCACGTCGATGGCCGGTCCCACCGCGGGGTCGAGTTTCAGTTGCCCGTCAACCACTCTGAACCAGGGGAGGCGCGCGAGGTCGTGCAGGTTGGCGTAGTCGTGTGTCACAAGTTCCTCCCCAGCAATAACAATCCTGCAACGAGCAACATCCCGTCCACAGCCCGACGGAATCGCTCGGCGTCGATGCGCGCGTGCAGCCACTGGCCGGCCACGCTGCCCACGAGCAGGCTGGGCACGAGCACCGCGCTCGCCCGGGCGCTCTCTTCGCCGAGCACGCCCTCACGCGCGTAGAGCGCCAGCAACAAACAGCTCAGCACCATCCACAGGGCCGAGAGCGTGGCCCGGAACGTCGTCTTGTCGAGACCGAGTCGCGACAGGGCGATGACCACCAGGGGCCCTCCCGTCCCGAAAGCCCCGTGGACCACGCCCGCCGCCGCCAGGGTGCCCTGCGTCGCCACCGGGCCGAGCATGGCCACGGGCCCAGCGAGACGGTACGCCCCGACCAGCGCCACGAAGCCGCCGAAAGCCGCCTCCAAGGCGCCGTGGTGCGCCGAGAGGCCGGAGAAGACCCACGCCCCGAGTGGGAAGCCGAGCACCATGGCCGGGAGCACGCGGCGGAACAAGAGCGGGCGGTCGACGGCCGACCAGTCCCGGGCGACGATCCATGTTGAAAGCAGTAAGTTCACCGGCACGTGGGCCGGCAGGTACTCGCGCACTGGCATGAAAAAGCTGGCGAGGGCCACCGCCACCACCGTGCCCCCGAAACCAGTGACGGTCTCCACGAGGAAGGCCACCGCGACCACCAGCGCGAGGCCGATCATCCCTCGTTGTCGTGGCCGTCGAGCCAGCCGAGCACGAGGTCGCCCACGAGCTCGCGGTCGGGCATCGTCGCCAGGGCACCGTAGATGGCGCCGTCGGCCTCAGCGGCGAGGCCGTTGTCGCGCACCTCGGTGGTGATGGCGCGCAAGTCGTCCAAAAAGGCATCCTCCACGCCCGCGTGCGCGGCGGAGACGATCATCTGCACGCCGCTCGGGGCCTGCAGCCGGTCGAGGTGCCAGCCGAGCCGGCGGAGCCGTTCGTCCACGGCAAAGACGTCGAGCCCATCGCCGGTGAACGCGATCACCGAGTGACGCGCATCGCCCAGGAGGCGAAGCCCCGGGATGGCCGCGATGCCTTCGCGCAAGAGCTGCGCCGAGGCCAAGACCTGCCGCGTGAGGCGCACGTAGCCGTCGCGACCCAGATACTGCTGGATGGCCCAGGCCGCGGCAATGGCGCCGCCGGGACGGGTGCCGGCCATGGTCGGCGAGCCATAGAGCCCGCCCGGCCAGTCGATGGTCGCGAAGAACTGGTGGCGTCGAAGGCTTCGGTCTCGGTAGAGCACCAGCGACGCACCCTTGGCGGCGTAGCCATACTTGTGCAGGTCGGCCGAGAGCGAGGTGACACCCGGCACGCGGAAGTCGAAGGGCACCGGCTCGTCGGCGAAGGCCAAGACAAAGCCGCCCAGGCAGGCGTCGACGTGGCAGAGCAGGCCCCGATCCCGGGCCAAGGTCGCCAGGGCGGGAATGTCGTCAACCACGCCGTGGGGGAACGAGAAGGCGCTGCCGACGAGCATGATGGTGTCGGCGTCGATGGCGGCTTCCGTCGCGACCAGATCAGCGCGAAAGTCGGCGCCCACGGGCACCTTGACCAGGCGCAAGCCGAGGGTGTGCGCCGCCTTGTCGAAGGCCGGGTGCGCCGTGCTCGGGACGATCACCGTCCTCGCGCCGCCCCGCTCCGCTCGGCCCCAATCACGCGCCGCCTTCATGGCCATCAGGATGCTCTCGGTGCCGCCTGAGGTCATCGATCCGCAGCTCGCACCGCCAAAGAGGGCACAACCGTTCTTGAGCACCTCCTGCTCGAAACGGCGCAGCGAGGGGAAGGCGTCCATCGAGAGACCGTTCTCGTGGATGTAGCTGGCGTAGGCCTGGCGAATGACTTCGAGCGACTCGTCGCCCGCGAAGTACACCAGGCTGAAGGTGCGCCCGCGCTTCCATTCGGCGTCGCCCTGGTGCGCCTCGGCGAGCGCGGTGAACACCTCGTCGCGGGACTTTCCGTTCTGCTGCACCAATCACCAGGGAAAGCCGGGCGCTATCACATTAGCACCGCGACCATGTTCCTCCTCCTCGCCTGCCAGGACTACGACCTCGAGACGACGAAGTCGCCCGCCGAGGAGAACGACACTGGCGAGGTCTTCGAGCCCGAGGCCGACACCGCCACCGACACCGCCGACGAGCCCGACAGCGGCGAGATCGTCGACGACCCCGAGATCGCCACCGAGGCCATCTACCTGAGCACCGGAAACACGCTCTACGGCTACGACCCCAACACCAATTCCGCCTCGGCCGTGGGGATGTTCACCCTCGGCGGCGTCACCGTTACCGACATGACCGACATCGCGATCGACCTCACCGGGCGCATGTACGGGGTGGCGTACGACGAGCTCTACCGCATCACGCCGGCCACGGCGGTGCTCACCCACGTGGCCACGCTCGACGCGCAATACAACGCGCTCACCTTCGTGTCCGACGGCACCCTCGTGGCGGCAGGCGACAACCAGGTGGTGAAGGTCGACACCAGCACTGGTCGAACCAGCCGCCTCGGTCGCAACGACTACATCTCCAGTGGCGACATCGTCGGCCTCCCCGATGGTTACCTGTACTGGTCTGTGGAGGGCGGCAGCGCCGACGACCTGGTGCGGATCGACCCCGCGTCCGGCGACGCCGTGCGCCTCGGCAGCATCGGCCAGAGCGGGGTGTACGCCCTCGGCTACGCCTACGGCGCGCTCTACGGCTTCACCTCCGGCAACAAGGTGCTGGTGATCGACGCGAGCACCGGCCGCGCCACCTCGTCCGACACGTTGACCGGGAAGTGGTGGGGGGCGACGACCAACCCGGTGCTCTGGTGAGCACCCGGGTTGGTCGGAGCCGGGAGACGCCCGGCGCGAGCGCTGCGAGCGCACCCGGCGACAAGCCGGGTAGGGCGACGACCCCGCCCCCGGAGCCGCGCGCAAAGCGCGGCGTGAGGGGGCGACGACCAACCCGGTGCTCTGGTAGCCCGCGATGACCCTCCCCCGGATCCTCCTCGCCGCCACCCTCCCCTTGCTCGGCATCGGTATCGCCGTGGCGCGCGGCAAGAAGGCCGTCGAAGCCGACGTGCCGGTCCCCGTGCCGGCCGTCGTCACCGAGCCCGCGCCGGTGCCACCCGCCGAGCCAGCGCCTAGCTTGTTCCCCGCCGGTCTCCCGGTGGTGATCGATAGCCTCCCGCCGGGCGTGGCCTCGCTCTCGGCGCAGTCCTGCAACGCCTGCCACTGGACGGCCCACGACACCTGGGAAACCAGCGCCCACGCGGTGGCCTGGGCCGACCCGCTCTACCAGGCGGCGCTTCGCTCGGCCGGCAACTCCACCACCTGCCTCTCCTGCCACCTGCCGGTGGCGGCGCAGCACGACCGGCTCGCCAACGGCTACATCGACGGCGACCTGTCGCGACCGCGTCTCGAGGCCAACGCGAGCTTCGACGCCACCTTGATGAGCGAGGGCGTGAGCTGCGTGGCCTGCCACGTGCGCGAGGGCAAGGTGCTCGGCACCTACGCGAGCGACAACGCGCCCCACCCGCTGGTGAAGTCCGAAGAGTTGTCCTCCAGCGCGCTCTGTGCCACTTGCCACCAGTTGAGTTGGCCCGAGGCGGATCGCCCCTTCTACGACACCTACGGCGAGTGGGAAGCCAGCGCCTACGCCAAGGCAGGCGTCGATTGTCTCGACTGTCACATGGCGCCCGTGGCCGGGGTGTCACAGCCTGGCGTGAAGGGCACGGTCAATGCGCACGTGTCGGCCACCGGCCTCGATCGCGCGCTCACCACCCTGGTCACGCTCCCTGGCGCCTCGCTCCAGCGCGGGCAGGCGGTGCCGGTCACCGTCACCCTGCTCAACAGCGGCGCCGGCCACAGCGTGCCGACCGGCAACCCCTTCAAGAAGTACGCCATCGAGGTGGTCTTGCTCGACGCGGCCGGGAAGGAGCTCGCGCCCCCGCAGGGCTTCTCCCTCTCGCGCACGGTCGACAGCACCCCGCCCTGGCGCACCACCCACGACGATCGCCTCCGCGCCGGCGACAAGCGGGAGTGGACGGGCACGCTCACGCCCAACGCCAAGGGCCTCGCCGGCGCCGGTGCGCTGGTGGTGCGCGCGCGGCGCGACGCGAGCGTCACCGAGCTGCGTCGCATCCCCATCGATATCCGCTAGCTCTCACCCGGCTTTCCCTGATCCCCAGGGCGAAGACCGACGCGCCTGCGGTACGATGGTTGGATGCGCCTCTTGCCTCTGGTCCTGTGGTTGTTTGCTTGCGGGTCGCCCGCGTCCCCCGAGGCACCCGATCACTGGCGCGTCGTAACCGCCCCGAGCTTTGCCGCCGCCGAGCACGAGATCGTCGAGCGCGACGGCGCCTACGTCGCCACCTTCCCGGCGATGGGCATGCACGCCGAGTTCGATAGCGTGGGCTTGTCCCTCGGTGACAGCGGCCTCGGCCTCGCGGCCTGGGGTCGCCACGACGACGCGCTCCCCGTGGCCGCCGTCGCCCCTGCCCTCGGCCAATCCCTCCCCGGCCTCGTCGATCCCGCCGGTCGACCCATTCCACGGCTGGAGTACGACCACGCGGGCGTGACGGAGTGGTGGGCCGGCCAGCCCGATGGCCTGGAGCACGGCTGGACGATCGACGCTCCACCGCCGGGGACTGGCCCGCTGTCCTTTGAGCTACGCCTCGACAACCTCGACGTCATCGACGTCCAGGCCGATGCCGTGCAGCTCATCGATGGCGACGGTCGGCTCTACGACTACCAGGGCCTCGCCGCCTTCGACGCCACCGGGCGTCCCCTCCCCTCGCACTTCCAGCTTGGCCCCGAGGGCCTCCGCGTGCTCGTCGACGACCGCGACGCGGCCTACCCTGTGGAGGTCGACCCGGTGCTCAGCACCGCGAGCGCAACGCTGACCGGCGCCTCCACGAGCAGCCAGTTCGGCTACGCGCTGTCGAGCGCGGGCGACGTCGACAACGACGGCTACGACGACCTCATCGTCGGCTCGCCCTACGCCTCCTCCCTCGCCGGTCGCGCCTACGTGTTCCACGGCAGCGCCTCGGGCCTGTCCACCACCGCCACGAGCACCCTCTCGGTGTCGAGCGCCTATCTATGCGGGAGGTTCGTGGCGGGCGGCGGCGACGCCAACGGCGATGGTTACGACGACGTGGCGCTCTCCTGCACCTACAACGGCTACGTGCGCGTGTTCCACGGCTCCGCCAGCGGCGTGAGCACCACGTCCACCACCTCGCTCTCGGGCAACGTCACCTCACGCTACGGCCAGGCCCTCGCCCTCGACGGCGACGTGCATAACGACGGTTACGACGACCTGGTGGTCGGCTCGCCGGGCCACTCCTCGGCCAAGGGGCGGATCTACGTGTACCGCGGCAGTAGCACCGGCATCAGCAGCAGCTCTTCGACCTTCGATGGTCCCGACAGCGGGGCCTACTTCGGCCAGGCGCTGGCCTACGCGGGCGACGTCGACAACGACGGCTACGACGACGTGATCATCGGCGCGCCCTACTACAGCGACAGCGAGAGCTACCAGGGGCGCGTCGAGGTGCACCACGGCAGCAGCTCGGGGGTGTCGTCAACCGCCACCACCGAGATAGACGGCGCGGCAGCAGCCGACATCTTTGGTTACGCCGTCGATGGCGGGGGCGACGTCAACGGCGACGGCTACGACGACGTCATCATCGGCCAGTACGCCGCCAGCGCCGAGGCCTGGGTACACCACGGCTCCGCGAGCGGCGTGTCCGCCACTGCGGCGACCACGCTCACCGAGTCCGACACGAGCTTCGGCACGAGTGTCAGCATCGTCGGCGACACCGACAACGATGGCTACGACGACGTGGCCTGCGGCGCAATCAACGCGCAGACCGCCTACGTTTACGCGGGCAGCGCGGCGGGCGTGGGCACCACCGCCGTCAACAGCTTCTCCTCGTCGAGCGGCAACGACTACGGCAACGCGCTCGCCGGCGCCGACGTCAACGGCGACGGCCACGCCGATCTTGCCGTGGCCGACTACGCGGATTCGAGCGGCTACGGCAAGGTGTACGTGTACCTCGGCTATGCCGACGCCGACGCCGACGGCTACCTCGTAGGCGGCGAGGGCGACGAGGACTGCGACGATGGCAATGCCAGCGTCAACCCGGCCGCGAGTGAGACGGTGGGCGACGGCGTCGATGCCAACTGCGACGGCGCCGAGACCTGCTACGACGACGACGACGACGACGGCTACCTCGACACCACCGGCGACACCGTGCTGAGCGCCGACACCGACTGCGCCGACCTCGGCGAGGGCTCAACCAGCACGCTCACCAGCGACTGTGACGACAGCGACGCCTCGGTGAGTCCCGCCGCCACCGAGTCGACCGGCGACGAGGTCGACCAGGACTGCGACGGCGCCGAGACCTGCTACGACGACGACGACGACGACGGCTACCTCGACACCACCGGCGACACCGTGCTGAGCGCCGACACCGACTGCGCGGACCTCGGCGAGGGCAGCGACACGAGCCCCACGACCGACTGCGACGAGACCAACGGCAGCATCTACCCCGGCGCCACCGACACCCCGGCCGACGGCATCGACGCGGACTGCAACGGGATGGAGAGCTGCTACGCCGACCAGGACGGCGACGGCTACCGAACCACCAGCACGGTCAGCTCGATCGACAGCGACTGCACCGATGCCGGCGAGGCGCTGTCGACCGACCCGAGCGGCGACTGTGACGACGGCGACGCCGCGGTGTCGCCCGCCGCCAGCGAGACCACCGGCGACGAGGTCGACCAGGATTGCGACGGCACCGAGGTGTGCTACGCCGATGCCGACGGCGACGGCTACCGGAGCGCCAGCACCGTCGCGAGCGCCGACGAGGATTGCGACGACGCGGGCGAGGCGCCGTCCACCGCGACCGTGGACTGCGACGACACCGACGCCAGCGTGAACCCCGGCGCCAGCGAGACCACCGGCGACGAGGTCGACCAGGACTGCGACGACGAGGAGTCTTGCTACGCCGACGCCGACGCCGACGGCTACGCCGGCGACGACACAGTGGCCTCGCTCGACCTCGACTGCGACGACGCCGGGGAGAACGGCGCCACCGACCCCGACGGCGATTGCGACGACGGCGATGCCAGTGTCAACCCCGGTGCCGCCGAGGTGGTGGGCGACGGCCTCGACAGCGACTGCGACGGCGCCGAGAGCTGCTACGCCGACAACGACGGCGATGGGAGCGGCGGGAGCACCACGGTTGCCACGTCCGACGCCGACTGCACCGACGCGGGCGAGGACTCGGCCAGCGACGATTGTGACGACACCAACGCGAGCGTGAACCCCTCGGCCGCCGAGACGGCCGGCGACGAGGTCGACCAGAACTGCGACGGTGCCGAGCGCTGCTACGTCGATGCCGACGGCGACGGCTTCGGGGGCACCGCCACGGCCGCCTCCGCCGACACGGACTGCGACGACGCCGGTGAATCGACGCTGTCCACCGATTGCGCCACCGGCAACGCCAGCGCCTACCCCGGGGCCACCGAGACCCCGGGCGACGGCGTTGACAGTGACTGCGACGGCAGCGAGGCCTGCTACGCCGACAACGACGACGACGGCTACCGGACCGGCGAGAGCGTCGCGAGCGCCGACGCGGACTGCACCGACGCGGGCGAGGCCCTGACCAGCGAGCCCGCGGGCGACTGCGACGACGACGATGGAACGGTCAACCCGGCGGCCACGGAGGGCACCGGCGACGAGGTCGACCAGGACTGTGACGGCACCGAGAGCTGCTACGCCGACGTGGACGACGACGGCTACCGCACCGCCGACACCGCGAGCTCGGCAGACGACGACTGCACCGACAGCGGCGAGGCCAGCGATTCCCAGCCAAGCGACGATTGCGACGACGGCGACGCGACGGTGAACCCAGGGGCGGCCGAGACCACCGGCGACGCCATCGACGCCGACTGCGACGGCACCGAGACCTGCTTCCTCGACGAGGACGACGACGGCTACCTCGACGACGAGCCGGGCACGATCGAGTCGAGCGACCTCGATTGCGACGACGCCAACGAGGGCTCGACCGGAGACGACGACGGCGATTGCGACGACACCGACCCCGCCTACAACCCAGCTGCCACCGAGACCGACTGCACCGACGCCAATGACTACAATTGCGACGGCTCCGTGGGCTACGACGACGCCGATGGCGACGGCTACGCCGCCTGCGAGGAGTGCGACGACGGCAACGCCACGGTGAACCCGGCGGCCGCCGAGACGGCCGGCGACGGCGTCGACCAGGACTGCGACGGGGAAGAAACCTGCTACGTCGACGTCGACGACGACGGCTACCGCCCCGACACCAGCACCAGCGTACACAGCACCGACACCGACTGCCTCGACAGCGGCGAGGGCGAGCGCGGCGACCCGAGCGACGACTGCGACGACAACGACGCGAGCGTGTACCCCGCGGCCACCGAGGTGGTGGGCGACGAGATCGACCAGGACTGCGACGGCGGAGAGAGCTGCTACGCCGACGCCGACCTCGACGAGTACCGCTCCGACAGCGACACCGTCGAGAGTACCGACGAGGACTGCGACGACGTGGCCGAGGCCGCCGCCAGCGACCCCGCCGCCGACTGCGACGACAACAGCTCGGCCTACAACCCGGGTGCCGAGGACGTTTGCGACGACCCGAACGACTACAATTGCGACGGCTACGTGGGCTCCGACGACAACGACGGCGATGGCTACGTGGCGTGCGACGATTGCGACGACGGCTCGAGCGCCGCCAACCCGGGCGCGGAGGAAGTCTGCGACGAGGCCGACAACGACTGCGACGGCTACAGCGACGAGAACCCCGTCGACGGTCACTCGATCTACATCGACGGTGACGACGACGGCTACGGCGACCCCAGCACCGGCTTTGTCACCTGCGAGGACATCGAGGGCTTCGTCGACAACGGCGACGACTGCGACGACACCGTCGACACCGTGAACCCCGCCGCCACCGAGGTGCCCGGCGACGGTATCGACAACGATTGCGACGGCTTCGACGGCGACCCGCCCGACACCGGCGACACCGGGGACTCCGGGGACTCCGGCGACAGTGGCGACACCGACTCCGGCGTCGACCCGGATCCCACCGACTCCGGCGATGTCGATCGCGTGGGCGGGCTCTACGGGGGGCTCTCGTGCAACGCGGGGCCTGGGGCAGGCTTGGCGGCGGTGGTTAGCGCGCTGGCGCTCTGGCGTCGGCGGACTCCAAGGGGGCGTGAGGGGTGTTGATCTCTCCCGCCCGGAGGAGCGTCTGGCCGGGTACGCGGGGCTATTGTTGCTTTTGGACAATGCTCTTTCCCGAAGAAACAGGGTTGACAGGGGGGGGGGAGCCGTCGCTTACTCTGGTGGCACGCAACGAGGCGTGCCATGTTGAAGGGTTTGAGGTCCATTTTTCCCACGGTCGCCGTCGTCACGGCGCTCATCGTGGGAACGCTTTCCCACGAGGCGAACGCGACGCTTCGTCGCACCGCCGGGTCGTGGCTCTTCGGTCCGGAGCCGGTGTGGACCGATGGCACCACCAATCCCACGTGGCACGCGCTGAGCCAGCCCATGTCCAGCGCTGGGTTGCTGAAGGTGCGGGTGTCCACGGAGCTCGAGGAGACCTCGGCGAACTGCAAAATCCGGCCCGCGATCCGCTGGTCCAACGACGGGATATCCTGGGACTCCGACGTCAACCTCGTGGCGGGATACCGCACCACGGTGGGCAGCGACTTCGGGTCCACCTACATCGATCTGATGGCGCTCGGCACGCCCAAGCCGTGGGTGCAGTTCGGCGTGCAGGCCGCAAACAACAGCGGGGTGCGCGTGGAGATCTGCAGGGCAACGCTGCTGGTCGAGCCAGAGTCTGCGTTGTAGCGGTGGGCAGTCGCAGTCGCAGCGGGTCGCCGGTCCTCTCACAACGGACAGTGTGTCGGATAGAGGGGCGACGCCTGACCGTGGCGCTCGCGCTCACGTCCATTGGATGTGAGTCCGACTGGAATGCCACCGAGTACAAGGAGGGCTACGAGGAGGAAGGTGAGGTCTCAACGTCGGAGCTAATCGAACCGATCGACGAGGGCTCGAACGACGACTGCATCCTCATGGACCAGGAACACGACAACGTAGCATGGGTTACGCTTCGCTCATGGCCGCAAGGCTACAACACCTCCTACCCATCGACTGACTGGCTTCGGTTCTGCGCCACGCGAGCGACGAACGACGATGGCAGCAACGTCCTTAGCTTTGGCGGCGTCTCGATCGCGGAGTTCGAAGTGCGAGGCTTCAACAACGCTGTGATGCCAAGCGACCCGCTCCGAGTCGTCGGCATCGACGAGTCGGACGTGAGCGCTGTCGACAACGGCAGGGATCACCATTACCCCAACCGCGGAAACTACTACTCGGGCTGGCTGACCGCAGAGTCCACCGGATTCCCGTCGGGGACGGGAGAGGAAATCGCCACATGGCGCGCGAAGGGGGACACGGACGCGGAGATTGGCGACCTGAATGCCTGCTATCCCCTGTGTCGCTGGCGCGCGATCTACGTAGAGATCATGGACTATGAGCGCGGTGTGGCAGAGGAGTGCACCGACTACTCGGACTACGTTGCCTTCTGCCGGACAACCGTCGAGGGTCGCCTGGACCGTACCTCTGCTCGCGCACGATGCGACGCCGGACGAGGGCGTTTCTTGCTCCTCCCAACTGCGAGGCACGACAAGAACGGCGACGGCCTTGCAAGCTACCTCCTCCGTCCCGTTCAAGTGGCGGGGACCGCGCAACTCACGGCCGACGCGTCGATCATTTCCGCCCGGCTTCTCGACGCAGACATGGACGCCGAGGTGCGAATGCAGGCCGGACCAACTCGCTCGCTCCGGATCACAGCCGACGATGAGCTTATCAGCCCCAATGGTCGCTTCATCCCGCTGAGCGCCGCAGGGGTAGCGCCTAGTGAGTGCCTCGCAGATGACGTCGCCGGATCCGCGCCCTTTGTCGTCGAGCGGGTGTCGTCGCTCCCGACCGAAGGCCTCCATGCCGACCTGGAGTGGGACTGCGACCAGACCGGCGCCGCGGAACGCGTGGATCTCCGAGCCGGGGCAAGCTTTAGCCTCTCGGACCTCGACTGTGGCTTGGATTGGGATCAGCGAATAGTGCTCCGCACCGGACCCGGCTCGGGTCGGTCCATCACAATTGAACCGTACGGGATGCCAGACGTCGTAGCGCAGCTCCCGGTGACGGACCTGATCAGTGAGCGCGCGATCCGGGCGACCATCGGTGAACTCACGGTCGAAGCGAGTGTCATCGGTACCGCCGATGACATGAGAACGCTGGTCCTCGATTCCATCACGTACCGAGGGGCCCCGCTGTGCGGCAACCGCACCATCGCTCTCCAACCGGAGTAGAGCTGTCGCATGCGTGTGCGATAGCCCTATTGGCCTGCGGGTGCGCGCCCGGAGTGGAAGCGTCGGCCGCGGTGGACTCCTGGCCACGTTTTCTCGCCGAATGCGCCGCCGGTGGTCACGAACGAGTGCTCGCCCTCGCCGACGCGGACTCCGACTCGCTCGCATATGTCTCGGCTGATTGTCGAGAAATCGTGCAGACACGCCTCGGCCTAGACTGGGCGTCCTTCGGCGAGATCGCTCACCAATTCAAGGCTCCCGCCACGCGCGCGGAACTTGTTCTCGCGGGTGCGATCGTCGCATCTACGCCCGGCCTGGGGTCAGAGACGGAGTGGCTCGCCGCTGACGCACCACCATCGCTGGCCGCGTTTCTCCGCGGAGACCTGGCCGGAGAACGGCGCGGCGACGACGTCGCCCATGCTTGGTTCGATCTCCTCGGCGAGATGATAGTCTCCACTCGGTACGACCCATGGATCACGCGCGACTCGGGCGCCTGGATGGCGTACGGCGACGGCACGCTCGTCGTCGGCGACGTCGGGGATGCCGACTGGGAAGAAGGAGGCAGCGCTACCGACGCGCTCACCGCGTTGGCCCACGCCAGCTTCCTGATGCACGAGGCCTCGCACGGCGTAGTACCAGGTCATGTCCCGTGCGAGGACGATCCCGATGTAACGTGCGACGCGACGGTCGACGGCGCCTACGGGGTGCAGGCCTGGTGGCTGACCTCCTGGCTCACCGCCTACGAGTGGGACGTCTCGGAGGAAACCCGCATCCTTGGCTACACGCTCCGCTACTACGCCTGCGAGCGCATCGAGGACCACGACGGCTTCGAGCCCTGCGGCGGCTGACCAGCCCTTCGGTGCTCACGAAGCTCGCGACGTGGTAGGCTGCCACCGTCCACGGCGGTCCCATGTTCCTCGCCCTATTCGCGTGCATCGTGCAAGAAGCCCTCCCCTGCGGCGAGGGCACCCACGAGGAGGATGGCGCTTGCGTGGCCGACGAGGACAGCGCCTCGGCCGACTCCGGCGACAGCGCCGACGCGGACGCCGACAGCGACAGCGACACCGACGCGGATGGCGACGCGGACACGGACGGCGACGCGGATGCGGACAGTGACGCGGACGCGGACAGCGACGCCGACACCGACACCGACACCGACGCCGACTACACCGTCTGCGCGACCGGAGGTGCGCCGTACTCCGAGATCCAGGACGCGGTCGATGACGCCGTCGATGGCGACGTGATCTACGTGTGCGCTGGCACCTACGAGTACGTGGAGATTTCCCGGCTGGAGCTGACCATCACCGGCGAGTCGAGGGACGACGTGTGGATCGACGGCGACGGCCACACCGCGCTGGTGCTCGACGACTCCGATCTCGTGCTCTCCGACATCTCGCTGACCGGCAACGAGTCCGATAGCGGCGAGCCCGCGATCATGCTGGCGGAGGACAGCACCGTCACCATCGAGAACGTGGTGGTCGACGGGGCGAGGGCGACCGGGCCCGGCGTCGGCGGACTGATCTTCTCCGACTGCACCGTGAACATCTCCGACACCGACTTCGCCGACAACCAGCTCACCCACTGGGTGATCGAGGCGGTGGACGGGAGCCTATCGCTGACCCACTCGAAGTTCCACGGAAGCGCCGTCCCCTCCGGCCAGACCTACGGCGGCCTGGTGATCAACGTGGCCTACGGCGACGCGGAGATCGCCAACAACCTCTTCTACGACAACGCCGCCACCAGCAACGCCGTCATCGCCCAACTCTACCCGAACGGCGCCCGCCACTGGGTGTACAACAACGTGTGGTACGGCAATACCACCGTGGGCGACGGCGCCGTGTACCTCTACGAGGGCGTCACCTTCGTGAACAACATCCTCTACAACCCGGACTCAAAGGGCGTGTACGCCTACGGTGGCACCACGACACTGTCCTACAACGACAGCTACGGGCACGAGGAGTACAACTTCAAGGTGGTCTCGAGCGGCGGCACCCAGACCGACAACATCGAGTCCGATCCCTGGTTCAGCAACCCATCGAGCGCGGACTTCTCGCTGGATACGGGCTTCTCACCCTGCATCGACGCGGGCGACCCGGCGAGTGGCTACGACGACCCGGACGGCTCGCGGAATGACATGGGGGCGTATGGGGGGCCGGGGGGTGCTTGGTGACGAAACGGTGGCTCGTCCTTGACCGCGTACTGGACGTGGACGCCGCCCTCATCCAGGGTGATCCTTTCGAGCAGCCGGTCGAGAGCCTCGCGGCGTAGATCAAGCGGCTTGTCGGTCCAG
>SXON01000129.1 GCA_005778355.1 Pseudomonadota bacterium | reverse complement strand
TGGTGCCGGAGCGGGCGATCGTCCCGAGGTGCTCGACGGCTTGGTCGCGCGTCATGCCGAGGCCGGTGTCGCGGATCACCAGCACGCCGCGGGCGCGATCGACCTCGATCTCGATGGCGGGATCGCCCTCGGCGGCCACCAGGTCGGTGCGGGTGAGCCCGAGCAAGCGGGCGCGGTCGATGGCGTCGGACGCGTTGGAGATCAACTCCCGGAGGAAGATCTCGCGGTCGGAGTAGAGGCTGTGGACCACGAGGTCGAGCAGCTGCTTGACCTCGGCCTGGAAAGGAAGGGTATCGGCCATGTGAGAGTCTCCGGCGCGAGCGGGTAGGCACCGGCGCAGGGAGAGTCAACCCGCTGGTTACTTGGCGACGGCTTTGAGCTCCTCAAAGCCCGGCAACTGCGACAGGTCGGGCACGAGTACAATCTCGATGCGCCGGTTGCTCGCGCGGCCGTCCACGCTGGTGTTGTCGGCCACCGGGTGCGTGTCGGCGAAGCTCGCGGCGCTCATGCGGTTGGCCGGCACGCCGGCGGCCACCAGCGTCTTGACCACCACGATCGACCGGGCGCTGGCGAGCTCCCAGTTCGAGGGAAACTTGTCGGTTTGAATCGGCACGTTGTCGGTGTGCCCCTCCACCTGGAAGCTCCGATCGCTGAGGCTGGCGAGCACCGCCCCCACCTGCGCGAGCGAGGCCTTCCCCGCCTCGGAGAGGTCGGCCTTGCCGCTGGCGAACAGGATGTCGGTGGCCAGCTCCACCACCATGCGCCCGTCGACGATCTTGACCCGAAGCTGCCCGGCGTCGATGAGCTTCTGGAACTTCGCCAGCAGCTCGCGGAACTGGGCCACCCGGGCCTCGGCCTGGGCGCGTCGCTCGGCGGCCTCGCGCAGCGCCCCCTCCATCTCGGCCACGCTCGACTTGAGCCGGGCGCGGTCGCCCATCAACGCTGCCTTCTCCTCGATCCACGCGGAACGTTCCCCGTCGAGGGCCTTGCGCGCCGCGTCGAGATCGGCCGCGAGGCGGGCCTCCTTCTCCCGCAGCGCCGCGAGATTCTCCAGCTCCGCGGCGAGGTCGGCCTCGACACCGGCCTTCTTCGCGGCGGTGTCGGCGTGGGCCGCCTTCTCGCTGGCCAGCTCGGCGGCGAGGGCGTCGAAGTCTTTCTTGGGCACGCAGGCGAGGAGGAAGGGGAGGAGGAGCATTCCCGCCGTTTATCCCTGGGACGGCGCTCGCGCTCAGGGCATGGGCCAGGGCCAGCGCCACTGGAAGCGCCTCGGGTCGAAGGCCCAGCGCCAGAGGCGCTCGTCGACCGACAGGGGCACCCGAGTCTCCCGGTCGACGCCGAGAAGGGTGGACCCGAGGCCGAACGGATGCTCGGCGACCAGGGGCGGCCCTGGGAGCTGCGGGCGAGCGTAGAGCAGCTGGCAGCCGTGGCTGACGCTGTCGATACCGATCACCAGCACGCCGGACACGAAAGCCAGGTGCGGCCGGTTCGCGTCGCGGGCGACCAGCCAGGCAACGGGTTCGCCCGCCGGGGGGACGATCTCCAGGTAGATGTCGCCGGCCCCGCTCCCGCCGGACTCGCCCCCGGCCAGGACGCCGGGGAGGCGTCGCCACGCGCGGGCGAGGTAGCCCCCACCCATGTCCACCTCGGTGCACATCGCGTCGCCCACGGTGATCGCGGAGCTTGCCGCGGGGACCCTTTCCACCGGGTCGAGCATCCAGCCGTCGTCGAGCCGCAGCGGCACGCGGTACACGCGCGACGCGGCGCCAGGCTGCAGGGTCTCGGGCGCCAGCAACACGTACGGCGGGAAGTCGTCGGGGAGGTAGCGGAGCGAGGCCCCGTTGGCGAGAGGGATGTTGCCTCGGCCGGAGGGGGCGTCCGTGGCGGCGGGGAAGGCGCTGAGCGACCGTACCAGCGCGCCGCCCTCCTCCTTGATGTGCACCACGACGTACACGTCGGGGTCCTCCGCGCCCTGGTGCGCCCAGAGGAGGATCGCGACCCCAGTGCTCGTCTCCACCATGCAGAGGTCGTTGGTCGAGGCGCCGTTGTCGTCGAAGCCCGTCCCGTCCGGCAGACGGACATCATCGCCAACCGCGTCGCCCTGCGCATACACGATGAGGCACTTGTGGCCCACGCCAAAGTCCCGGGAGAACGCAACCAGCGCCACTCCGATCCCGTCCGTCCCGTGCGAAACGGACAGCGCGAACCAGTGCAGGCCATGGGCGTAGCAGTGCCAATGATCCGCCACGCCGTCCGCTTTGTCATCCCCGCCCGCGTCCACCCACGCGGCAAGCGCTTCGTCGCGGTCGGTCACCACCGTCCACGGCAGGGCCGAGTCCCCAGCTCCGGCAAGAGTCGTGCGGGCCACCGCGATCTCCGTACCTCGCTCGCGCACGCGCTCCACCGAGACCACGGGGTCGGCCTCCCCGTCGTCGACGAGGAAGCACCAGGTGGATGTTCCCGGGATGGTCACGGCCTCGAGGTCGAACAACTCCACCGGCGCGTCGAACGCCACTGGCAAGGTGTCCGCGAGCGAGGTGGAAGCGTACGCCGGCATGGGGTTGGTCAGCGCCCCTCGGTGGTGGTGAGGCCAGAGCCGTCCCAGAAAACTAGCCGCGCATCCAACGGCTCCTCGCACTCCAACCGATCAGCGAAGGCAACGAGGTAGCCGAGCTCGGGGCCGTCCGCCGAGGGCATCACCGTTCCTGGGACGAGCGTACGGCGCGCCGAGGATTCTCCGAATTCCTGCACCAGCCGGGGCGTGTCCCCGGCGAGTTCGACCGACCCCTCCCGGGACGTGAGCGAGGGTAGGTACGCGGCGTAGCCCACGGCGCCTTCGAACGCCGCGGTCACCTCGAACACCAGCTCGGCGCCCAGGGCGGGGTCGCCGACGGGCGACAGGTAGGCGACCGGCGAGAGGCACGTCGTTTCGTCGGCCGCCACCGAGAAGAGCGCGGCCGCAGGGTCGAGCGACGAGCCTCCCGGCGCGGGAATGACGTGCACACTGCAACCCGCGTCGCTGGACTCGACCACGGCGAGATCGGACGAGCCGTCGCCGTCCCAATCGGCGGCGTTGCTCACCCTCATCCCCAGCCCAGCCGCGTCGGCGGAGGCAGCAGGCTCGCCCCCGGTGGGCAGGCCGCTCCAGAAGAGGGTGACGAGCTCGTTGTCGTCGCCGCACGATCCGTGGAGCCCGAGATCAGCGACGCCGTCGCCATCGACGTCATCGACGCGCCACAGGTCAACCTCGTGGCCCAGGTAGTCGCAATCCTCGCCGCCGGCGCTGAACGCCCCGGTGGGCTCGATGGCGGCCACGAGATCGGCTTCGCCGAGGTCACCCCGAGCGTTGCCGTCGTACACGTTGACGACCCCGAGATCCACGATGCCGGTGTACTCGTTGGTATCCCCGTCTGCGAGCACGAGTTCAGCGGCGCCGTCGCCATCGTAGTCCGCGCTCCATGCGTCGCTGATCCAGGAACGGTAGGGCAGCCGGGCGATGACGTCGCCCTCGGCGTGGTCGTACACCTGGAACGATCCCTCAATGCCGCCGGTCGCCTCGTCTAGAAAGTAGATCACGCTGCCGTAGCGGCCGGCGTTCCCCATGCCGTACAGGTCTTTCTGGCAGTACGTGTCATCACTCTCCCGCTCGTAGTGAGCCAAGCTCGCCGACGTGAAGGGCGTCCACCGGGTCGGCGCCTCGTCGAACACGAAAAGGTCGCAACCGTCGGTCATGGCCACTGTGGCGCCGCTACCCGCAGCGCGTGACCTGTCATAGTGGCTGTACGCGGTGAGGTACAGCGTCGTCTCCAACTCCGCCGCCGACACCTCGCAGACCTCCCCGTCCGGGCAACCGCCCGTCTCGGCGGTGTCGACCCAGTGCGTGACCTCGCCCTGGCCCCCGGTGTCGCCATCCTCCTCGTGCTCGCCGCACCGGCACGCGCGCTCGGGGTCGCACGCAACCAAGAGCGGCAGCACGAGTGTTAGCACTCGAAGATCTCCACGTGCCCCCCCGCCGCCAGGCAGGCCAGGGTGTCGTCGGTGCTGCTGTTCCACGCCCAGAACTCGAAGCGGATCAGCGCCTTGTTGGCCACGGCGCTGCTGATGTCCGTGCGTTGCACCCGCTGGATGCCGTCGGCCGTTGGCGCGCCCCCCACCGCCACCGCAGTGTCCGGCGCCGACTCCACGTCGGCCGTCTGGTACGCGAACTTCACGCGCCCGTTGGTCATCATCGCCGCCACCTCGAAGACCGCCTTCACGAACTGCACCCGGCTCGCGCTCATCCACGGCGTGCGCGGCACGAACTTGCCCGAGTTCTCCGGGTACTTGTGGCAATGGACGGTGCTCCAGGGCAGCGGGACAGTGGTCATTGTAGCCTCCGATCCCGGGATTACCTCGGACCCCCCCCCCCCGACGCAACTAGATTATGCTCGAATCACGCTTTTTTGTAACGTACACTACGGTCGATGTCGACGCGGCCGACTACGGCGCCGTGTACCGGATCGGGTACTCGAACGAGAAGCCGTCGGGCATGTCGTGCGCCGGGAAGGGCGCGTAGGCCAGGCGCTCCGTCACGCAGCGGGCCACGCCATCGTCGAGACCGCCATCGTCGAGCACCTGGGCGCTGGTCACCCGGCCCGAGCAGGCCACGTTGAGCTCCACGCTGAGCGTGCCGGAAGGTGCGTCGCGGAAACAGTCGAGGGCCTTCGGCAAGAAACCGCGCATCGTCGACTGCACCTGGTCGGCGTCGAGGCCGGCCGAGGCGGCCATGCCCATCTCCTCGCCCTCCTCGACGTCGCTCGGGCCCGAGAGGCAGGGTTGCTCGCGCGGCATCGACAGGCGCGGCGCCGACACGGCGCCGGTGAGCGCCGGCGGCGCGACGCTGCCCTCGATCTGCCCGGCAGGCTCCAGCGTGAGCACGTAGGCGGTGGCGCCCGCGACGAGGGCAGCACCCAGGCCAGCAAACGAGAGCGCGGCGTGGAGTGGTTTCATGGGGAGTCAGTAGCTACGCGCGAGCGCAACGGCCATTCGACGGCCCCGGCGGGTTAGATGCCAGGGCTTCCGGACCCTGCCAGATGGACCCCATCGCCCGCAACCTCGTCAAGGTGCAGATCGAAGACGAGATGCGCTCGTCTTACCTTGATTATTCCATGTCGGTCATCATCGGCCGCGCCCTCCCCGACGTGCGGGACGGGCTCAAGCCGGTGCACCGTCGCATCCTCTCCGCGATGTTCCGCGAGGGCCTGCTCAGCAACCGTCGTTACAGCAAGTGCGCCGGCGTGGTCGGCGAGGTGCTCAAGAAGTACCACCCCCACGGCGACAGCGCCGTCTACGACGCGCTCGTGCGCATGGCCCAGCCCTGGAACCTCCGCTATTTGCTGGTCGACGGCCAGGGCAACTTCGGCAGCGTCGACGGCGACACCGCCGCCGCCTACCGGTACACCGAGTGCCGCATGACGGC
>SXON01000128.1 GCA_005778355.1 Pseudomonadota bacterium | reverse complement strand
TCGGACTGGGTGCAGGCGTTGCCGTCGTTGCAGCCGCTGCCCTTGGTCTTGGTGGGGTTGGAGCACTGCCCGGTGGCCGGGTCGCAGGTGCCCGCGGTGTGACACTGGGACTGGGCACCACAGGTCACCGTGTTCCCGCCGGTGCAGCTGCCGCTCTGGCAGGTGTCGGTTTGTGTGCAGGCGTTGCCGTCGTTGCACCCGCTGCCATTGGTCTTGGTGGGGTTCGAGCACTGTCCGGTGGACGGGTCGCAGGTGCCCGCGTTGTGACACTGGGACTGGGCACTACAGGTCACGGTGTTCCCGCCGGTGCAGCTGCCGCTCTGGCAGGTGTCGGACTGAGTGCACGCGTTGCCGTCGCTGCAGCCGCTGCCGTTGGCCTTGGCGGGGTTCGAGCACTGCCCCGTGGAGGGGTTGCAGGTGCCCACGTCGTGACACTGGCTGAGGGCGCTACAAGTGACCGGGTTCGCGCCCGTACAGGTGCCGCCCTGGCACGTGTCGGTCTGGGTGCAGGCGTTGCCGTCACCGCAGGCGCTGCCGTTGGCCTTCGGGGGGTTCGAGCAGATGCCCGTCGCCGGGTTGCACGTGCCCGCGTCGTAGCACTGCCCGATGGCGGTGCAGGTGATGGGGACGCCGCCCACGCACGTCCCGGCCTGGCACGTGTCGGACTGGGTGCAGGCGTTGCCGTCGCTGCAGGCGCCGCCGTTGGCCTTGGCGGGGTTCGAGCACTGCCCCGTAGACGGGTCGCAGGTGCCCACGTCGTGACACTGATCCAGCGCGGCACACGCCACCGGGTTGGCGCCCACGCACGTCCCGCTCTGGCAGGTGTCGGTCTGGGTGCAGGCGTTGCCGTCACCGCAGGCGCTGCCGTTGACCTTGTTCGGGTTGGAGCAGACGCCGGTAGTGGGGTTGCACACACCCGCCGTGTGGCACTGGTCCAGCGCCGTGCACTGCACGGGGTTCGCTCCCGCGCAGACGCCCGCCTGGCAGGTGTCGGACTGTGTGCAGGCGCTCCCGTCGGTGCAGGCGAGGCCGTTTGCCGCCGGTTGGGCGGTGCAGGCGCCGCTGGTGGGGTTGCAGCTGTTGACCTGGCAGGGATCGCTCGACGCGGCGCACGTCACGATCGTGGTGGGGTCGAGCACGCAGGCGCTCGATACGCAGACCAGCTTGCCGTTGCACGCGTTGCCGTCCTCCAGCCCGGCGCAGTCGGCCGTGGTCTGACACTGACACGTGCTGGGCCCGCCCACGCACGTCCCGGCCTGACACGAGTCGTCTGAAGTGCAGCTGTTGCCGTCGCTGCACGTGGCCCCGTTGGGCCGCGGCGGGTTGGGGCAGGCCCCTGTAGTGGGGTCGCAGGTGCTGGCCAGGTGGCACTGGTCTGGCGTCGGGCACTGCACCGGCGCGCTGCCGACGCACGCGCCTCCGGAGCAGGCGTCGCTCTGCGTGCAGGCGTTGCCGTCGGAGCACACGGCGCCGTTGGGCCGCGCCGTCCAGCCCGCCTGGCTTTGGGCCGGCGCGCACGCGAGGCAGGCCGCGCCCGGCTTGGTCTGGTCCGCCGGCACGCACGCGGCATCGATGACGCAGTGCGTGCTGGCGACGGTGATCGTGCAGCCACCAGCGCCCGTGCAGGCCTCGGTGGTGCACGCGAGCCCGTCGTCGCAGGTGTAGGGCTGGCCGGCGCAAACCCCCAGAGCGCAAACATCACCGAAGGTGCAGGCCACGCCGTCGTTGCAGGGCTCGGTGTTGGGCGGGTGGGTGCAGGCGCCCGCGATGCACACGTCGTCGGTGCAAGAGGTAGCGTCCGCGGCGCAGGTGGTGCCGTCGGCGCGGGGGCTGGGCGTGCAGGCGTCCAGCGTCTCGTCGCACACGCCGGTGTTGCACGCGTCGCCCGCGCTAGCGCAGCTCCTAGGCGCGCCGTTGCAAGCTCCCGCCAGACAGGTGTCGGTCACCGTGCACCAGTGGCCGTCGTCGCACGAGAAGCCCTCAGCCGCGGCGGCGTTGTTCAGGCAGGTCCCGGTGTCGACCTCGCACGAGTCCACGGTGCAGGGGTTCTTGTCGTCGCAGTCGGTGGCGGTCTTGCAACACCCGGCGGCGGCGACCCCCGAACACTTCGACAGGCCGCTGCAGGCGTCGTTGACGGTGCACTCCTGACCGTCGTCGCAGGAGGTGCCCTGCGGTGGCGGGGCCTTGATGCAGCCCTCCGTGGCCTCCTGGCACGTCCCCACGGCGCAGAATCCATCGAAGGGCGAGCAGTCGCGTGGTTGACCCTTGCACTCGGTGCCGTCGCACGTATCCGAGACCGTGCAATACAGCGCGTCGCTGCAGGGGCTCTCCTGAGGGAGATAGGTGCAGCCGGTGCCGAGCGTGCACGTGTCCTCCGTGCACGGGTTGCCGTCGCCACAGTTGAGCGGGGCTCCCCCCTGACACGCGCCGCCCTGGCAGAGATCACCGGCGGTGCACGGCTCTCCGTCGTCGCAAGGCGCGCCACTCACCGCGGCCACGAACGCCGTGGTGCTCGCCAGCGGGTTGCAGACTTCGCACGGGTTCTGGGGGTTGGCGTCGCCGAGGCCCCAGCACACACCGCCCACGAGGCACGCGGTGGGCTTGGGGGTGAACACGCACTCGCCGGCCGCGCACGCGTCGTCGGTGCATGCGAGGTCATCGTCGCAGGGCTTGGCGGCGCCTGGGACGCAGCCATCGGCGCCGCACGCGTCGCCCACCGTACACGCGTCCCCGTCGTCGCAGGCGGCGCCTACCATCGGCTCGTGCTTGCAGCCGGTGGCCGCGTCGCAGGTGTCTGTCGTGCACGGGTTCTGGTCGTCGCACGACACCGCCACGAACGCACACGCGCCCTGGCTGCAGGTCTCGGTGGAGCACTCCGACGCGTCCTCGCACTCCCAGTGGTGTGAGCAGGGCTTGCCTTCCGTGGCACAGCCGCCCGTGGCCAGCTGGCAGGTGCCCGCGCCGTCGCCGGGCGAGCTGCTGCACGCCATGCCGGGCGGGCAGGGGCCGTCCCCCTCGCCGCCGCAGGGTGTGGTGCAGAACGCGCCCTTGCCCACCGTGACGCACTGCGCCCACGCCGGACAGTCGTCGTCTTGCAGGCAGCTGTCGCACGCGCCTTCGTAGGTGGGCACACACGTCGCCCCGCCGTCGGGTGCCCAGCCGTCCTCGCAGGCCACCACCACGCACGCCGCCGCGCCGGCGACTTCGGCACAGGTGGTGGCCGCCGCGTGCTCGATGGTGCCGTCGCAGGTGACGCCGCACTTGCCGCAGTGCTCGTCGGACAGGTAGAGGCCGCCCACCACGAAGTCTTCGTCCGTGTCGCCATCGCAGTCGTCGTCTTGGCCGTTGCAGGTCTCCGGCGACGGGATGGGGCCGTCACAGACCAGCCCCGCCACGCCGTCGCACCGGGTGGCGCCCTTGCAGGTGCCCACGCCGTCCACGGAGTTCTGGCACGCCTCGCCCTCGGTGACGTCCTCGTCCGCGAAGCCGTTGCAGTTGTCGTCGAAGCCGTTGCACACCTCGGCGCTGGGGACCACGGACGTGCAGGCCGTCCAGCCCAGCGCTACGTCACAGTGCTCCTCGCCGGCGCAGAGCCCGAAGGTGTTCTTGACGGTGCAGGGGCGCGTCGCGCCGGCGTTCGAGGCCGCGCAGTCGCACGTCCCGTTCAGAGGCTTGCACCAGCCGCCCACACCCTCCGTGGCTTCCGCTGCGACGCAGTCGAAGCTGTCGCCGCACGGGTTCTGGTCGTCGCAGGGGTCTGCGCAAGCCGTCTGCCCGTTGGCCAGCGTGAGGCAACGCCCGGCGATGCAGTCCGTGTCTACGGCGCAGGGCGCGCAGTTCTTGGAGAGCTCGGCCACGCACACCGCCTCGCAATCGGGGCAGGTGGAGGCGAGCACCACGCAGCGGTATCCGTCTGGGCAGTCGTCCACGCAGCGCTGCGTGCAGACGAACTCCGTGTAGCCCTGAATGCAGTAGCCCGACTCGCAGTCGCCCCCGCTCGAGCAAGGACAGCCGAAGGTGCCGGGTGCCCCGGCCTCACAGCCCCCCGGGGGGTCTGCCGCGTCCGGGACCACCGAGACATCGCCGCCTCGCGCGTCGAGGCCCGCGACGTCTTTGGTGGACGGTGGCCCGACCTGCCCCACGTCGCCGGTGATGATCGTCCCACCCTCTATGGGGGACTGACAGGCCAGCAACATTAAAGGGAGAGTGCACGAAACCACCAGCGGCAACGCCGCACACTTGAACCACCGCACGGCGCCTCCTTGGACTCAGGCCCCGCCAGACAGCAGCGGCGCTCCAGTCGAGGGGGCAGCCTAGCGGGTCGCCGATCCGAGGGTCAAGCCGCGATACCGAGGCTCGAATTGCCTGGAACCGCCCGCTCCGCTACCAAGGGAGCCTCGCCGACGTGTCATTCACCGAAAGGCGAGAAGACCGAACGGAAGGGGACGTGCATGCGCTTGGTAGAGGACAAATGCCCCAGCTGCGGCGCTCGAATTCGCGTGGACGCCGACGAGAAGGAGGCCACGTGCCAGTACTGCAACGCCGCTTTTCGTGTGGGCCCCACGCCCGACCCTGCAGCCCAGGCGCGCCAGCGCGCCCTCGAGGTGAACGCCCACCGGGTGGCCGGGCAGGCCGGTGACCGGGGGAAGCGGGGAGCCAAGGCCGCTCCGGTGGTTTTCGGAGTGCTGGTGCTCGCCGGCGCGGTAGTGGCCGTCCTAGCCGGGTCACCCTCGTCGCCTGCCTCCTCGCCGGCCCCCACCGTCCAACAAGCCGCTGTCTCGGCGAGTCCGCCCGCGCCGCCCGAGCGTCCCAGCTGGCTCCCGCACCAACAGGCGATCCTGAACGACCTCACCGGGGACGACGTGGCCGACCCGATCGGCTGGGCCCGCTACTACGGCCAACCGAACACACCGCAGCACCTGGTGGCCCTCAACGGCGCCACGGGTGCGCAGCTGTGGCAGAGCGAGCTGTTCTCGTCGGACGACTGGTCGGACATCCGGGTGGCCGGCGTGGGCGACCACCTCGTCGTAGCGGACACCACCGGCATGCTCCGCGCGATCGCCACCGCGTCCGGGAAGACGCAGTGGACTGCTCCACTGGGCGAGCGGGTGCGGCGATTCTGCGCTCGCACCCCCACAGGGGTGCTCGCTTACCTCGACGACGACCGCGCCGTGGAGGCGGCGCTCGCCACCGGCTCGATCACGCCCAAGGGCACGGTCAATCGGCTGGACCTCGCCTGCGAGCAGCTGGCGGGCATCTGGCCCGGCGACGATCCCCGGGTCCCGGTGGAGACCTCCTACGACATCTACGGCGGTCGCCTCGATATCGAGGGGCTCGACACGGGTCGCGTTGTACGGCCGGAGGGCAGCCCGCTGGCCTTTGCGTTGGGCATGCGCAGCGTTGGGACGCACGTGCCCATGGTGGCAGCGTTCTCTGTGCCCGCGAGCTGGCCGCCGCGCGGCGAGGGCGGCTCGTTCTCGGCCACATGGAAGGTGGCGATCGCCGGCGCCACGCCCGGCAGCGCTGCCGCGAAGTCGCCCGCCGTGGCCTGGTTCAGCGAGGGACGGCTGTACACGTCCTACAGCACCACGGGGTCTCCCGCGCTGGAGCACCTCGTCTGCCTGGACGGGGCCACGGGCGCGCAGGTGTATGACGTGGTCCTCGAGGGTGTGCAGGGCGGCCGCCTCGACGGCCTCGCCGGCGCCGGGAAGCTGCTGTACGTCACCCACGCGGGTGGGCTCGACGTCTTCGATGCCGCCACGGGCGCGCACGCGCGCCACTTGTCCGATTGACGCTCGGATGCCGATGATCGGTGGCCGGATGCCCCGCCCCGCCGCCGTGGGTGTGGGCCCCCGAGCATGAATCGCCACCGGGCTCCCCTGCCCGGGGTCTCTGCGGCGCCCCCCAGAAATCAATTCCAGAGCGCAAAGGCGTCCCTGCCGGTGTAAGGTCCGCCGCCATGTCCGCCTTCGACCTCGTCTTCGCCCGCGCTCGCCTCGAGGAAGTCGGTGAGCGCTTCCACCGTCCCCTCGACCGCGACGGAGACAGCCTACGTCTCGCGTTCTCGACGCTCGCCGGGATCCGGTATCGCGGTCGCCCGCTCATCCCCGCCAACGCCGCCGAGCTGGCCTCGCAACACGGCCTCAGCAGCGACGAGCACGGCATCACGGTCTCTCCGGGCCACGAGCCCGAGCGCGCGGAAGAGGCCCTGCGCGCCTTCTTCACCCAACTCCTCGAGGGAGACCCCACCGCGTTCTTTCGCCAGGCGGATCGACGCATCGAGGTGCCCGCCAGCGGCCAGCTCCCCGAGTCCGCGCGCTGGCTCGAGCGCCTCTACGCCGACGGCTTCGTCACCCGCGACAAGAAGCCCATCGTCTTCGACCTTGGGCGCTCTCAAGGGCCCTACCTGCGGTCCATCGACGCCGATCCGCTCCAGATCATCGACTCGGCCAGCCAGATCGCCACGCTGGCCGCCGGGGTCCGGCCCGGCTTCGTCCAGGCCGCGCTCGATGACGGACGGCTGGACGCGCACCTCCTGTGCTCCCACGACGCCCGACACGGGCCCGGGGCCGAGGCGGCGCGGGACTTCCGCACGGCGGTGGTGAAGCAGGGCAACCCCCGCCTCTCCCACGTCGCGTTCACCAACGGCGGCTCCGAGGCCGTCGAGAAGGCCTTCCACCTCGCGCGGCACTACACGTACCCCGGCGAGCGCGGCCGCACGCGAATCGTCGCGTTCGACGGCAGCTTCCACGGGAGAACCCTGCTGCCGCTGTACTCCACGTGGAACGAGGAGAAACGCGCGCCGTACCAGCTCGCCGGCTTCGAGACGCTGTGGGCGCCGTTCCCTGCGACGTTGCCGGGCGTGGACGCCACCTTTCCGCCCGGGTGGCACGCCGCTTGGGCCGATCGCGCAGGGCAGCGCGCCTTCGCGCTCAATCGCCCGGCGTCCGGGGAAGACCCTGAAGTCGACCGGGCGCGCCTCACGCAGGACGTGGCCTCGCTCTCCGCCGTGGAAGCCCACCTCCAGCGCGGCGACGTCTTCGCCGTGATCGTCGAGCCCTACCAGTGCGAGGGCGGCGACCGCGCGGCCACGCTGCGCTTCTTCAACGGCCTCCGGGCGCTCACCCGTGGCTACGGGGTCCCGCTCATCTTCGATGAGGTGCAGTCCGGCTTCGGGCTCTCCGGCGGCTTCTTCTGGCATCGCCGCTTCTGGATCACGGACGCCGCGGGCGAACCCGACGGTCCGGACCTCGTCGTGGGCGCCAAGCGCGCACAGGTGGGCTACGTGCTGTCGCGTTGGCCGGACCCGTACCCCACGCCCTCCCACACCGCCTCCATGGTGCGCGGCACGCTCCACGCCCAGATCGTGGAGGAGCAGGTCACGCTCGCGGGCGCCGTGGCGCTACGCCTCGAGCGCCTGGTCTCCAGCCTGCCAGCGGGCCTCGTCACCAACGCCCGCGCGGTCGGGGACGCGTTCGCGTTCGATCTGCCCACGCCCGCGCTGGCGAATCACCTCATCGACCAGCGCTTCTATCGCGGCCTGATGGTGTACGTGGCGGGCGACCGCACGCTCCGCTACCGTCTGAACCGGGCGATGACCGACGTCGAGGTCGACCGCATCTTCGACGGCATCGAGGCCTCCTTCCAAGCGCTGCTGGACGACGCGGGGCGCGAGCTGCCGCAGCTGCTCGCGTTCACCGGCAAGGCCCCGAAGTGGGTGGCGCCTCCCGCCCGACCGAAGCGCCCGGTCCCGGGCCTCCCGGCGCTCCTCGCGTCGGGCTCGGTGGACCTGGCCGACCGGCTGCTCCGCGTCCACGGCCAGCTCCACCCCCACGACCGGAGCGCGGCTGCGCGCTGGCTGGGCCTGGATCCCAACGTCCGCGGGCACGCCGTGCTCCCCGTGCTCGAGGCCGCGGATCCGGACGCTTTCGAGGCGGCGCAAGGGATCCCGCTGCTGCGCTTCGCCGCCGACGTGCTCGGCACCCGCGTTCGCGTCCTCGGCGCCGGTGAGGTCGAGCCGCACCTCGTGGCCATCACCGAGCTGGAGCACGCCTCCTACGAGTCCGCTCGACGCGACCGAACCGCGTACCTGAAGCTGGTCGCGGACTCGCGAGACGCCGTGGTCGTCCTGGCGGAGGACCCGCGCGGGCTCGTGGGGATGAGCTTCGCCGGCCCGCTCGAGCTGTTCTGGGGCACCGACGGGCCGCGACAAGACCCGCGGATGGGCCAGCAAGACACGCTGTATAGCGCCGACATCACCGTGTCGCCGGAAGCGCGCGGCCGGGGTATCGGGTGGCGGCTGCGGGCCGCGCAGCTCGAGACCGCGCTCGCCATGCGGCGTGCGGACGGCGCGCCCCGCTACCACTTCATCACCGGGCGCAACCGCGTGGGCTCGGCGGACACGATGTGGGCGATCAACCGCGAGTTCCGGGCCTACACCGTGGCGCTCATGCACGGCCAATACGGCGAGCGCACGGGGCTCTCACGGTATTACCGGCTGCCCCTCCGGCGGCACTTGCGCCCACTGCTGGCGGCGCCTGAGTCGGTCGTTGACCTCTCGGCCGGGGTCTCCCAGCCCACCGGCGCGTCTCACCCACTCCTCGAGCACGCGCTCAGCACGGGCGTGCTCGACGAAGCGGCGCTCACCAAGCTCACGCTGTCCAACTTCGTCACCCGGCCGTTCATTCGCGCCATGGAGGGCATGCGCGCGATCGCGCCGAAGGGCACGCGGCACCTCTACGTCACCAGCGCGCCGGACGAGCTCACCGACAAGACGCTTCGCGTCCTGAAGTATCAACGCAAGGCGGGGCGCCTGGCCGTGTCGCTGTCGGGCGGCACGCTCGGCCACACCACGGCGGCCAGCCGCTCGCTCACCGACTGGTCCACCTTCCCGGGGCCGCGCGGGCGCTTGCTCGATCCGGACGCAGAGACCTTCTTCCCCTTCCCGCGGGTGCCGCACCCCGAGCACGGCCTCGAGGGCACGCTCCAAGCACTGGACGGCCTCGTTGCCGCGAACGGCGCCGACGCGCTGCTCGGGCTGTTCGTCGAGACGGTGCAGGCGCGCACCGGCGCGGTCCTCACCCCCGAGGCCTTCGCGGCGTTGTGCGCCTGGCGCGACCGCACGGGGGTCCCCCTGGTGGTGGCCGAGCACACCACGGCGCTCGGCCGGTCAGGCGCGGGCTCGCTGCGCTTCTGGGTGGACGGGCAGGCGCCGGAGGCCGACGTGGTCCTGCTCTGGGCCGGTGGGCAAACGGGCTACCTCTTCATGGGCGACCGCACGTTCGTGGACAAGCCCCTCGCGTTCATCTCCACGTGGGACGGGGACGAGCTCTCGTCCACCCGGCTCTTCTGGCAGCTGGCCGCCGTTCGGGACGCGGCCGTGGCGGAGCGCGCCGAGCAGCTCACGCGCGGGCTCGACCGCCTCGGCATCCCGCACCGCGGGCTCGGGCTCTACCGCGTGATCCAGATCCCGCAGGCGCGCTTGGACGTGCTGCAGGCGCGCCTCGCGGCCGGCCAGCTGCGGGTGGAGTGCCTCGGGGTCTTCGGCGAGACGGCGCGGCTGGTGCTCGCCCCGGCGCTGACTGTTGCGCCTAGGGATCTCGACCGCTTCCTCCAGACGCTCCGAGACGTGCTCGATCGGAACACCCAGCTCAGCGCCTCCGACACCTCACGAGAGCCCAACGGATGAACACCGAGCTCGAGGCCCGACAGCGGGCACACATCATGTACACGTGGTCCGCTCAGAGCCGCGCCACGCCGCTCCCGATCGCCGGGGGCAAAGGCGCCACCTTCACCGACCACGAGGGCAACCGCTGGCTCGACTTCGAGAGCCAGGTCTTCAACTGCAACGCCGGTCACGGCGAGACGCGGATCATCCGCGCCATGCAGGCCCAGCTCGAGTCGCTGGCGTGCGCCCACCCCGCGGCGGTCTACGAGGCCAAAGCGGCCCTCGGCGAGCGGCTCGCCAGCGTCACGCCCGAGGGCATCGACCGCTTCTTCCTGTGCCTCTCCGGCGCCGAGGCCAACGAGAACGCGATCAAGATCGCTCGCGCGGTCACCGGCCGGACCAAAGTGGTGGCTCGCCGCCGGAGCTACCACGGCGCGTCGATGGGCGCGCTGTCCCTCACCGGAGACCCGCGACGGCTCGCCGGCGAGCCCGGGCTCTGGGGCGTGGTGCGCATCGAAGACCCCTACTGCTTCCGCTGCCCCTTCGAGACCACCCCGGATCGGTGCGGCGTGTTGTGCGCCCGCCACCTCGAGCACGTGGTCCAGCTGGAGGGCCCGGAGACGATCGCCGCGGTGTTCCTGGAGGGGATCACCGGCGCGAACGGCGGCTTCGTGCCCCCCGCGGACTACTGGCCCACCATGCGGAAGATCTGCGACAAATACGGGATCCTGCTGGTCGCCGACGAGGTTTTCACGGGGTTCGGCCGAACCGGGCGTTACTTCGCCGTGGACCACTTCGGCGTCACGCCAGACCTCATCACGCTCGCGAAGGGCCTCACCTCGGGTTATGCGCCCCTGGGCGCCGTGGGCATGACCGAGCGCGTCGCCGAGCACTTCGACACCAGCACCCTTCAGTGTGGCCTCACCGGCTACGCGATGCCCGTGTCCGTGGCCGCCGCGGTGGCTACGCTCGACGTGTATCGCGAGGACCGCCTCGTGGAGCGCGCCGCCGAACGCGGGCAGGAGCTGGCGGCCGGCCTCTGGCGGCTCAAGGCCCGCCACCCCGCCATCGGCGACGCCAGATCCCTCGGCCTCTTCGGCACGATCGAGCTCGTCACGCCCGACGGACGCCCGCTGGTGGCTTACGACACGGTGGCGCCCAAGGACTCGCCCGCGGGGCGACTCAAGGAGGCGCTGGTCCGCCGGCGGGTGCACGCCGCTTTCCGCTGGAGCTTCCTCATGATCGCCCCGCCGCTCTGCATCACGTCCGAGGAGCTGGCCGAGGGCCTCGACCACCTCGACGCCGCGCTCACGGAGGTAGGGCTATGAACGAGAAGGTGTACGCAGACGCTGCCGCGGCCCTGCACGATCTGCGCGACGGCGTCACGCTCATGAGCGGGGGCTTCGGCCTCTCCGGCAACGCCGAGAACTGCATCGCGGAGGTGATCCGGCGCGGTGTTCGCGACCTCACGGTGATCTCCAACAACTGCGGAAACCAGGGCAAGGGGCTCGCGGTCCTGCTGAAGAACCGACAGATCCGCAAGTGTGTGTGCTCGTACATCGGTGGCAACCCGGACCTGCAGGAGCAGCTGCTCTCGGGCGCGATCGAGGTGGAGCTGAACCCTCAGGGCACCCTCGCCGAGCGCATCCGCGCCGGCGGCGCAGGGCTCGGCGGGTTCTTCACGCCCACCGGCGTCGGCACCGTGGTCGCCGACGGGAAGGAAGAGCGGGTCATCGACGGCAAGCGGATGATCTTCGAGTCGGCCCTCCACGCGGACTTCGCGATCCTCAGGGCCCAGAAGGCCGACCCGTTCGGCAACCTGCGCTTCTACCGGACCTCCCGGAACTTCAGCCCGCTCATGGCCATGGCCGCGCGGATCGCTGTGGTCGAGGTCGAGGAGCTGGTCCCGCTCGGCGCTTTGGACCCGGACGACATCCACCTCCCCGGCGTCTTCGTTCAGCGCATCTTCGTCGGTCGCGGACACGAGAACCCCATCGAGCAGCGCACGGTCCGCCCTCGCCCATGAGGCGGGGATGGGCTCCTGAAGCGGCGGCCGCCACGGGCCCCGAGGCCGTCGGTGGGGCGCATTGCGCGCGGTGCGTGAGGTGAGCTCGCTCGTCGTCGCGCTCGTCATCGCCCAAACCGCCCTCGGCGAGCCGCCCGCCGATCGAGGCGACCGGATCCGCGCCGCGCTGCGCGAAGACGCAGCCTCGCAGGCCTGGTGGTTCTGGGGCTGGGCCGCGGGCTTCGGGACCGCCTCGGCAGTGCAGCTGGGGCTCGCCGGGGGGCTAGGGCTCGACTCGCGGCTGGCGCCCTCGGCGGCGCTGGGGGGCGCGGGCGCGTCCCTCGCGTTGATCGGGCTCGCGATCGGCCCGCTTCGGCCCCGGGGTGATGGCCTCGACGATCTGGACTCTCTGGAGCTGAGCGCGCTCGAGGCCCAGCTGCGCGCTCAGGCGAAGCGCGAGGCGGCCGCAACCGGCTGGCTCCCGTATGTGCTGGCGGTGTCTGTGGCCACCGCCGCCGGCGTCACCCTCTGGCTCCACCACGACCAGCCGCTGGAGGCGGGCATCGCGTTCGGTGTGGACCTTCTGGTGGGCGGAACCCAGATCTGGACGGCGCCCACAGAGGCGCTCGAGCTCTGGGAGCAGCTCCACCCCGGCGTCGACCCCTGAGCGCCGCCCGCGGCCAGGTCACGCTTGGCGGCCGCGTGGAGGAGGTCGCCGTGAGCTGGCTGACGGCTCTCCCGAGTTAACTCCGCGCAGGTGGTTTGCAGGCCCTATCCGCCCTCCAGGGGGTGTGGAGCCCCCGCCACGGCGAGCGACCGAGTCAGTCGCCGCAGGAGCCGGCTAGCGGATGGCGCCCCGACGCCGAGCCGCGAGGCACACTCTGCCTGGACCCACGTCTCACTCATCGATGTCCGCCAGGATGTCGTCGAGGAGGGCGCGCTGACGCTTCGGGAGGCCGGGTGACTCCACGAAGTCGTCCACACCCTGCCCGAAGAGGCGCTGCACCCGGTACACGAGGCGCGCGAACTCGATCTCGTCGTTCGCGACGTCCTGGGTGCGTATTCCGGTGATCGTGAACACTTAGATCGGACCACGGTGAACGTCCAGATCGGTCGAATGTGAACGCGTAGATCGGACCGTCGTGAACGCGCGGATCGGCGATCGTGAACGGGCCCCATCGGAGCATAGCGCCGCTGCTCCTTCGGAGACGTCTGGGTCTCGCGGAATCTGACAGTCGTGGGGCACCGATCTCCAGGCTCAGGCACGGTATTGAGTGAAGTCAACTACGCATGCAACTCAAATGGAGCTCCCGCACCACTGTGGGCGACCCGACCGGGAGATCCTCGACGCCGTCGCACGGTGATGCTGGTACTGAACGCTCATGCTGCCTTCCGAGTCCTTCATCCACCGTCTTCCGACGCCCCTCGCAGCCGCGTGGCGAAACACCGAGCTCACCCGCGCGCCTGCCGAACGTCAGGCGCACGTCATCGCCGCCGCAGATGTGGCCGTGCGGCTGCTGGTGGCGATTCTGAAGTCGGAATGTGATCGGGGCGAGCGCACGGCCAAGGACGTGAGCGGCGTCTTCGAGAAGCTGGTCCAGGCGTCGTGGGGCCGGTGGGGCGACGCGGTGACGGCGTTTGCGAAGGCGCTGAGGGCTCGCGGCGACGCAGTCACCTCGTCGCTGGTGGACGTCTGGCTGTCACGCGGCGGCGGCGCTGGACCAGCGCAGATCGCCTTTCGGGACCTCCTCACCCCTTCTAGCGCTGGCCAGGCCCCGCTTCACACGACAAACTCGTGGGACTCTGGGCGAACCGCGTGACGCAAGCCGTGTCACGCCGAGGGAGCACCGGTGTCGTCACCCCACGCGCGTCCGTAAGCCACGCACGCCCCACCACCCCCGAGGCGCCTCCCGTCGCCAGAAGCGGCCGCCGGGAGGTCGTCCAGGTGCCACGCCCGCGCCCGGAGCACCGCGTCGAGCGCCGGCCCGCCCGCCCGCCGAAACGCGGACGCGTGGAAGCGCCCATGCCCGCCCAACGCCACAGCGAGCGGCACCGCGAGGCGGGACCCGGCTTCCTCGCACGCAGCAACCCCGCCCGCGATGCCCGGCCACCCCGCGCACTGCCGCAGTCACCGCCGCTGCGTCTGGCCGCACCCGCGACAGCGCACCGAGTGCACCGGCCAGAGCGTCCCGCGCGCAGCGTCCACGATGGCGCCGAACACGGTCCCCTCGTCGCGCACCGCTTCGGCACCGGGCACCACCACCGGCACCCGCGAGTACGGCGTGTATCCCGCCGGGTACAGCGTGAACGACTGCCCGTGCGCGTGGCACCGAGCCACCACCAACACGTGGCCCGGACCGCACGCACGTACCCGGTGGCCCTGGACGCCGACGCGGCACTCCGAGCCGTCACCGCCCCAAGGGCATGCCCCGGCAGCACCGCCTCCACGCCGTCCCGAGCCACCTCCCGGTACACCGAAACCACGAAGTCCCTCTTGCACTCCCCGGCGAGATCGCGTCCGATCACGCCGGTCTTGATGGGTCCCCCATCGAGTCAAAGCGGCCGGCGGTTCGTCGGCAAGACTACGCGCCGGCCGCACCCCAAACACCGCCGAACGGCAGAGCCCCGATCGGCTTGGGCTAGCATTCTACTGCTCGGACGACTGCAACGAGAGCGTCAGCCGGGCGTCAATGGGACTGCAACGTAAAACATCTGACGGGCACCTACACCGCGTTCGGCAAGATCGAGAGTGGCCAGTCCGTCGTGGACGCCCTGGTCGTGGGCGACCGCGTCCTCAAGGTGACTGCGGAGCGTGTGAGCACCCACCGGACTTCAACACAACAGTGTACGTCGTGTATGACCGACGGTCCTGTTGACTTCGTGTTGGGTATAGCCGACAACGGGCCATGGACCGAGGCCACCTACGAAGGGCTCTGGACGATTGGTCGGCGGCGACGGCCTCGCTTGGCCCGGAGCTCCGAGGGCGGATCCAGCCGCCGCCTCTCCCAGAACGACACGCCGTCGCTCTGATCCTTGGCCGCTCACCGGAATTGACCCGGGGTCTGCTCACTTCCGGTGATCCACTCTGCACGTGACCGCATCGCGTCTCGCCGCTCACGTAGTCCTGGGCGTGGACCTGCATTGTTGGGGTGGCCGGGAGCCCCGCCGTGATGGGCTTGTGTAGCGGCCTCGGCGGGGGCTCACGTGGGGAAGAAGCGGCCGTGCCGGATCTGTCGACGGTGGTTCCTGCCTTCGCCGCGGGCGCGTGGACGTCAGACCACGTGCTGCGAGACGTCGTGCCAGCGGGAGCGGCACCGCCGCGCGTGTGCGGCATGGCACACGCGTGAGCGGGAGTCTTTGGGCCGCGAGCAGCTGGCGGCGGCGGTGAGCGCAGTGACGGCGGCGGCGGTGGCTACGCCGCTCGGCAAGGTGCCGGAGGTTCCTGCGAATGCTGCGAAGCGGCTGCGAGACGCGGTCCCCGCGGAAGTGCCGACGGTGATAGCGTTTTTCGCTCAAGTCCTCGATTCTCGCCGGCGAGACACAGTCGGCGCGCAAGGCGTGGAATCTACGCGGCAATTGCCGAAAGACCGTCGACCCGACCGCCGAGACGGCATCGCCCAGCCGGCGGCCGGCCCGTAGGGTCCGTCTTGCCCAAGGGGGACGAGAGGGCGTCCGGCGGTGATCTCGGTCATCCCGGCGCCTTCTCGTTCTCAAAAATGGGCTGGACGGAGGCTGTCGCGATGGACATCGAGCTGCGTACGCTAGAGCTCAAGTACCTGACCTTGCGGGTGATCGACCCGAACGCTCAGGCACGGCTCGTGGCGTCTCTGGCCGAACTTGGCCAGCAGAACGCAGTGCTCGTCGTTCATCGCGACGGCCGCCCGGTCCTCATCGACGGGTACCGGCGCGTCCTGGCCCTGCAGAGCCTGAGGCGCGACCTCGTGCTCGTTACCCGGCTCGAGCTCGCGGAGGCCGAGGCGCTCCTCCTGCGGCATCGCATGGCGTCCGCGGAGCGACGTTCGGCGCTCGAAGAGGCGTGGCTGCTTCGGGAGCTCCACGACGGCTTCTCCCTGTCGCTCGACGAGCTGGCGCGGCGGTTCGTGCGCTCCAAGAGCTGGGTGTCGCGGCGTCTCGCGGTCCTTCAGGTCCTCCCCGCGGCGGTGCAGCAGCTCATTCGAGAAGGGCGGCTGTCCGTCCAGGCGGCGATGAAGCACCTGGTCCCGTTGGCCCGTGGCAACGACGAGTGGGCCGAGCGCCTCGCCCACACCGCCGCCGACGCACGGCTCTCCGTGCGGCAGCTCGGCGAGCTGGTCGACGCCTGGCGCTACGCCGCCCCCGAGCAGCGCCAGCGCATCGTCGACCACCCCGAGCTCTTCCTCCGCGCCAAGGCGTTCACGGCGGCCCAACCCGCGCCAGTACCTCCGCCACTCGACGCCGATCTGCTCCACGAACTAGAGCGCCTCGCCGCGCTCGTGCGGCGCATCAGACTCCTCGCCGCCACCGTCGCCAAGCAGCACCCCGGCGTACCGGCGCGAGATCTCATCCTCACCACCTGGCAGCAGACCTCGAGGGAAGTCATGCGCCTCGGCGACCTCCTGGTCTACGGGCTGGACCGTGCTGAGTGATGACGTCAGAAGTGCGGTCTTCGGCCTCGCCGAGAGGGGGTGTGGCCACCGGGCGATCGCTCGTGCACTGCGCCTGTCCCGCAACACGGTGAAGGAGGTGCTGGCCTCGGGTGTGCGCA
The DNA here is from genome assembly GCA_005778355.1 of Pseudomonadota bacterium. GTDB lineage: Bacteria > Myxococcota_A > UBA796 > UBA796 > SXON01 > SXON01. The sequence goes on along the minus strand of SXON01000128.1, from coordinate 1,597 downwards.
CGGCCCCCCTCATGAGTCGGCCGAAGCGACTCGACGCGCACGCCGATACCATCCGTAGCCTGCACGCTGAGTGCCGCACAAACCTCGTCCGGGTCCGTGAGGAGCTCGCCACACGCCATCAGCTGGCCGTGCCCTATGCGACGCTGACGCGCTTCTGCAGACAGCTCGGGCTTGGCGTCAAGCTGGAGCCGCCGGCGGGTACATACACTTTCGCTCCGGGGGAGGAGATGCAGCACGACACCTCGCCACACGCCGTGGCGATCGATGGCGTCACGCGACAGCTCCAGTGCGCAGCCGTGACCATGGCCTACTCACGGCGAGTCTTCGCTCAGCTCTACCCGCGCTTCACGCGCTTTGAGTGCAAGGTGTTCCTCACCGCAGCGGTCCGACACTTCGGGTACGCCGCACGGCGGTGCATGATCGACAACACCCACGTCGTGATCCTCACGGGCACCGGGCGGGACATGGTGCCCGTGCCCGAGATGGCGTCTCTTGCCGAGCGCCTCGGCTTCGTCTTCGCGGCCCACGCCCCAAGAGATCCCGATCGGAAAGCGCGTGTCGAACGGCCCTTTCACTATATTGAGCACAACTTCTACCCAGGGCGCACATTCGCAACGCTCGAGGATGCCAACGCCCAGCTCGTGGCTTGGTGCGACGCGAACATGGACCGCCCCAGGCGCGAGCTCGGCGGGACGGTTCGAGCGCTTTGGCCAACCGACCTTGCCGCGTCGGCGCCGCTACCGCTGCACGTCCCCGACGTGTTCTTGGTGCACCGCCGGCAGGTCTGCGAGCGGGGGCTCGTCCACCTCGAAACGAACCGCTACTCCGCGCCGTGGAAGACCCTCCACCGCTGGCTGGACGTCCGCGAGTACACCGACAAGGTCGTCCTCCACAACGGCCCGGAGATCCTGGCCACGCACCCACGCCTTGCCCCGGGCGCGCGTGAGAAGAGTCTACTCCCAGAGCACGTCCACCCGGGGGCGCATCGCCGCGTCACGCGAGCCGCGCCGTCGCCCGCCGAGCTGCGGCTGCGAGACGCCGCACCGGTCCTCGCACAGATGGCAGATCTCCTGCGCGCCAAGCTGCCGGGCCGCGCCGTGAGGGCCCTCGCCCGACTCGACGCGCTCCGACTTGATTACCCCGAACGGCCCTTCCTTGACGCTGTCCAAGACGCCGTCCAGTACGGGCTCGTCGACCTCGAAAAGCTCGAGAAGATGATCCTCCGCCGGGTCGCCGGTGAGTTCTTCAGGCTCGGCACCGACGTCGGCCCAGACCAGGACACATGAACGACGAACTCGACCAACTCCTCGCGAATCTGCGCCTGCGCCGTCTCCGGGAGCTCATGCCGAGCGCCCTCTCGTCGGCTGTTACCACTCGACTGAGCTACGAGGGCTTCCTGCTGCCTCTGCTCCGCGAAGAGTGGCGCTTCCAACAAGAGCGCGCGCTCCAGTACCGGATCGACCAGGCCGAGATGCCCGAGGACTGGACCCTCGAGAGCTTCCCCTTCGCGCTGCAGCCAGGCGTTAACGCTGCCGCCGTACGACAGCTCGCTGCGCTCGACTGGGTCACAGAGGGCCAGAACATCGTGCTGATTGGC
>SXON01000127.1 GCA_005778355.1 Pseudomonadota bacterium | reverse complement strand
CGTGTCGTAGCGATACTCGATGGTGTTGCCGTTGCCGTCTTCCACGCGCGACAGGAGCCACGCGGAGGTGTCGTCGGGACAGCCCGTGTCGATGGCCACCCACGCCCCGCCCAGCGTGCAGCGCATCCCCCCGCCCTCGCCCCGCCACTCGGTGGCGCCCTCGCCCACGAGCCCGGCGTCGGCATACTCGCCGTAGGTCCACGTCCAGCCGCTGCCCGAGGCGGTCCAGGTGTTGCTCGCCTCGTCGTAAGCGAACACGCGCCCGTCTTGTTGCTCCGGCATCCACAGGGTGGCCGCCCAGCCCGAGAGCAGCGGGCTCATCACGCCCCAGCCTTGGAGCTCGTCGCCCGCGCTCCAGAGCCGCTGGCCATCGACCAGGAAGGTGTCCGCGCTGGAGAGGGGCTCGTCGTCGAAGGTGGGCACGCCGCTGCCGAGGGGACCGTGTCGCTCGATGCGCGAGGGGCCGGCGAGGGACCAGTTGGGGCCCAGCCACCCGTCGGCCACGCGGTGGTCGGCGACCAGCGCCAATGAGGGCACCGTCCCGCCCGGCGCCGGGGGGAGCTCGAGGGGGACCGCGTGCGTCCACGCGCCCTGCTGGAGCGAGCCACCGCTCGCGATCGCCATGCCCGGCATGTCCGCCGGCGCCACGCGAGAGGGCTCGGCGTGGGCAGGCCACGCGAGAAACACGGCCGCGAGGGCGGCTAGACTAGCGCGGGGGGGGGGGGCAAAACGCTGGAGAAAGCTGGCGCATGGACGACTCTCCTCACGGGACCCAGATGCTCGTCCAGAGACTCGCACGTCGCGAGCGGGCGTGTCAATCGGTCGGGCCGGAAAATGTGATCGCGAGGAGGGGGGGGGCAGGCGGCGCGTCGGCAGCGGGTACCGCGAGTCGAGGGGGAATGCCGTCACGTGGTGGGGGATCGAGGTGCCCGCCCCGATGTCACACGGCCCGCGGGTGGTGCCCCTGGTGGCGGCGTCGCGGAGCGAAGTGCAGCCGACACCGCCACCAGGGGTGACAGGACCCGCCGGCCGAAGGCCGTGCTACAAAGTGGGCGGGCACCGGATCGCCTGGAGCCGGGGGCTCCCCGTGTCGCGACACAGGGCCGGGCGGGGTCGCCCCAAGGTGGGTTACGCCTCCGCCGCCGCCCCCCTCGTTTCCGCGATGTAGGTGAGCACCGCGTACTCCACCATCACCGCGCGGCGCACCGCGCTGTTCTCGGCGATGTAGGCCTGTCGTTCGGCGGCCTCGCGCAACACCAGGGGGGCGAGTGCCACCGGCACGCGCTCGGGCTCCATGCCGGCGAGAGCCTTCTGCAACTTCTCCGCGTCGCCGCCGATCATCGCCAAGACCGGCGCCACGAGCCCAATCACGCGACGGCCGATGGCTGCGATGCGCGCGGCGTCGTCGTCGGTGTCGTCGAGCAGGTCGGCCACGAAGCGGCGGTAGGGCGTGTCGGTCGGCAGCTCGTGACGCAGGCGAGCGCGGCCGATGGGCTGCACGAGGATGTTGTAGCGACCATCGGGCAGCGCGTGGTGCAGCGCGATGCGCCCTACCGCCACGTAGGGCAAGAGCGTGGGCTGCCCGAGGTGGGCCTCTTCCTGGCCCTCGGCGATCTGGGGCACGCAGATGATGCCGTCGCCCTCGAGCGCGTCGGCCACGAGCTGCCGGTATCGAGGCTCGAAAACGTGCAGTGGCAGGGGCGCCCCGGGCATCAACACCGTGCCGGGCAAGGGGAAAACACGAAGGGTCTCGCACGTACGGGCAATCTCGGTACGGTCCATCTGGATCAGTCTCGTCGTTGGCGAGACGGTAGGCACGGGGCAGCGCACCGTCCAACGGCCCGCGGGGATAGCTGACAACTCGTGATCGTCCGCATCCAGTCCGACGGCGAGGAGCGCACCCTGGCGCTCGACGAGCTGGAAGGTCTTATTCGCGAGGGAAAGGTCGGCCCCGAAACACCCATCGAGCGCGACGGCCGCTGGCTTGCCGCCCGCGAGTGGCCCGGTTTCGCGGAGCTACGTCGCGACACCGCCGCCATGGTGCGCGCCCTGTGGACACGCCCCACCGTGCCCTGGGTCACCGCGGTGATCGCAGGCCTCGCCATCCGGGTGCACTTCGCCAGCATCACGACAGGCGGCGCGCTCCACGGCGCGCTCGCCCGGGAAACGCCCGCCATCCTCGAGCGCGGCGAGGGCTGGCGCCTCGTGGGCTACGGGCTCCTCCACTCTGGCCTGCCCCACCTGCTCTCGAACATGACCGCCATCGTGGTGGCCGGCGTCGCCTTCGAGCGCATCATGGGCCACGCGGCGCTGGCCAATGTGATCCTGCTCAGCGTGGCCACGGGCGGCCTCGCCTCCGCCTACAGCCTGCCCGGCACGCCGAGCGTGGGCATGAGCGCGGGCGACTTCGGCTTGCTCGGCGCCTGCGCCGCGCTCGGCGTGCGCTACGGGAGCCTCTTGCCCCGCGCAGCCCTCGGCATCTTCGGGGCGACCACCGCCGCTTTCACGCTCTGGGCCTTCGCGAACGGGCTCACCGCCGAGGGGGTGGACAATAGCGCGCACGCCGTGGGGCTCGTCACCGGGGTTGTTTCGGGCGCCTTCTACCAGCCAAACATCGAGCCCTGGCGAGCGAGCAACCGGTGGGTTCACGCCGGCGTGCTCGCCATCGTGGCGGCGTTGAGCCTCGCCCCCATCGTCGCCGGCCCGTCCATGGTGCCGATGGCAACCTACGAGGCCGACGGCGCCAGCCTGTCGCGACCGTCCTACTGGCAGGTGCAGGTGTCCCGATCGGGCCTCCGCGGCTACGGCCCCTTCGACCGCAGCGCCGCCCTCGCGGTGAGCACCCGCAAACACGAGCACCCACCCACCGCGGCCGAGGTGGTGGAGGCCGAGCGCGCGCGGGTGGCACGCCTCGACAAGGCCGCCCGTGTCGAGGTCATCGACGCCGAGCACGCGCGCATTGCGTACACAGTTGACGGTCGCGACCGCGAGTTGTGGGTGCGCCTGGCGGTGCGCGGCCTCTACGCCACCGTGGGCGGGGTCGATACCGCCAAGGGCGCCCGCATGGCGCCGAGGCTGCAGGCGGTGATCGACGAGTGGACCTTGACGACCCCGACCGAGGAGAAAGCCAAGCTCGACGGGGCAAGTTCTTCGCAGTGGCGCGTGGTCATCGAGGCGGCGGCAGCCCAGGCGGCTCTCGGGGACGAGGCTGCCGCGGTCAAGAGCTTCGCGCGCGCGCACGAGCTGAAGCCCGGAGAAGACGACATCGCCGCCGCCGAGGTGGAGGCACTCTGCCGGTCGGCCTTCCCAAGCTGTCGTGACGCAGTGGCACGCGCCCTCGCGGCTCACCCAGACAGCAGCAAGGTGACCGCGGCGATCGCTAGGGTCGAAGCCGGAGGGTGAAGGTGCTCCCCTCCCCCGGCGCGCTCCTGACGCCCACCTCGGCCCGCATCGCGTGGCAGAGGTGCTTCACCAGCGCCAAGCCGAGCCCGGTGCCCCCCACGTCGCGAGAGCGTCCCGGGTCGACCCGGTAGAATCGCTCGAAAAGCCGAGGATGGTGCACGGGGTCGATGCCCGGGCCGTCGTCGACGACCGACACTTCCACGCCGTTGTTCACCGCCGACAGCCTCACCGTGATGTGCCCCCCCTCGGGGGTGTACTTCACCGCGTTGTCGACGAGGTTGTTGAGGGCGTGCACGAAGGCGTCGGCGTTGACGCTCGCCTCCACGTCGGGCCCCTCCACGGCCAGCGCGTGCCGGAGCGACTCCGCCCGGGGGCGAACGCGCTCCATCACCTCGTCGACCAGCGGCCGCAGCGCCTGGGTGTCGCAGGCGAGGTCTTCGCCGCGCGACTCGATACGCGAGAGGTGGAGCACATCGTCGACCAGGGCGTGCAACCGCCGCGCGTTTCGGAGGATCGCGTCGACCATGGGCTTGCTCGAGTCGGGCAGGGGCTCGTCGCCCAGCGCCTCGGCGAAGCCCACGATGCTGGTGATTGGCGTGCGCAGCTCGTGAGACACGTTGGATACGAAGTCGCGACGCGCCCGCTCCGCCGCGCGCACGGTGGTGATGTCGAGCACCACCCCCAGCGCCGCCCGGCCGCCGTCGAGCGGTAGGCCTCGCACCACGAGATCGCGCGGGCCGTACACCACGCTGCGCTCGGCGATCACGTTCTTCTCACGGCACTCGTCGATCACGTCTTGTAGCTCAGACAAGGGGATGGTGTCGATCGGCGGGCGGCCCGTGGGATCGCCGCGCACCGGCAGCAAGACCCGAGCGGCCGGGTTCACCATGCGCACGCGGCCCTCGGCATCCACCAGCACCAGACCGTTGGGCGTTTGCCGCACCATCTCCTGCTCCAGCCGCAGCTCCGAGCGCATGCCGCTGGCCTCTTCCCCGAGCGCCTTCACCAGGTCGTCGAGCGCCAGCGACAGCGGCACCAGGTCGGGGGGTGGAACGTCCACCGCGAGGCGCCGGTCCTCACCTCGGGCGTAGCGACGCACCGAGTGCGCGAGTCGATCCAGCCACTGGCGGGCAAGATGACGTTGCCAGGTACTCCACGCGAGGGTGCCGGCCAGGCACAAGACGACGGCGCCGAGGGCGAAGTTCACGACCGGGAGCTTAGCGTGCGGTCAGGCCTGGGGCGCGAGCGCGTTGAGCCGGTAGCCCACCCCGCGTACCGTTTCGATGCGGTCGCCCGCCGCACCGAGCTTCTCGCGCAGTCGCTTCATGTGCGTGTCGACCGTCCGCGTGCCGAGGTCGGGCGGCATGTCCCACACTTCCTGGAGGAGTTGGCCACGCGTGAGCACGCGTCCCGAGCGGCGCGCCAGCGTGGTGAGGAGGCGGAACTCGGTGGCGGTGAGCGACACCTCCAGGTCGTCCACCCAGGCGCGGTGCGCGGCGGCGTCGATGCGCAAGGCACCGAGGCGAAGCTGTCCGGCCGTTTCCTCCACCGGCTCGATGCCCGAGCGTCGCAAGACAGCGCGGATGCGGAGCACCAGCTCCCGGCTGGAGAAGGGCTTGGTGACGTAGTCGTCGGCGCCCACCTCGAAGCCCACCACGCGGTCGACCTCGTCGCCCCGAGCGGTGAGCATGATTATCGGCACCTGAGCTGTGGTGGGCTCGGCCCGGAGACGGCGGCACACCTCGGTGCCCTGCATCCCTGGCAACATCAGGTCGAGGAGCACGAGCCCCGGGCGCAAGGACGGCGCCAGCGCCAGGCCCTCGGGACCGGTGCCGACGGCACGGACGGTGAAGCCCTCCTTGGAGAGCACGTGGCTCAGGAGGCTGCGGATGTCGGCCTCGTCGTCGATGACCAGGATGGGTCCGGTACTTTCCACGGCGCCTACTTATTCGCCGCAGGTGACGACGCGGTGACGATTGCGGCAACGAGCCGCGAATCAGTCCGAATCGGAGTCGGAGTCGGACCCGGTGTCGTCGTCGGAGTCGGAATCGGAGTCGGACCCGGTGTCATCGTCGGAATCGGAGTCGGTATCGGAGTCGGTATCGGCCTCCCCGCTGTCGTCGTCGCCGGTGTCGTCGTCGCCGGTTTCGGTATCGCCGGTGTCGTCGTCGCCGGTTTCGGTATCGCCGCTGTCATCGCCGCCGCTGTCGTCGGCCGTGTCGCCCGTGTCGGCCGTGTCAGCCGTGTCGCCCGTGTCGGCCGTGTCGCCCGTGTCGGTGGAGTCGAGCGTGTCGCCCGTATCCACCTCGGCGCCGGTGTCGCCGGTGTCGCCGTCGCCGCTGGGAAACTCGAACCGTGTCTCCACGCAGCCCACGACGGGCCACAGGGCGAGCAGCCAGGACGCGCTAGGGCGCATGATCAGCACACCTTAGCCCCAGTGCTACCGTTGCGTCGCTGTCGAGCACATCGGCCCAGGCCGACGCCGCGCGACAGTCACCCCGCGTGAGCTCCAGCGCCACCGCAGCGGCCGCGATCTCCGTGGCGCGCTCGCTGTAGCCGCCGAAACGGTAGTCACGGGCGACTGCCAACGCCTCGTCGTCGCGACCAAGCGCGCGCAACATGTCGAAACGCAGTGCCAACACCTCGCCGGTGACGATGGGATCCGCGTCGCGGGCATCGACAGCGTCGAGGGTCGAGAGCACATCGACGGGAGGTGCCTTGGCGGCCTGGAGCGCTCGCGCTCGACCGAGCAGACCAGCAGGCCGGGTGGGCCAGCACGTCGCGGTGTCGCCGGTCTTGACGCGCCGGGGGAGCGCACCGGCGCAGGTGACCTCGACCACGCCGTGGACCACGTCGACCCCGGTGCCGAGGATGTCGCGGCGCACGGTGAAGGCCGTGCCCACCACCCGCACGACCGCCTCCGCCGTTTCCACGCGAAGGTCGATGCCCTCGCCGTGATCGACATCGACATCGAGGCGCCCGCGGTCCCACCGAAGTCGTGGCCGCCGATCCGTGCCCCCGGCGGTGCCCGTCCCCGTGGCCACGAGGCGCACGTGCTCGCCCACGGCAACCGCGCTCGCCTCGCCTTCGAGGCTCAGCAAGACCGGGGTCTCCGGGGGCTCGCGGAGAAACCAAGCGGCGAGGCCGGCGGCGAGGAGCAGCCCGGCGAGGGGCAGGCGGAGGGTGGGCGCAGGGCGATCGAGCCGAGCGCGCACGCGGGCGTCGGCGCCCGGTGCAGGCTCGGGCAGTCGCGACAGGATCTCGCGCGACAGCGCCGCATCGGGCTCCACGCCCAGGCGACGGCGCAGGCGACCCACCTGGGCGGCGCTCGGCTCCGTGGCCTCCGCAAAACGCTGGAGCTGCTCGGAGAGTTTCATTCTTCCCCCTCCGCCACGAGGCCGCGCACCACCACGAGCTGCGCGAGTCGAGCGCGGGCCCGGCGCAGCCGACTCTTCGCGGTGCCGACGGGGATCGCCAGTAAGGTCGCCACCTCCTCGTCCGTCCGCGACTCGAGGTCGGCGAGCACGATCACCTCGCGCAGCTCGTCCCCCAGCTCCTCGAGCAAGGCATGGATAGTGGCAATATCCTGTCGCGACGCGAAGGTCTCGCCCGGCCCCGCACCGGGGTCGGCCCAGTCGGGCATGAATCCGCCGACGAGTCGGCGCCAGGTGGACTTCCGGCGCTGCCACGCGAGGGTTCGCCGCGTGACGCCGAACACCCAGGCCGGGAGCTTCGCTGGGTCGGTGACCGTGTGCGCCCGGCGCATCACGATGATCATCGTCTCCTGGGCGGCGTCCTCGGGGTCGATGTAGGGTCCCCCGAGGCGAGTGCACCACCGGAGTACATCGGGCAGGAAGCGGTCGCACAAGGCCTCGTCCGTCCATTCGGACGAGGCGGCAACACGCAGCGGGGACTTGCCCGGGGGACCCATGCTCCCGAGGTGACGCCAGGAGCCTCGGGCGATCACGGCGAGTACCCGAGTTCAACGCCCGCCCAGGCGGTGACCGGCGCGAGGTCGTCGGACAACGCCCCGCGGGCCGCCTCGATCCTCACGAGTTCGCTCGACAGCGTCACCCCGGGGCCGAGGCGCCAACGCTCGCCAAAGTCGAGGTCGAGCCCGAGCCGCCCCTCAACCAGAGGCGACCACACCACGCCGACGACCACGCCCTCGTCGATGAACAAGTGGGCGGCCGCGCCCGCGTTCACCCGGGCGGACAACGGCGGCGCCAGGTCGAGACCAAGCGAGAAGGTCGCGCGCACGCGCGTGGTCGAGGCCGACTGCCCGAGTGCGGCCAGCGGCGTGGCCGTCTCTGCCCCGACACCACCGCCCAGCCGCAGCCCAGGGGCCACGCGCCCGCCCGCGCCCAGCTCGAGGCCACCGAGCGCGTGCCGAACTGTCGGCGAACCGAGCGCGATCCCCGCGCGCCACTCGATCGAGCCGGGCTCGTCGGGAGGTGCCGAGGGCGAGGGCGAGGGCGAGGGCAAGGGCGACGACGCGACCGACGTCGATGCCGATTTCGCTGTCGCTGTCGCTGTCGCTGTCGATGTCGCTGTCGATGTCGATGTCGATGTCGCTGTCGCTGTCGCTGTCGATGTCGATGTCACTGTCGCTGTCGCTGTCGCTGTCGCTGACGTTGTCGCTGACGTTGTCGCTGTCGTTGTCGCTGTCGTTGTCGCTGTCGTTGTCGCTGTCGCCCTCGGGCTCGAAGTCGCTGTCGCCGCGGGCGGCGGTCGCACCGCAGGCGCAGGCGGCGCCAGCACGCGCGACGCTGCCGGGGGGGCTGGCGTGGGTGGCAGCTCTCCCCGCTCGAGCGCGGCCGCCAAACTCAGCGCCAGCATCACGATGTCCTCGCGTTCCGCTTGCGTCCGAGGGCGCGCCACGAGCACCTCGCGAGCCGCGCCGCCCGTCACCACCACGCGCAGGCGCCAGGTGCCCTCGCCCGGGGTCAAGGTGATGTCGGCCCCGCTCGTTACCAGTCGCAGCCCGGCAAGCGCGGCGGCCGCCGCCCAGAGGCTGGCGTCGTCTCCGGGTGGCGGGGCAATCGTGCGGGGCGCGGCGTCAACCGGCAGCGACAATCCCAGCGTCAGCGCGAGCGCGAGGCAGGTCGCCGCGCGACGGGAACCGGTCGACCAGGAGAACAAGCTCGGCCGAGGCTACCCAACCCGAGGCCGCGGGGCCAAGTGATCGTTTGGCGGGTACCGCGTCACCCTCCCTTCGCAATCCCCGAAAGGTCCACATGCGCCTCGCCTCCCCCTTCCTTCTCTTGCTCGTGGCGTGCCAGGGCACCTCCGTCATCAACGACGATTCCGGCGTGGGCAAAGGACCCGACGAGACGGTCGACGGTCCCGACGTGACGCTGAGCCCCACCTCGCTCGACTTCGGCGAGGTGGCGGTCGGGGCGAGCGGGAGCGCAGCGTTCACCGTGGGCAACCTCGGCGAAGAAGACCTGTTTGTCGACCTCGCCGTCACCATCGGCGAGGACGTCTTCAGCACGAGCACCGGCGCGGTGACGGTGTCGCCGGGGGGCTCGGAGGCCATCGCGGTCACCTTCACCCCCCTGGCGGACGGCACCGCGGAAGGCCAGGTGAGCCTCGCGACCAACGATGACGACGAGCCCTACCTGAGCATCGCCCTCATGGGCGTCGGCATCGATGGCGAGGACACCGGCGGCGAGGACACCGGCGGCGAGGACACCGGCGGCGAGGACACCGGCGGCGAGGACACCGGCGGCGAGGACACCGGCGGCGAGGACACCGGCGGCGACGACACCGCCGATACCGATACGAGCACCGACACCGCCGACACCGCCGACACCGCCGACTCGGGCGACCCGGGCCCGGTTGACGCGGACGGCGATGGCTACGACACCACCACCGACTGCGACGACGCCGACGCGGCCATCCACCCCGACGCCACCGAGGTTTGCGACGGTGTAGACAACGACTGCGACGGCACGGTGGACAGCGGCACGGCCGACGAACCCACCTGGTACGCCGACGACGACGGCGACGGCTACGGCGACGCGGCGCTCTCACTCTCCGCTTGCGATGCCCCCTCGGGCTACGTCGCCGACGACACCGACTGCGACGACGCCGACGCGACGGTGAACCCGGGCGCCGAGGAGGTGTGCGACACCGTCGACAACAACTGCGACGGCAGCGTCGACAACACAGCCTGGTACGCCGATAGCGACGGCGACGGCTACGGCGATGCCGCCACGTTGGTGACCGACTGTGCCGCGCCGAGCGGCTACGTGGCCGACGCGACCGACTGCAACGACACCGACGGGGCGGTCAACCCGGCGGCCGACGAGTACTGCAACGGCGCCGACGACGACTGCGATGGCGAGGTCGACGACGACGCCGTCGATGTCGCGACCTGGTACGCCGACGCCGACAGCGACGGCTACGGCGACGCGGCAACGAGCATCCTTTCTTGCGACGCACCCACCGGCTACCTCGCCGACGCCACCGACTGCGACGACACCGTCGCCAGCGTGAACCCCGCCGCCGCAGAGACCTGCAACGACGTGGACGACGACTGCGACGGCAGCGTAGACGAGGGCGCGGCCGATCCCTCCACCTGGTACGCCGACGCCGACGGCGACGGCTATGGCACCACCAACTACACCACGACCGCTTGCGACCAGCCCGCTGGCTACGTGGCCGACAGCACCGATTGCGACGACATCAACGAGGCGGTCAACCCCGGCGCCATCGAAGTGTGCAACGACATCGATGATGACTGCGATGGCGTGATCGACAGCGACGCGACCGACATGAGCAACTGGTACGCCGATGCCGACGCCGACGGCTACGGCACCACCAACTACGCCACCACCGCCTGCGACCAGCCCGCTGGCTACGTCGCCGACGCGACCGACTGCGACGACACGGCGGCCCTGGTGAACCCCGTCGCCACCGAGCTGTGCGACGAGATCGACAACGACTGCGACGGCGTCGTCGACCCGAATAGCTCCGCCGACGCGTCGACATGGTACGAGGACATCGACGGCGACGGCTTCGGCGATCCCGCGGCGACGACCACCGCCTGCATGGTCCCGAGCGGCTACTCGGGCGACAACACCGACTGCGACGACGCCGACCCGGCGGTGAACCCCGACGCCACCGAGGTCTGTGATGGCCTCGACAACGACTGCGACGGGGTGACCGATCCCGCCGATTCGGCCGATGCCACCAGTTGGTACGCCGACGCCGACAGCGACGGCTATGGCGACGAGGCGACTGCGCAGACCGCTTGCGACGCCCCGGTGGGCTACGTAGCCGACAGCGCCGACTGCGACGACGCCCTGGCCACCGTCAACCCGGCGGCCACCGAGGTGTGCAACGGCATCGACGACAACTGCGACGGCGTCACCGACACCGATGCGGTCGATCTTGCCACCTGGTACGCCGACGCCGACAGCGACAGCTACGGCAACGCCTCCGTGTCGACGTCTGCTTGCGACGCACCCACCGGTTACGTGGCCGATGCCTCCGACTGTGACGACACCAGCGCCGCCGTCAACCCGGCCGCCACCGAGGTGTGCAACGACATCGACGACGACTGCGACGGCGAGATCGACGTCGGCGCGGTGGACATGAGCACCTGGTACGCCGACGCCGACAGCGACAGCTACGGCAACGCGGCCGTCTCGACCGACGCCTGCGACATGCCCCCCGGCTACGTGGCCGACGACACCGACTGCGATGACACCGACGCCAGCGTCAACCCCGGCGCGGCCGAGGTGTCCTACAACGGCATCGACGACAACTGCGACGGCTACCAGGACAACATGGTGGCGGAGGACGAGTCGTCCTGGACCATCGACGGCACCACCAGCGGCCACGCGATCGGCAACCTCGGCACCTGGTCCGCCAGCGACATGAACGGCGACGGCGACGACGAGCTGTTCATCGCCGCCACGGGCGACGACACCACCGCCACCAACGCCGGGGCCATCGCCGTGCACGACGACGGCGTGAGCGGAACGGGCGTCAACTTTGGCTCGGGGTGGGCGCTCTTGACCGGTTCGTCGAGCGGCGACGCGGCCGGCTGCGCGGCCACCTGGGTGGGCGACGTCGACGGCGACAGTCGCGACGAGATGAGCGTGGGCGCCTACCTCTCCAACATCGACGCCGACGATGGCGGCGTGGTGTACACCTTCGACCTGTACAACGGCAGCTCCGCGATCTCCGGCACCAACTCGATGAACACCATCCGCGAGGGACGGATCGAGGGTGAGAGCGACGACGGCTGGTTCGGCTACTCGCTGGCCAACGGCGACCTCGATGGCGACGGCGACACCGACCTCGTCGTCGGCTCGCCGGGCCGGAGCGACGCCCGGGGACGCGTGCACGTGTTCTCCGCGAGCGACGACTACATGGGCGACGACATCGGCTCCGACGATTCGACGTCGCGACCGCGCGGCGTGACCGCGAGCGACCACCTCGGCTACTCGGTGCTCGTGGCCGACTGGGACGGCGACGGCATCGACGAGCTCGTGGCCTGCGCCCCCGACGCCGACCCCTCCAGCATGTCGGCCGCAGGCACCTGCTACTACCTGCTCGGCGAGGATGCCTTCGACGCCGATGACGACACCATCACCACCTGGGACAGCGCGATGTTCACCGGCGCTGCGGCGGGCGACCAGCTCGGCTACGGACCACTCTCGGTCGCGGCCGGCGACCTCGACGGCGACGGCACCGTCGACCTCGCCCTCGGCGCCCCCGGCTACGACGGGGCCACCTCGGCGGGCGGTGGCGTTGCCGTGTGGAGCGGCACCGCCTTCTCGGGCACGCTTAGCTTCGCCGGCGCTGACCTCATCGTGGAGGGCGACGGCAGCCTCGGGCGCGCGCTGTCGATCGGCGGCGACGTGGATGGCGACGGCACCGACGACCTGCTCGCCGGCGCCCCCACGTCGACGAGCTCCACGGGCATGCTCTATCTGGTGCTTGGCGGCACACTTGCCGGCACGCTCAGCCTCCCGGGCGACGAGGGCGCGAGCTGGGCCGGATCGACCGCGGGCGATGCCCTGGGGATGTCTGTCGGTGGTCTGCACGACCTCGACAACGACGGCACGCTCGACCTCGCGGTGGCCGCCACCGGCGAGGACTCCGGCGCCAGCGGCGGCGGCCTGGTGTACGTGCTGCCGACCTACTGATCGCGTGATCGTTTCCCCGGCGGGCTGTCACTGCCGGGGAAACAAGAGGCGAGCGTGTTCCTTTTCCTGGCCCTGGCCTGCGATGGCGGCAACGTGAAGGTCGCTGACAGCGGCGAGAACGCCGACTTCGTCGATATCGACGGCGACGGCTACCTCGCCAGCATCGACTGCGACGACGAGGACCCCGCGATCAACCAGGGCGCCGACGACATCGCGGGCGACGGGATCGACCAGGACTGCGACGGCGCCGACGACATCGACGTCGGCCCGGACGACACGGGTGGCGAGGACAGCGGCGGCGAAGACACCGGGGGCACGAGCGACGACCAGGACGGGGACGGGTTCCCCGCGGCCGTGGACTGCGACGACGACGACGACACCGTGTACCCCGGCGCGGAGGAGGTGCTCGACGACGGCGTCGACCAAGACTGCGATGGCAAGGACGCCTTCGACGACGACGTGGACGACGACGGTTACGATTACCTCGTCGATTGCGACGACGAGGACGCGAGCGTGAATCCCGGCGCGACCGAGGTGTACGACGATGGCATCGACCAGGACTGCGACGGGCTCGACGCGGTGACCGAAGACGTGGACGGTGACGGCTACGGCTACGGCGTGGACTGCGACGACGGCGACCCTGCCATCAACCCCGGCGCCACCGAGGTGGCCGAGGACGGCATCGACCAGGACTGCGACGGCGAGGACGATCCCCTCCCCGCCGACGCCGATGGCGACGGCTACGCCAACGAGACCTACTACGGCACCGATTGCGACGACGGCGACGCGACCGTGTACCCGGGTGCCAGCGAGACGGTGGGCGACGACATCGACAGCGACTGCGACGGCGCCGACTACGGCGTGGACGGGCTTGCCGCCGGCGATCTCGTCATCACCGAGATCATGTACGACCCCGACGCCGTGAGCGACAGCGACGGCGAGTGGTTCGAGGTGTACAACAACACCGCCCACTCGGTGAACCTCAAGGGGCTCGTCGGTGCCGACGACAGCGCCTACGCGGCCGCTGACATCTTCAGCATCGATGTCGACCTCGTGGCCGAGAGCGGCGCACGCCTTGTCTTCGGCATCAGCGACGACACCACGAGTAATGGCGGTATCAGCGTGGACTTCGACTATGCCGGGGGCGGCGTCAGCTTCAACAATGGTGGCGACGAGCTGTACATCGGCGTGGACGCCGGGCGCAGCTACACCACGATCGACTCGGTGAGCTTCGACGAGACGACCGGTTGGCCGGCCGCGAAGGGCATGAGCATCGAGCTGAAAGACACCACCGTTTCAGCGAGCAGCAACGACAGCAGCGGCAACTGGTGCAAGGCCACCGCGACCGCCGGGTCGACCACCGATCTTGGCTCGCCGGGCGCCGCCAGCTCCGGGTGCTGACCCGCGCTCAGTGGCTCTCGGCGTATTTCTTGAGCTCGCCCACCAGCGTGCGCACGCCGCTGCCCTGGAACCAGCGCACGATGAAGCCGGGCACGCTGCCGCCGGCGTCGTAGCGCAGCTCGTAGACGACGTGAGCGCCCCCCTCGGTGCTGGTGATCTCCCACTTGCCGGTGTCGAGCGCCACCGCGACCATGCCCCGCTTGGCGGCAGACTGGTCGGCGGACTTGGTCCAGGTGTAGCGCTTGCCGCCCGCGATGGCCTCCTCGCCGAAGTCGAGCACCACCTCGCGGTCGGAGATGCCGCTGGCCACGTGGACCTGCACCGCCACCGCGCTGGTGCCGCTGCTACTCAGCACGTCGCACACCTCCACGGCGGAGAAGTACTTGTCGTGGTCGGCCACCTTGGCGACCAGCGCCTGCAGCTTGTCGGCCGGGAGCGTCCAGTCGCACTCGGCGCGGACCGGCTGCACCGTTCCTTCCACCGAGCCGAGGAAGAAGTTGCAGCCATTCTCAGAGCCGTTGGGCGACCAGCCAGCGAGGGCGAGCGAGGTGAGGACGAGGATCATGACGGGATCTAAGGCGGTGAGCAGGCGGTTGCTTCCGCGACGACCATCGGGTGACGCTCGGCGATGGCCTCGCGCACGCTCTCGACCTGGTAGGCCCAGTCGCCGTCGGCGAACCAGGGATCGTCCCCGATGTAGCCGTCGAGCAGCGCCTCCACCCGGTCGAGCTCCTCGCCGATCACCGCAGGCTCGGTCCACTCCGCGACGTCCAGCACGGTGGCGCAGTACTCGTCGGCACGCAAGGCGCGAAGGCGACGCAAGAACTCAGGACCGCCTTCCTCCTTCCACGTGGGGTAGAGGTCCCAGATGCTGTCGCTCACGGCGTCGGAGCTACGAAAGGACTGGTCCTTGTCCCAGGGGTAGGCCACGAAAAGGGCGGTTGAAGGGTCGTGGTAGAGCAGGAAGTTCTGGCCCACGGCGGCCATGCCGTCGACATCGGGCAGCGCCATGTCGACCGCGATCTCGGTGAAGAACTCGGCCACGTCGATGTGCTCGTCCACGCAGGCCAGCATGGCCTCGTCCGTGTCGCTCGCGCAGGCGATCATCGGGATGAGCTCCTCGGTGAACGCCTCCTCCGGCGTCCCTGCCTTGGCCTCGTAGCGCCCGTCGTACTTGTCGACCTCGTCGCCCTTCCACTCGAAGTCGCCGTCGCCCTCGCAGTAGCCGTTGACCTTGAACAGGGAGCCGCCGGGGTCCGCGAAATGAGCGTCGAGGTACACTTGATCGTCGGGCTCCTCGGTGAAGGGGAAGATGCCCTGGTACTCGCCGTTGACGTACACGCGCGTGTGCGTCACCCGGGGGGCCGGCACGCCAACCGAGCGCATCACCCACTGCGCCAGCCGCTCGCGAATGAGCGAGCTGTCGCCCTCGGTGCCATTGAGGTTGACCTTGTGTAGGCCGTGGAACTCCCCGGCCTCGTCGTACTCGTCGAAGCTCAGCTTGAAGCCGAAACGACCGTCGCCCTCGAGGGCGGAGTGCCCCCGGTAGCGGATGCCCACGTTGTCGTAACGCTCGCTCTCGCCGGACTGTGGATTCTCGTATTCCACACTTGCAGGCCGGTAGTTCCGCACCTCGCAGCTGTCGCCCTCGTGGAGGGTGGCGAGGTCCTCCGCCCAGTCCTCGGCGTCGATGCTGATGCGGTACACCGGCAAGTAGCGGTCGTCCCACACCGGGTCGTCGGCCGGGCCCTGGGGCTCGCCGGAGGTGTCTTCCCCCACGCTGCGCTCGCAGGCGAGGAGGAAAAAGATCATTCGAGCTCCGCGCGGATCGCGGCGGGGCGGGCGTCGATCCAGTCACGCATCGCCGCCTGCTCGTCGCGACAACCGTAGTCGCCCCACTCCGAACGCGGGTCGGCGCGACAGTCGGCCTCGATGCGGGCCGTCTCCTGGTCGACAAACGCCCCGAAGCCCGAGGACTCCCAGGTATCGACCACGCCGAGCGCGGCCTGGCGCAGGGCCTCGGTGCACGCGGCGTCGGCGGCGCACATCTCGGCGAGTCGACCCTTCAGCTCGGTGAAGATCGACGTGGCCTCGTCGAAGCCCTGGTCGGGCCCCCAGGGGATCATCGTCCACTGGCCCAGGGTGGGCGCGTAGTAGAGGAGGAAGTTGTTGGCGAGCGTCGTGTAGCCATCGGGGTCGGCGATCGCGAGCTCCACCGCCCACATCGCGAGGAGCGCGTCGATGTCGAAGTTGCGTTCGAGCAGCGCGAGGATTTCCCCGTCGGCGCAGGCCTCGACCTCCTCGACGAGCGCGGCAAGATCGGAGCGGTCGGCCTCGTCACCTTCCTTCATCGTGAACTCGTCGACCGCCCAGTCGTAGAGATCGGAGCCGTAGCCGCCCTCGTAGAGGTGCCCCTCGTCGTCGCCCGGCCAGTGCCGCTCCAAGAGCTCCTCGTCGGCGGTCTCGACGATGCCGTAGAGGCCGAACCACTCGCCGTTCACCGTCACCCGCGCGTAGCCATGGCGCGGGGCCACCACGCCGGCCTTGTCGAAGAGCCAGTAGGCCGCGTGCTCGTGGCTCATGGTGGAGTCCTGGATCATGTTGTTCAACGTGAGGCGTCGAACACCATGAAACTCCTGCTCGGGGTCCCACTGGTGGAAGTCGATCTTGAAGGCGGCCTTCTCCGCGAGCGTGCGGAATGAGCCCGAGGGACTGCCCTTGAGGTGCAGCCCCACCTCGTAGCTCTCGTCCTCGTACTGGAACGTCGCGACCACGTCTTCGTCTGGCACCGCTTCGAGCGAGGCGATGGCGGCCTCGTCGAGGGTGATCTCGAACTCGAGGATGTGGTCGGTGGTGTAGAGGAAGTTGCCGTCGTCGTAGTTGAGGCCGGGTTCGCCGGTGTCGCCCGTGTCGCTCGATCCGGTGTCGGCCACACTATCGGCGCTGTCGAGATCGCGGTCGCAGGCGAGGAGCAGGAGCAGCATGCGGCGCTACTCTACCCGGCAGAGGTCGCTGGTCTGCAAGAGGATGGCGCCGGGCGAGGCCACGGTGGTTTGCGACGGCGTGGACGGCGTCGCGGGGGCAAGGCCCCACGTGAGGTGCAGCAACGCCGATTCCTGGTGCCAGCCACCGAGGGTCGCGTTCACACGCGCGTCGAGTCCCGCGGCGAAGCCGGGCGAGAAGCGCAGCGCGGCGCCCGCGCCGAGCTTTCCGGCGCCGGTGAGCCCCACGCCGAACCAGGGAGTCACGTCGCCCTCCGTGTACTGCGGGCCCAGGCTCGCGCTGCCGCAGAGACGGACGCGTCGTGAGCGAACGGTGTAGCCCGTGTCGACGCGGGCGGTGGCGAGCACGAAGAGCGAGGGCGAGAAGTAGCCGCCCTGCCCCACGTCGAAGCCGTCTTCCTGGCGGGCGTGACTCTGGACCAGCCCCTCGGCGCCGAGGCGCGCGAAGCCGAGCACCTCGCGTTTGCCCACGGTGAGTCCGCTCCACCCCACCAGCTCGCCCATCGGGTTGGGCTCAACACCGTAGCCCTCGGTGTAGCCAGCGCGGGCCATCAGGCCCACGTCGACGGGGGCGGAGGGATTCCACGTGAGGAAAGCGGAACCCCAGATCTGCGAGACGAAGCCGTAGAGTCCGCGCGAACTGTCGACCTTTCCACTCCAGGAAAGCAGGCTGTCGGCCATCGGCGCCCGAGCCACCGTCCCGCCGAGGGTGAGGTTGGGCAAGAGGCCGTAGCGGGCCTCCCCCGACCACAGCAGGTTGACGTCGTTGAAGCCGATGGGGCTGAGCCCCACGCGAGCGGTGGCGAAGAAACGACGGAACGGTGGAGAGGCAAGGCCAGCCGATGTCGCGACACCAAGGTCGGAGTCGACGCCGTCGTCGATTGACACCACCGTGGCATCGACGTCGGGACGCAAGAGCCCGATGGGCGGGAACACCACCGAGACTGGCGCGTACCAGCCATTGAGCGCGCTGGCACCAGCATCACCGGGACGGTTGAAGTAGCCGCCGCCGGCAATGACGTTGACCGAGCGCTCCCGCAAGAGATCTACGTTGATGGCCTCGCGGGCATCGACGAGCCATCGAGGCTGGGTGTCTTGCGGGGGCACGGGTGGCCACGTGCGTGGGCCCGGGACCCGCCCGCTCGGCAAGGGAAGGATCGGGAGCGGGTCGGGGGGCAGCTCGGGCGGCGGTGGCGGGGGTTCCGGGCGAAGGCTGCGGGTCTTGACGTCGGCGAGCAGCGCCTCGGCCTTCTGGTAGCGCCCACGCTGGATTTGCACCTGGACCAGCTGCAGGCCCACGCGGGGGTCGGCGAGCCGATCATAGGCCACCTGCAGGTGGGCCTCTGCGGCGGCGAGGCGCATCTGCGACTTCAGCGCCCCCGCGATCCCGATGATCGACGGGATGTGGTCGATGTCCTGGGCCCGGGCGTGATCGAAGGCCCGGAGGGCCTCCGCCGGTAACGACGCGGCAAGCCAGGCGCCGCCGACCCGCGCCCAGTCGTCAGGCGACTGCGGCCCGAGCGCCTCAGCCTCCCGGATCGGCGCCGCGGCCTCGGCCCCGCGCCCGGCACGGACCAGCCTCTCGGCACGCTGCAGCGTCAACTCCATGCGCGCTGCGCGCAGCTCCTCCGCGGCGTAGCCCTGGCCGGCGAGCCGATCAGCCTCTTCCAGGAGCGGGAAAACCTCCTGCATGGAGGCGCAGACGGTGCCGGCCCGCAGGGCCATGCCGAGGGCCCAACGGCTCCGAGGATCAGCGCGCAGGGCCTGCGGCACGGCGGCCATGGCCGTGCTGCACTCGCGCACGTCGAGCGCAGCGGCCACCTGGACGTTCCACAAGTCGGCGCTCGGTCCCTCGGCCTCGATCACCGCCGACACCCTGGCCAGCGCCCCCCGGGCATCGCCCGCGCGTCGCTCGTACTCGGCCTGCGAGACCGTCACCCGTCGCAAGACGGTGCGCCTTGCCTCGGTGGCCTCCGTGCCGACGAGCACGGTGCCATCTGGCCCCGGCGCGGTGATCCAGTTCGCCGCGACGATGGCCTCGTCCCAGCGGCCAAGGCGCTCCAGCGCCAGCGCGGCGCCCACGCGCGGGGGGATGGCGAGGCTGTCGAAGAGCTGCGCTTCCTCGAAGAAGGCGAGCGCCACCTCGGGCTGATCGTGCTCCAGGTAGAGCCCGGCGAGCCCGTTAGCCGCCCATACCTCAGGGTGGAGCGTGAAGGCCTCTCGCCAGGCGGCGAAGGCCTCGAGCCCGAGCCCCGCGGCCTGGAAGGTCTCGGCCGACCACCGCCATGCCCGAGCCAGCACGCGCGGCCGCTCCTCGTCGGCCGTCAGGTCGATGCCCGCAGGGTAGCCCTCCTCCACCCGTGCCCGCGCCGCCTCGGCGCGACCGAGCTTCACCAGACAGTTGGCCTCGCCGAGCACCACCCAGGGACGCTTCTTGTCGAGCGCCGCCGCCTCACGATAGGCCTCGATCGCCTCCTCACACTGGTCGAGCGCGGCCATCGCATCGCCGAGGCCGTGGAGAAACTCAGGTTCACGCGGCCACGTTTCCACGAGCTGGCGCCAGAGCGCCGCCGCGCCCTGGATGTCGCCCGCCCGCTCGGCCGCTCGCGCTTCCCGAGCCCGGATCCCGTTCTCCACGGTCACGCGCAGTAGCGCCACCTGCTTGTCCTTGCTCCGCGTGCCCCGGAGGATTCGCAGCGCCTCCTCCTCGCGCCCGAGCTGCATGTTGAGACGCACGCAGGCGGTGACGAGCTCGGCGTCGTCGGGGGTGGCCTGCCGCCGCGCGTCGTAGAGCGCCAGCGCGCCTTCGAGGTGTGCCGACTGCCAGAGCAACCCGGCCGCGCCCATCGTCTCGCCCTTGCCGGCGGGGAATATGGCCAGCGACGCGAGATACGCCTCGATGGCATCGTCGACGAGGCCGCGCTTCTTCTGCTCCTCCGCGTGCAGCATCAGGAAGACAGAGGCGGACTTGATCCACTTGGCGCGGTCTGTGGCGCTGCTCGTGGCCGCCGCGCCGGCGAGGTAACGACGCGCTGCGCTCGAGGGGGTTCCGGCTCGATGCGCGGCGACGCTGTAGACCCCGAGAGTATCAGCCTCGGTGGGGGCGATGTCGAGCACCGTGCCGAGGGCGGGCAGGGCCTCCTCGGGTCGCCCTTCCGCGAGGCGCCGCTTGCCCCACTCCCGGGCGATGAAAAGCTCGCCCGGCCAGGACCGCCAGGCCCCCTCGAGGGCCGCGGCGTCGTCTTGCTTGGATGTCGACTCCCACGCCGCCTTGAACTTGGCGGCCGCCTCGAGCTGCTGGCGCCGGTCGGCATCGACAGCCGGCAGGACAACAAGTGCTTCCTTGTAACGACGGGTGCTCGCGAAAGCATCGGCCAGGGCCCGCGAGATCGGCTCGTCGAGCGCCGCGTCGCCCGCAGCCGCCTTGCGCGCACGCGCCAGCACCACGGCGGCGTCGCTGTCGCGACCCATGGCTCGGTAGAACTCGGCGAGGCGGAGCAAGTCCGCGGGACGCGTGGCCGCCCCCAGCAAGCGGGCGGCGGCGGCGGTGTACCCGTTCCCTGCCAGCGCCTCGGCTCGGGCACGAAGCTCACCGCTCTGGATGGCCTCCGCCGCCAGCGGGGGGGCCCCCGTCTCCGCGAGCTCGCGGGCCACGTCGATGCGCCCCGCCGCGATCGCGGCGAGCACCTGGCCGTCCCGCTGGCCGGGCTGTCCCGAGGCGCGGCCGAAGGCGGCGAGCGCGCGGTCGCCCTCCCCGAGCCGCAAATAGGCCCGGCCAAGCGCCCGCTGAAACCCAGGGTCTTTGGACGCCGCGAGGGTGTCGAGCGCGTCGAGACCTCGCCCGCGGGTGGCGGTGACGAGGGCGATGGACTCCGCCCGCCGCAGCTCGACGAGGGGCCGAGAGGGGCAGTCACCACTGGCGAGGAGGTCGACGTAGACCGGCCCCCAGGCGGGTCGGCCGTCGAGCGGCGCGAGGAACTGAGCGAGCGCGGCCCGCGCCTCGGCGCCGGCGTCCGGGTGGGCCACGAGCAAACGTAAGGCCTCGATCCCCGCTTCTTCCCAGCCCGCGCGGGCGAGGAGGGCGCGGGCATGCCCCACGCGGGCCGCGCCTTCGAGCGGCGCGTCGGCCAGTGCGGCCGCCTCGGGGGGTAGGGCCGCCGACGCCACGGGGGCGAGCGCGAGCAGGAGCGCGAGGATCAAGCCGGCTTCTCCTTCGACTGCCAAAGGGCGAGACCGAGCCAAATCCAGTTCTGGCCGTAGTAGTCGTTGGGGTCGCCCCAGCCGTGCTCGGCCCGCAGGGGGACGATCTGCTCCTCCCAGGCGCGCCGTGCCGCCGCCGGACGCCGAAGCGACCACGCGGGCAGGAGCGCCCCGTACATGCCGGGGTACGCCCAGTCCACCTTCGCCGATCCGTCGGGACCGATGATCGCGGGAATGCGGACGGGCGCGTCGGGTCGCGACAGGAGCGCCAGGTACGGACCGAGCAGGGACCGGGCCCGTCGTTCGCCATGCCACTTCACCTCGGCAGCGAGCGTCCAAGCCACGCGGAAGGCCTCGAAGCCGAAATCATCGTGACTAGATTCCGCAGCCGCGACCACGCGACCGGTAGAACGATCCGCGTAGCACCAGTCCTTCGACAGTCCCACGGCGCTCCGGCAGTCGTGAAGCAGCCGATACGCCGGGGCGAGCAGGCTGCGCCAATCGTGGGCGCGGTCGAGCTCGGCGAAGCTCCTCCACGTGAAGGGCAGGAAATACGAAGGGTTGAGCCGGACGGGGTCCGCGCCCCGCGCCCACGGCCCGGGGAGCAACCAGCGCTCGCCGTTGACCACCTCGGTCTCCTCGTCCCAGATGCGGCCGAGCAGGGCCGCGGCTTGCTCGGCGTAGGCAGGCGCCTTCCACCGCCGGGAAGCACCGAGGAGCGCCCATGCCATCAGCTGATCTGCGTCCGAGGCCGGCTGTGGATCGAGAACCCCCCAGCTACTGTCGGCCTTCTTGCCCCAGGCCCACGCCGGGAGGCGCGAAGGATCGCCCCCCTGCAGGTTGGCGTTCGTCCAGCGCCACGCACGGTCGAAGGTGTCGCGATCCCCCACCCACAGCGCGCGTACCATGGCGTAGGACTGCCCCTCCGAAGTGGAGCGGGCCGCCTCGCGGTAGTCGATGGCGCGGCCATCCTCGGACACGTACACCTTTCGGTAGGCCTCCCAGGCGGGCGCGAGCTCGCCGGTCGGCGTGGGCACGCTCGCGCGCGCCAACCCGGTCGCGATCATCACCGCCACGAGTAGGCCCATGCCCGCAGCCTAGCCGCGTCCCGGCCGCGACTGGGCCCACACGCGCACGATGGCAGTGAGGATGAAGGCACCGCCCAGCACGAGCGCACCGAGCACCCACCAGTTGCGCTGGATCTCGCGTTGTGCGGCGGTCGCCACCGGCAGAGAGCCCCAGCGCTTCTTCGTCGCCACGTCGACCGTTCGCACGCTGAGATCGTTCGCCACGACGGCGGCATTGCCATCGAGCAGCTTCACCTTGCCAAGATCGGTCACCACCTCGACCAGCGTCTCGAGTCCGTCCTCGCGGAGCGCTCGCAGCACCAGCACACCGCGCTCCCCGTTGGCCGGTGAGAATGCCTCCTCGACGGTGCCGTAGGGAGTGCCGACGGTGGCCCCCACGAGGGCGGCTTTCTGGCTGTCGGCCAGGAGGCGGTCGGGCCCCCCGGTCAAGAGCACCGCCCCCGACGAGGCCATCGAGTCGTAGAGGGCGTGATTGGATGCCTCCACGAGCAAGACGAAGTGTTTCCCCGC
This sequence comes from Pseudomonadota bacterium, assembly GCA_005778355.1. Classification (GTDB taxonomy): domain Bacteria; phylum Myxococcota_A; class UBA796; order UBA796; family SXON01; genus SXON01. Next base: position 35,662 of record SXON01000127.1, on the reverse strand, counting down.
GTTCTCCGCGAAGCTCAGGTCGGCGGCGCGCGCGAGTCGGAAGTCGGGCGCGGGTGCGTGGGTGAGCCGACCGAGGCGCGTGGCATAAATGAACCCTGCCGCGGTGGCTCGGGCGGTCGGGGCATCGGGCAGCACGACGATGGTGCCACCGTTGGGGCTCAGCGCGGTGAACGGCCAGTTTCCGAAACGGAGCAGCTCGAGGTCGGGCATCTCGGCCACGTGATCGCGGGCGAGGTCGAGCGAGGAAGAGGCGAAGACCGTGCCCCAGATCTGCTTGTCGCTCACGCGCTCGCAGGCGTCGAAGTCGCGCGGGAACAAGTGGAACACGATGTCGAGCGTGCTCTCGGGCGCGAAGAGCTCCTGCGGCAAGGGCACCGTGACGCTCGCGGCCGACTCGCCCGCCACCTTGTCGAGAGGCACGCTGCGGATCACCAGCCCGCCGAGGCGGATCTCCATCGAAGAGAGGCGCGAGTCGAGCTGGGCCGAGTAGGCGTAGTCGATGCGCGCGGTGCCGCCTCCGGGGCTCACCAGGGCATCGCCCTCGAGGTGCAGCGGCACACGGATGGTGGGTGGGTAGTAGCCGCGCACGGTGACGCCCTGCACGCCGATGTCGCCGAAGTCGAACTTCGCGGCTGGCGGCACCGGGAGCGGGTCCATGCGGGTGGGCGGCGGGTTGGCCGGCGAGAGCGCGGAGACCGTGGCCACCGAGCCAGACAGCACCTGGTAACGGTCCTGTCCCGCGAGCGCGCCTGCCGCCTTGGCGAGCCCGACGGGGCCGCCACCCACGACCACCAGTACTGGCAGCGTCGGATCGCTGGGATTGGGTACAATCCCCACCGCGCCCTCGTCGGCGGCGAGCGAATCGAGCCCGAGCAGGCCAAGCGCCTCTGGGGCCTCGTCCACCGTGCCGATCACCGCCGCCGGGGTGCGGGCGTCAGCGACCGTCGTCACCGGCGAGGCGCTGTCGACCTCGCGCCAGTCGGCGAGTCGCCCAACCGAGAAGCCCACCTTTCCCAGGGCCTCGACCGTGTCACGCGAGGGGGAACCGCCCGTCACCAGGGTAAGGCGGGTCGGCCCGTAGCCCAGCTTGTCGAACAACGGGTAGGGCCACTCGATCAACTCGCCGACGACGGGGAGACGCCGATAGGGCAAGGTGATGCTGGACTGGCGTTCGATACGCGTCCATAGTGCCGGGTCGAAGGGGTCTTCGCAGTCATCGGTGTAGTGTTGCTCTACCGCGAAGCCCAGCGTGTTGTAGTCATCGAGCAGGTTGCGCGGCACTCGGAGGTCGAACTCACCCCCCGTCGCGTTGCTGGCGGAGAGCGTGACGGTACCGATGGGATGGTCGTTCACCAGCACCGTGACATGCGATCGGTGTTCGAGCAGCGCCGCCGAGTGATTGAGCGCCACGTGGAGCACCGGGTCGGCCACCAACTCCCAGGACTTGGGACGCGTGAAGGTCAGCACGGTGTTGGCGTGCACCCCCTGCAGCATCATGTCGCTGGACTGGAAGAACTCGTCCTCGAAGGTGGCCTCATACACCCCCTCCGGACCCGGATAGGGCCGCTCGGCCTCCTGGGCCGCCACGGGAGACCAGGCGAGCAGGGCGCCAAGGGCTGCAAGGCAAATAAGACCGTTACGCATTGTTGAGTTCCTCCGCGACCTCGGAAAGGACGGAAAAGACGACGTCGAGCCGTTGCCGGAGCTCAATGCCCGGCTGACCGGCGGAAAGTTGGTATCGAATGCTGGCCAACTCGATGACGGCGGTGTGCAGCTTCACCTCCGCCACGCCGAGGTTGGGCGTGCGGTCCCGCTCGCCGTACACCTGGTACTTCTGGCGAGCCGTGGTGAGACTGTCGTTCCAGTCGGAGGGCAGCGGCACCCCGGTGTCGAGCGTGCGCTTCAGCGACTCGGCGAGCACGAGCAGATCGCGCCGTGCCAGCCGCAGCTCGTCGCGACGTTCCGCGCGAACGGAGGCGGTCCAGCCACTGTGCACGTTGGGCACGGCGAAGGGACGTGTGACGGGCTCCCACCAGAAGAAGAGCACCAACGCGAGGAAGGCCAGCAAGCTCGGCGCCGGCAGGGACTCGAGTAGGCCGCTGGACACCGGCGCGTCGTCGTCGTCGGCCATCGCGTGCGAACGAATGCCGGGCCACGGCGTGCGACAGACCCGGCACACAGGCGCCGGGACAAGATTCGCCGCCTTGCACAATGGGCATTGCCACTCGGTGTTCATACGGGCGATCCGTCCATTTCGTCGTCACGCAGGCTCAGCACCAGCGCCCGCCAGGGGGCGTAGATGACCGTGAGCAGGGACTGGAACGGGTGCTGGGTGATCGGCCGATGGGTCCAGGCGTCGGGATCGGTGAACATCAACTCGATGATCGAGCGCTCCTGAGCCGGGTCGAGGTCGCGGAACTCCACGCGAAGTTCCACGTGATCGTCCCGATCGAAGCGGGCGACCACGCGACCAGGAATGCCTTCGGCGCGGCTGAACTCGCTCTGGATGTCGACGATCACATGCGTTTCGTCGGCGGGGAAGTCGCCGCAAAGTAGGCGAATTCCTCCCTCGCTCATGTCGGTCGTCTCTCCGAAGATGGGGATCAGATCGTGCCGTTCAGCGGCCGTGACGCGCACACGGTGCTCACGCCGAACTCGCCAGGTCTTGCGGCGCTGGGGCCGCTCCAGCGCGACCATCACCGCCGCGCCGAGGATGGCGATGTTGTAGAGGTTCCAGAGCGAGGTGACCATCAGCGTGCCGCGTTCGAGCGGGAACTCCGCCCAGCGCGACGGGGTGACGACCAGCCCGGCAACACAGAGTGCCATCACAACGAGGTTGGGGAGCGCGTGCCGGAGGTCGTACGCGGCGCGTTCGAGGGAGGCGCCCTTGACGGTCACGTTGAACTTGCCCTGCCGCGGCGCGACGAAGGCCAGGGCCGTGACGAGTGCGGTGTAGGGCGCGAGCGAGGTCTCGTAGACTTCGGCCCAGAAGGCGTGTCGCACCGAGCGCGCCACCGCGAGCCCGCCGATGAGCGACAGGAAAACGTGGGGCATCGCGTAGGCGATGACCTCCCAGGGATTCGCGCGCAGCGGGTGGATGCCAAAGAGCAGGAACAACGATGGCGAAATGAGGTAGACCAGCCGAGGGATTCCGAACTGGAAGTGCTGGATCGCGTTGAGGTAGTTCAGCCGCTGCGCCCAGGTGAGCCCCTGCTTGAAAAGCGGGTTGTCAAGCATGAAAATCTGGGTCATGCCGCGTGCCCAACGCATACGCTGGGCCACGTGGAAGGCGTAGCGTTCGGTGGCGAGACCGGCGGCCTGCGGGATGTCAAGGTAGGCCGAGCGCCATCCGGCCGCGTGCATGCGCAACGCGGTGTGGGCGTCTTCAGTGACCGTCTCGGTGGCGATTCCCCCGACGCTCTCGATCGCGCTCCGCCGCAGCACGGCACAACTTCCGCAGAAGAACGCGGAATTCCAGAAGTCGTTGCCAATCTGGACCGCGTGGTAGAACATCTCCTGCTCGGGCGGCACCAGCTCCTCCAACCACAAGTTCCGCTCGAAGGGATCGGGGTTGTAGAAGTGGTGCGGTGTCTGCACCAGCCCCACCTGGGGATCGGCGAGGAAGAAGCCCATGGTCAGCCGCAGGAAGCTGCGAACGGGCACGTGATCGCAGTCGAAGATGGCGATGAAGTCGCCACCGGTGACTTTGAGCGCGGCGTTGAGGTTGCCGGCCTTGGCGTGGCTGTTGTCGGCGCGCGTGAGGTAGGCGACGCCGAGTTCCTCAGCCAGGGCGCGCATCTCGGGACGACGACCGTCATCAAGCAGATAAACCTGCTTCTGCGGCCACTCGATGGCCAGGGCGCCAATGAGCGTGCGCCGGAGGATCTCGATGCTCTCGTTGTAGGTGGGGATGTAGACATCGACCGCCGGCAGCTCAGCGTCGGTCGGCAGCGGGACGGGCTGCCGGGGACGCATGATCGAGGTCTGGAAATAGCCGAGGATCAAGACGCCCACGCCATAGAGCTCGGCTCCGTACAGCAGGATGCTCAAGACGGCATCCTCCGGGCGGTCCAGCGCGAGCGTCGCGATGCCGCGCCACACGATGTAGCGAACCGACATGCACACCGAGAGGATGGCCACCGCCAGGCGCCACTGCGGCATGCGCCGAAGCACCCAGAGGCTCACCGCCATCACCACGGCGCTGATGATCGCGTGCGAGCGCAAGGGCAACTCCGCGAACGCGAAGATGATCGCGGGGAGCGCGGCGAGCACGAGGGTGGCGGCCAGGAGCAGGGGCGACGCGACGGCCTCGGTCAAAAAACGCTCAAGCACCTCCGGCATCCGGGTGGGGCGGCGTACAGTGTCGTGGGGAGGCTCGTGCATGGCGCGGGCGGTCGCCGTCGGCGCCGCCCTAGTACCCAGACGCAATTCTACCGATGAACAACCGCTTGGCAAGTACGTGGCGCTGGCGTGGCTGCCCGTTGTCGTCCGCAAGCGCTATGATGCGCCAACAAACCTCACGACACCGAATTGACAAACTCGCCCATCGCATGAGCACCGCGCCCGCCAGCCCCCCGAGCGCGCCGGAGCGCGACCCCCTCCTCGGCCGCGTGGTCGATGGCCGCTACCGGATCACGGCCGCCATCGCCCGCGGTGGGATGAGCCGCGTGTACCAGGCAGAACAGGCCCCCCTGGGACGGATGGTCGCCCTCAAGGTGCTGGCCAGCGGAGCCGCCGAGGGCGACCAGGACCGGGAATTCCGGCAACGATTCCAGCTCGAGGCCAGCGCCTGTTCTAAGCTGACCCATCCCAACACCGTGAGGGTGTTCGATCACGGTGCAGTCACCGGGCCGAGCGGGCACACCGAGCTGCTCTACATCGCGATGGAGTACCTCGACGGGCGCACGCTCCACCAGGTGATCCGCGTCGAGGCGCCGCTCTCGGCCGCTCGCATCGTATCGATCGCGCGCCAGATCTGCGGGTCCTTGCGCGAGGCGCACGGGCTGGGCCTGTTGCACCGCGATCTCAAGCCCGCCAATGTCGTCCTGGTGCAGCATGGCGACGACGTGGACTTCGTGAAGGTGCTCGACTTCGGCCTGGTGAAGCAGCTGCGCGTCAACGACGAGCTCACCGGCACCGACGCCGTGGTGGGCTCGCCCTCGTACATGTCTCCCGAGCAGATCCGCGCCGAGCGCCTCGACGCCCGCTCCGACATCTACTCGCTCGGCGTGATCCTGTACGCCTGCGTGTCGGGCAAGGCGCCCTTCGTGAGCGACACCAGTGTGGGGGTATTGCTGGCCCACCTGAACCAGCCGCCGCCGCCCCTCGACACGCGCGCCGCCGCGCTGGCGGAGTGTCCCACGCTCGGTTGGGTGGTCAACACCTGCCTCGCCAAGCGCCCGGAAGACCGCTTCGCCTCGGTCGACGAGCTGGTGCGCGCCTTGCGGGTGTGCGAGGCGGAGCTGCGCGGTGAGAAGACGCAGGCGCCCGCGCTGGTGGAGGGCAAGCTGGTGAGTGGGCAAGATGCGCCGCCGACCATGGCAGGCGCGAAGGCGCCACCGCCGGCACCAAACTCCTCCCACGGCGCACCGGGCGGTGCTCGAGCGGCGAAGGCCAGCATCGGGGAGCCGAGCGCCTCCACGATCGTGTCAGCGATCAAGAGCCGCCGCGTGCCCATCCTCGCCGCGACCGGGGCGGTGGCCTCCCTCGCCTTCCTCGGCGGGATGGTGCTCGTCGGCGGCGCCGGGGCGTGGTGGTACTTCGAGCGTGGGCCGGGAGCGGGCAGCGTGGAGCCGTCGACCGACGCCCCAGCGGAGACCATGGCCGTTGAGCCCACAGGGGTGCGGGTCACGACGGTGCCGCCGGGCGCGCACCTGTGGCGGGAGGCCACCGATCTCGGCCCCTCGCCGATCGACATCCTCATCCCCGAGGGGCAGAGCTGGATGCTCACCGCGCGCGCCCCGGGATTCAACGACACCGAGTTCGACCTTCGCTGGGACGCCGAGCGAAAGCAGGTGGTGCTGAAGCCCACCGCCGCGGGCACGAACGAGCCGCGAGCCGTGAGTGGTGGCGGCACTAGCGGCAGCACGAGCACCCGCGCCTCCGCTTCAGCCCCGGCATCGACGCCCCCCGCCCCGGCCGAGCCGGCCTCCGCAGCGGAATCCCCGCCTACCGAGACCCCGCCACCGGAGACGAAGAAAAAAACCCGCTCTGACCTGAGAGATCCTTGGGACAATTGATCCTGCTTCTTGGCCTGGCCCTCGCGCAGTCACCGGACGACCTGCGCGCCCGGGAGTTCTACGAAAACGGCGAAATCCTCTACGAGGAGGGGCGCTACGAAGACGCGATCGTCGCCTTCGAAGAGGCATACCGACTCTCAGGGCGACCGCTCTTGTTGTTCAACATCGCCAACGCGCAGGAGCGTGTCGGCCGCTGGGAAGAGGCCCACACCACGCTCTCCCGCTACCGGGCCTACGCGACGGCCGATGAGCGTGACACGCTGGATCGTCGTATTAGCAACCTTGAACGCCGCATCGCGGAAACGAAGGCCACGACACCTAGTTCCACGGCGGATCCTGCCCCCGAGCCAACGTCTTCGACGACGGTGGCCGTCGAGAAGCACACGCCCTCGTGGGCTCGTCCCCTCCCCCTCGCCGCGTTCAGCCTCGGCGTGGCGGGCATCGGGACAGGCGTGGTGCTCGGCTCGCTTTCGCTCGCGGCGGGCAGCGAGGCCGCCACCACTTGCGCCGCCGACGGCAGCGGTCGCCTTCGTTGCCCATCGGGGGCCGCCGACGCCCTCGATCGCGAGTCGGGGTTGGCGCTCGGGGCCGACATCGGCTTCGCCGTGGGCGCCGCAGGCCTGGCCGGAGGACTGGCACTTTCTCTCTGGGGTCCCGGCGGTCCGCTCGCGCTCGGGCCGGGATACGTGGGGTTGTCCGGGTCCTTCTGATGGTCTTGCTGCTCTTGTCCTGCTCGCTCGGCGTTACCGAGTGGGAACCCTGCACCTCCGGCAGCGAGTGTCGCGACGCCTTCGGCTTCGGTTACACCTGCGGGACCGAGGGCTACTGCGAACAAGTCGCGCTCTCGGATCGCTGCGACGCCACCTACCCCGACGACCTCTTCGTGCGTCCCGACGACTACCCGGGGATCCTCGTTGTGGGCTCCCTCTTCGACCACTCGACCGACGTGCCCGAGAAGCAGGCGTCGCGACTGGCCATCAAGCAAGTCGACGACAGCCAGGGTCTCGACGGCACCCTCCTCGGCCTAGTGCAGTGTTCCTACGAAGAGAACTCTGCCCTCGACGGGCTTGCCGCCGACGAAGCGGCGGCTGAAATGGGGCGCTACCTGGCCGGCGACCTCGGCGCCTTCGCGATCCTGGGGCCCGCCACCTCGGGCAACACCGAGGCGATGTGGAACGCCATCGCCGAGCTCGGCGCCCTCGTGGTGTCGCCCTCGGCCACCTCGCCCGCGCTGACGTACCTCGACGTCGCCTCCACGCCCGAGGGTCACGCCGGCCGCCTGTGGCGCACCGCCCCGCCCGACGACGTGCAGGGGCTCGTGCTCGCCGAGGTGGTGGCCGAGACGCTCACCGAGCTCGAGCTGACGAACCAGGACGTGGCCGTGGTTTACCAGGAAGGCCCCTATGGTACCGGACTCGCCGAGGTCTTCGTCGAGAACTACGAGTCCTCGATCCACGTGCCCACCCGCTACGCCTTCGAGAACGACACCGAGCGCGACAACGCGATCAACAACGTGGCCACGCTCGACTACGATGCGATCCTCTTCATCAGCTCCGACCTGCCCGACGTGAGCGCCTTCCTCAACGCGGCCGGGGCTCGCGACGAGTTCGACGCCATGCCGATCTTCCTGGCCGACGCCAGTCGCGACGCGGAGTTGCTGGAAGACACGCGCTCAGCGGCCGACCACCTGTGGCCCAACATCATGGGCACCGCGCCGGCCGTCCCCTCGGGCGACGTATACGACGCCTTCGCGGCCAGCTACGCCGCCGAGTACGAGGGACAGAGCGCCGAGGACAGCAGCTACAGCGCCTATGCCTACGACGCCGGCTGGCTCGTGGCCTACGGCGCCGCGTGGGCCTACGCCCAGGAGGGCGGGGTGACCGGCCAGGGCGCCGCCGACGGGCTCTTGCACATCTCCGACCCGAACGGCGACCGCGTGGAGATCGCTCCGAACTACTGGACGCAGCTGCGCGCGTCGTTCTCCGTCGCGAACGACGTCGATGTCGAGGGGGCTTCGGGGGAGCTCGACTACGACCCTGTCACCGAGGAAACGACGGGGCCGATCGACGTGTGGGTGATCGCCGACGACGGCCAGAGCTTCGAGGTCTCCGAGACCATCGATCCGTGATGTGGTTCTTCCTGGCTTGCTCCCCTGGGGCCGCCGACTACCGCGACGGCCTCCAGTCGGGAGACTGCGCCGTCATCGCCGACAGGGCCCTGCGAGACGACTGCCACGCGCTTCGCGGCGAGTGCACCGAGGTCGAGGGCAACCTGGCGCGCGACGAGTGTGGTTTCGTCCGCGCCGAGAAGGCGGGCGACATCGCGCTTTGTGGGGGCGCCGGGCAGTTCGAGCACGACTGCCGAATGCACCTGTGGTCGCAGGAGGTCAACGCGCTGGGGGCGTCGGCCTGCGCCATCGCGCGGGACGAGCCGACCGTGGCGACCCGTCTCGAGGATCTCGGATTCGAGGCGGACGATCCCGCCCCGTGGTCGGCCTATTACCGTCGGTGTCTCACCGTGCGCCGCCCCATCGACCGGGGGCCCTGCAACCTCATCCCCCGCGCGGTTGCCCGCGAGGCCTGTCTCCGCACCGGCCTCGCGCTGTACGACGACCTGCTGAACATGGCCAGGGACAAGCACGACTTCCCCTGCGGCGGCGGACCCCCGCCCGCCCTACTCGACCACGCGCCCGACCGCGAGATCGAGGCACTCATCGACCGTCGGAGGGCCGCGTGCTCGCGCTGATGTTTGGCTGCGCGGCCACCAGCGCGGCCGAGGCCTACAACCTGGCGCTCGCCGGCGATCTCCCAGTGGCCGACTCGCTCGGCCTCTGCGAGCGAGCCGGGGAGCAGTCGCAGGAATGCGCGGCCGCTGTGATTCGCGAGCGCCCCGAGGCGAGCGGTCGCGACTGCCAGAGCATCGAGAGCGTCGAGTGGCGCTCGGAGTGCTTCTTCTCGATCGCGGAGCGGCAGGCACGCGCCGGCGATCGCTTCGGTACCCTCGCCACGTGTGCCGGGGCCGGCGGCTACTACCACGAGTGCCTGTACCACGGCTGGACGTACGAGCTTCAAGGCACCATCAAGGGCGGTGGACGCGCGGTGTCGCAAGTCGATGCCGCGCGCGAAGCCGTCGCCTTCTGGGGACAGATCCAGACGGTGGAAGGCAAGGCGGAGGAGCGCATGTGGCTCGACTGGTGGTACTTCGCGCTCAACCGCAATCGCCCGGCCGACATCACCGAGTGTGCCCAGCTCGAGGGCGACGACAAGGCGCACTGCGAGGCCGGTCACGTGCAGTTCGTGCAGCGTTCCATCACCGAGGTGATCCAGCGCCCGCGCACCCCGCCGCAGCTCAAGGCGCGCATGTGCCGAGGTGGCTACGACGCGGTTGCGGAGGTGCGACCCAACCTCTATGTCAGCCATCCCGAGCTGGACGCGCTGACGCTGCCCGCGATCCAGTCGGCCTGCATCAACCAACGGGGGACGGGGCTCGTGCCCTGGTCGCCCATCTTCGTCGAGCGAAGGCCTTGGGCCGCTGGGTAGCCGCCCTCCTCGGCGTCGGCCTCGTGGCGCTCCTTGCCGCGCGCCTGGTCGTGGAGCCGCGTCGCGATGCGTGGATCGCCTACGCCACTGCCCGCGACGGCACCGCCGTGTACTTCCGCTACGCGGTCGGCAACACCGGCGCCTACGCGTCGCAACTCACCACCCGCGTGGCGATCCTGCGCGACAACGTGCACGCGCTCGAACATCGCAGCATCAACGGGCCGGCCACCCTCGACGACCGCGGTGTTCACGGCGCGCCGGACGGCATCGAGATCGGCGAGGACGGCGCTGAATTGCACGTGACGGGCGACGGCTTGCGCGCACGCGGCACGCTGAGCGCGGCCACGGCGGACTGTCCTCCGGCCGCCGCTCGCGCGCGGATCCTCGTGAACGTGCCCGGCGTCAATGCGGACACGAGCGACGGCGGCTTGTACGAGGGCACCGGCTTTCTCGTGCGCACCGTCGCCGTGGGCAACGTGAGCGCGACGGCGCTCTACGCGGCGGCGAGCGGCGGCGCTTTGCTGGTCGACCCGCTAGCCACTTGCCCGGCGTGGATCGCGGTCGACGGCGAGCGCTGGACGGGCTCCGTGGCCCCGGTTCCGGCCGACCTCGAAACGTTCGAGCTCTCGATGGGCTCGCATCGCCTGCGCGTGAAGCTCGGTCCGCGGCATGTGGTGCAAGATACCCACGCGCACGCGCTCGGTGCCGAGCGTCTGCTCGCCTGGGTCGTCGGCTTCCCTTCCCCCGTGGTTGTCTTGCGACGGGTCCGCATCCAGCTCGACGACCGCCCTGAGCACTGGCACGGGGTCCACGTCACGCGAACCACGCGCTGAGCGGGCGGGTTAGCCGCCGACGATGCTCGCCGCCGCGCTCCTTCTCCTCGCTGCACCCGCCGAAGCCAACGATCTCCGCGGCCGCTTCGGGTTTGGTTTCCACGCAGGGTTGGGCAGCGTGTCCGCGATCTCCGTGCGCTATGCGATCCCGACGAAGTCGCCGGCGATGAACATCCAGCTGGAGCTCGACGGCGGTTTCGCCCTCGCCGCCGACACCGAAACCGAGTTGGTGGCGGGCGGGCGGCTCTTGTACGGGCTCGTCGCCGAGGACAACCTCTCCCTCTACGGCGCGGGCGGCGCCCACTACGTGAGCGCGGCGGGGAGCGACTTCGTGCGCGTGCAGCCCGCGCTGGGCGCCGAGTTCTTCATGTTCGGTCTCGAGAACCTTGGATTCGGCGTGGAGTGGGGGCTCAACGTGGATCTCGGCGAGTCCACCGGGGTGCGCACCATCTCGGGCGCGCCGGCGGTGACCGTCCACTACTGGTTCTAGCTAGGGCTCCACGTAGGAGATTGCCACGTCGAAGGCGAACTCCGCGTGGTAGCAGTCCGATGACGCGTCGTTGTCGCCAAAGGCGATGAAGCCGTACTCCACGCGGTCCTGGGCGATGGCGCGGGTGGAGAGCTTCTCGATGATGCTCTGGTCGAAGGACAGCGCCATGGCGCCCTCGGTCTCCGGCTCCGGGATGCGGCAGGAGGCGAGCCCCTCGGCCTCGCCGAGGCAGTAGGTGTCGTAGTCGGAGAAAGTGAAGGGCTGGCCCGCGATGCTCGACCAGTCGTAGATCGGGAGCCCATCTTCCTGAGGAAACTCGGCTACGAAGGGCCCGTAGGAAGCGGCCAGGACCACGTCGTCGAAGGTGAAGAAGAAGTTGTCGTCGTACTCCATGCGGTTGACGTCGCCGCCCTCCACCTGGAAGTCGAAGGCGACGTCGCAGATCACCGCCCCGGTGCCGATGTTGATGCTCTCGGTTTGTTCGTAGCGAGCCGTGCAGTGCGCGTCTTCGGCCTCGAGATTGTCGCCCTCGCCCCAGGGACAGCCATCGTCGTAGGCGTCGAAGACCACCGGGATGGTGGTGCTGGCCGGGGTGGACTCGGCGCAGAGGTCGCCCACGTCAATGGCGGTGTCGTCTTGAGATCCCTCTTCCTTCTTGTCATTGACGGTGAGCGCGTCGGTGCAAGCGAGAAACAACGTCCACATGGTGTACTCCGCATGCGGCAAATGCCCGCGAGAGGTCCGTTCGATCCTCCCGGGACGAAATTTCCCGGCGCCGCCGCGCGCGGGCTATCAGTGTGCGGTGATCGTCGCCTTGTGGGCCTGCACGCCCCGGAGCATCGAGACCCTGGACGGCGACAGCGCCTCGCCCTCGACCGTCGACACGGCCCTGGAGGTGGCGCCGGGCGACACCGCGATCGAGGACGACAGCGCCACGCCCGATCGCCCCGAGGGCGATCTCTACGATCCCTCGGTGATCCACGCGCTCGCGCTCACCTTGAGTGACGACGCCTACCGCGAGCTCGAGCGCGACGGTCGGGAATTCGTACCCGCTACGCTCGGCTTCCAGGGCTTTGAATACGAGGTTGCGATCCACATCAAGGGCTCGTCCTCGTGGCAGTCGATCGGTGACAAACCCTCCTTGATCGTCGATGTGAACTACTACGATCCGGAGCAGGAGTTCCTCGGACTGAAGAAGTTCTACCTGCATAACGACTGCTACGACCCATCCCAGATGTCGTCGACCCTGTCCTACGGTTTCTATCGGGAGTGGGGCTACCCGGCCTCGCGGAGCGGCTTCGCGCAGCTCGAGCTCAACGGTCGCGACTATGGCCTGTACGTGGTGGTGGAGCCTCACAACGACGACTTCTTGCAGACCTGGTTCGACGACCCCAACGGCAACCTCTACGAGAACGCGAGCGCCTACTGCGACGTCACCGACGCCAGCTGCATGGAGGTGGAGGAGAACGACGAGGGCAACGACCTCGCGCTCCGCACGCTGGGCGAGGCGGCACGCCTCTCCGGCGACGACTGGGAAACGGCGATGCGCGCGCAACTCGACTGGGACCGTTGGGTGGCCTACCTCGCGCTCGAGCGCACGGTGGTTCACTGGGACAGCTACAGCTACGACCTGTCCAACTACCAGCTCTACCACGAGCCGAATCGCGACAAGTGGACCTTCCTCACCCAGTCGATGGACCTCGACTTCGGCTACCGCCCGTGGAGTTACGACGACTGCGGCATGTACGGGATGGATCTGGATAAGTACGACATGGGGATGCTCGCCGCGAGCTGCGAGTCCAGCCAGTCATGCACCACGGAGGTCGCGACCGCGGTGATGGCCTACGCCGACCTGCTCGAGGCGGCCGACGGCGCCGCCCGAGTGCGCGAACTCGACGGGCTCATCGGCGACGCCGTGCGGGCCGACCCCCGGCGCTACTGGAGCGATGGCGACTACGAGGATCACGTGGCCTGTCTCCAGGACTTCTTCGAGGTGCGACCTGGCCAGTTGCGCGATTGGGCCGAGACCATCCTTGACTGAAGCCTTGACAGCGGCGGCGAGCGTGGGAAAGTGCTGAAGGGCGGTTCATTGGCCGACGGCGACTCCGGATTGATCACCATTGCGGACATCGTCCGCCGCGTCGGGGAGTATGCGCCCGGGGCCGACACGGGCCTGGTGGAGCAGGCCTACATGGCCGCGGCATTCTGGCACCGGGGACAGACGAGGAAGAACGGCGAGGATTACCTCGTCCATCCGCTCAACGTGGCCTTCATCCTCGCTGAGCTCCACATGGACGTGGAAACCATCGCCACCGGCCTATTGCACGACACCCTTGAAGACACGGCGGCGAAGCCCGCCGACATCGAGAAAGACTTCGGCAAGACCGTGCTCGAGATGGTGGAGGGCGTCACCAAGCTGAGCAAGCTCAGCTACAAGGGCAAGCTCGAGGAACAAGCTGAGAACTTCAGGAAACTGGTGCTCGCCTTCGGCAAGGACATCCGCGTCATCATCGTCAAGTGCGCGGACCGGCTGCACAACATGCGCACGCTCCAGCACCAGCGCCCCGAGAAACAGCGGAAGATCGCCCAGGAAACGCTCGACATCTACGCGCCGCTCACCCACCGGCTCGGTCTCGAAACGCTCAAACGGGAGCTGGAAGACCTGAGCTTCCACTACCTGTGGCCCGAGGAGCACGCGAGGCTCGCCGAGGCGCTCGGCCTCGACGCCCCCGAGCGCGAGGCCTACGTCGCGCAGACCAAGCAGCTTTTGATGGAGACCCTCGGCTCTCGCGGCATGCAGTGCGAGATCTCTGGGCGGGTGAAGCACCTTTACAGCATCTGGCGAAAGCTCCAGCGCACCGGAAAGGACCTCTCCGAGCTCTACGACGTGCTCGCCTTCCGCGTGACCGTCCCCGACCGCGAGAGCTGCTACGTGGCCCTCGGCTTCGTGCACTGCGCCTTCATGCCGGTGGCCACGCGCATGAAGGACTACATCGCCGTCCCCAAGAACAACGGCTACCAGTCGCTACACACGACGGTGGTCGGGCCGGACGGGCGCGAGGTCGAGATCCAGATCCGAACGGCCGCGATGCACCGCGTGGCGGAAACCGGCATCGCCGCGCACTGGCGCTACAAGAACGGGCGGCTGGCCGTCACCAACAACGAGCTGGCCGAGGCGGCGCGCCTGCGCGGCTTCATCCAGATGGCGCGCGACATCGAGGATCCCGGGGATTTCCTCGAGGCGGCGCGCTCGGATCTATCGGCGTCGATCCATGTCTTCACGCCGCGAAAAGATATCATCATGCTGCCGGAAGGCAGCACCGCCCTGGACTTCGCCTACCACGTGCACACCGAGGTGGGGAACCACACCACTGGCGTGAAGGTGAACGGCCGCCTCGTGCCGCTGCGGAGCCCGGTGAAGACGGGCGACACGGTGGAGGTGGTCACCCGCCCCGACGCGCACCCGTCGCGAGAGTGGCTCACCTGGGCCCACAGCCACCGGGCGCTCGAGAAGATCCGCAAGAAGCTGCGAGAGGACAGCACCGAGCGCGCCGTGGAGCTCGGTCGCGAGATCCTAGAAAACGCGCTCAAGAAGCAGCAGCACTCGCTCAAGAAAGTGCTCGCCGACAAAGAGGCGATCGCCCGCATGGAGGCGGCGGGCTACGAGAAGTTCGAGCAACTATGCGAGAAAGTCGTGGCCGGGAGCGTGTCGCCCACCGAGGCCTTGCGCGTTCTCGCCCCGGCCCCCGAAACGCCCGCGCCGCAGCCCAACGCCTTCCAGTCGCTCCTGCAGAAGGTCAGGAAACCTGCGGATAGTGCCATCGTCGTGTCGGGCGAAACCGACATCCTCGTCGACTACGCGCGCTGCTGCCGGCCGATGAAGGGCGAGAACATCGTCGGCTACATCACGCGCGGGCGTGGCCTCTCCGTGCACAAGGCGGAGTGCCCTTCGGTGAAGGGGCTCGACAGCGACCGCTTCGTCCCGGTGAGCTGGGACGCCGCCGCCAAGACGCTCCACCAGAGCCTCCTGCACCTGGTCCTGGAAGACCGCCCCGGCATGCTCGCCGCGATCACCAGCGTGTGCTCCAGCCTGAAGATCAACTTGTGGAAGGCCGACGTGCGCATGGACGACGACGACCGCGCCGTGTGCGAGCTCGGCGTATCGGTGCACGACATCCACGAGCTGGAGGTCCTCGTGCGCAAGCTCAAGGCGGTGCGCGGGGTGGTGGCCATCGACCGCGCGAGCACCTGAGTACGAGAAATCAAAAAAACCAACCGGCCAGTTTTTGACAGCGAGCCGCCGCCGACCAGGGTAAACGGCGCGCGCACCTGGCCCCCATGATCGCGATCTTCCTCCTCGGCTGCGCCCCCCTCGACACCGAGCGTCCCGCCGTCACGACCGAAACGCCGTTCGTCCCCTGCTCGATCGACGACGTGACGGTCCCGCTCGACTACGCGCCCACCGCCCCCGTCGAGTACGTCCAGGACGAGGTCGGCGTGGTGCACGTCTACGCGCAGACCGACGCCGACCTCTTCTACGGCGCCGGCTACGAGCAGGCGCGGCAGCGTCTCTACCAGATCGACCGGGCGCGGCATGCCACGCGGGGCACGCTCGCGACGCTAGACGGCGAGTCGGCCCTCAACGGCGACCGCATCGCCCGCACCTTCAACTTCCTCGAGCTCGGCTGTCGTTCGTTCAAGCACCAGGCCGCGCTCCGTCCCGACGACATCGGCCTCGGCGTGGCCTTCACCGCTGGGCTCAACGCCTTCGTGAGCGAGCTCGCGGCCGGCCTGGCCATTGCGCCCACCGCCTTCGGCCAGGACACGCTGCACTACGTCCCCGAGCCCTTCACCGTGGTCGACGTGATGGCGATGGGGAAGCGCATCAACCTCGGCTACAGCAATCAGCTCGACTACGACTTGCTGGTCACCGTGTCCGACAAGATCGTCAGCGACTTCGAGAACTTCCCGGTGTGGACGCCGGGCCGCAACCGCTTCATCGTCGATGGCGAGACGGAGTCGCAAGCCGCGGTTCAGGTCCCGCCTCGCCGGCACGTCGACGTCGATCTCCCGGACGACTTTGGGTCGCGACTGAATGAGCTGGCCACGACCCACGGCGTGGGCCGCGCGTCGAACAACTGGGCGGTGAGCGGCGACTTCACGGACAACGGCAAGCCGGTGATGGCCAACGACCCCCACGCCGGCATGGGCAACCCCTCGATCGTGATCCCCTGGCACCTCAACTCGGCCGACGCGGGCGGCGCCTTCGACGTCGCCGGCTTCTCCTTCCCCGGCGTCCCCGGCGTGCACATGGGCCACAACCGCGCGGTGAACTGGGCCGCCACCGTCAACTACGCCGACGCCATGGACGTGATCGACGTCGACGTGGTCGAGGGCATCGCCTCCGTGCACGGTCGCGACGTGGAAGTGTACGAACGCGTCGAGACCATCGAGGTCCTGCAGGCCGACGGGAGCCTCCTGCCCACGGAGCAGGTGGTGTGGGACGTGCCGGGCGTCGGCGTCATCCTGCCCAGCGAAATCCTCCCCATCGACAAGATCCTGCTCGCCGACGGCGAGGTGCTCGTGGCCTGGGCGGGCTTCGACACCGACACTACCGAGCTCTTCGAGTACCTCGACTTCAACCGCAGCACCAACCTCGAGGAGCACTGGGAAGCCGTGGGCCTCGAGGCCGTCGGCCAGCAGAACTGGGTCTTCGCCAGCGCCGAGGGGATCCGCTACCGCGCCCATGGCCACGTGCCGGTGCGCAAGGGCGACCCGCGCCGCATCATCGACGGTCGCGACGCGAGCGTGGGCTGGACCGGCGAGTACCTCGACGAGAGCCTCTTCCCCGAGCTCGACGGCAGCCAACCCTACATTGCCAGCGGCAACAACTCACCGTTCGACCACACCGCCGACAACGACCCCACCAACGACGCGTTCTACTACGGCAGCTACTTCGACCCGGGCTACCGGGCCGACCGCATCGCGGTCGTGCTCGACGAGCTGGTGGCCCGGGGCGGCGTGTCGCTCGACGACATGAAGGCGCTCCAGGCCGACGTGGGCTCCTCGCTGGCCTACGATCTGGTGCCGATGCTCAGCGACGTGGTGTCGCGACTCGATACAGACGCGGAGCTCATCGACTACCGCGACCGCAGCGATCTCGTCGACGCGGCCGAGCGCCTGGCCAACTGGAACGGCCAGATGGACAAGGACAGCGAGGAGGCTGCCCTTTTCCACACCTGGCAGGCGCTCCTCGCCGAGCGCACCCTCGGGGGCGACATGGGGGCGCTCTTCGAGGAGATCGCGAACCAGTCGCCGGTGTTCCTCGCCAAGGCCAACGTGCTCGCCCATCGCGACGGCATGGAGGTCTTGACCGACGGCCGCGGCGACACCGACATGTTGGAGTCCTTGTCCGACGCGCTCGACTGGATCGCCATGGTGAAGGCCGAGCGCGGGGTCGACACGCTGGCATGGGGCGACGTTCACACCGTGCGCTTCAACGGCGCATGGCAAGAAGACATCGACTGGGCCTTCGGGGGCGACGAGTCGACCATCAACGTGGCCGACTGCGGGGCGTGGAACGACGGCGAGCTGGCCGAGCCCTGCGCCGCGGGCAGCTCCGGCATCTACCGGGCCGTGGTGGGCTTCGGGAGCGACGACCTCCCCGAGATGTACTTCCACGTGCCCTACGCCGGCGTGGGCGCCGACACCGACTGGCACGACGGCACCTACCACTACATGAACTTCCGCCGCGCCGAGGTGGATGCGAGCGCGGTCGCGACTTGGAGTGTGGCGCCCTAGCGCACCGGGTAAACCACCTCGAAGCCCTCGGCGCGGAACTGCTCCCAGTAAAGCCCCAGTCTCTGGATATCCTTCGCCTCCATCCACGCCCGCAAACGCTGGTGCGCCGCCGGGAGCCCCGCCTGCGAGCCCACCACCGCGCGCACCCCGCGCCCGCCGCCGAGCGTCGCGGTCGTGGCCGAGCCCGCTGACGACGCGGGGAGCGCCGCCCAGAGCGCCAGCACCTCGCCCTCCGACCGGGTGACGATGATGGGCATGCCGCTGGCCACCACGCCCGCCTCCGCGAGCCGCGCGTAGGCCGGCCCCAGCGCCGACTCGAGGCCGTCGCGGGTAGGCGGCGCCGTCACCTCCACGTAGGCCACGGTGATCGCGGGAAGTTCCACGATTTCCGCAGCGAGGTCCGAGACATCGGGCACCGCGACCACCGGCGTCTCCACCACGGCCGGCTCCGCGCAGGCGAGCAACCACAAGGGCATCGTCGGCACGGTATCGCGCGCCCGGTTACCGCACGGCTCGATGTTGCTCGCCTTCCTCCTCGCCTGCCCCACGCCCACCTGCGACTCGGGCCAGAAGTTCAACATGGACGGGCTCTGCGTGGCCGACACCGGCCGCCCACCCGAGGGCGACGCCGACGCCGACTCAGATTCGGACAGCGACAGCGACAGCGACAGCGACTCCGACACCGACACCGGCACCGACACCGGCCTCGCCGGTCCCCCGGTCGACGAGGAAGGTGGCCTGCTCCACGTCCTGGCCAACGCCTCGCGACACGCCTGGGCCTCGCTGCGATAGGCGGGCGCCCCGTCGCAGGAGCCCCCCGTGTCTGAATCCGAAGTCCAGGACGCCTTCACGCGCGCCCGCGAGGTACGCCCCCGCGCCATCACCGGAAAGGAGTCGGGCGTCGAGCTCCTGGCCAGCGCCTTCCCGGCCTTCGTGGGTCGCCAGGTGCGCGAGGCCGCCCGGCTGATGGAGCAGTCCGTCACCGGGGGGAACTACGTGTTCGCCACTCTCTCCGGCGCCATGACCCCCGCCGGGCTCCATCGCAGCTGCATCGTGCCCCTCATCGAGGCCGGCGCCATCGACGTGCTCACCACCACCGGTGCGAACCTCTATCACGACGCCCACCGCATCCTCGGGCACCGGCTCCGGGAGATCGCCCCCGACGCGGGCGACACCATGCTTCGCGAGGCACGGATCATCCGGATCTACGACATCGCCTTCGCGGAAGACGTGCTGCTCAAGACCGATCGACTCTTCGCGTGGCTGGTGGCCAAGCCCGACTTCCAGGGGGCGATGACCACCGCCGAGTTCCACAACCTCCTCGGCAAGCACCTCTACGAGATCGAGCTGGCCCTCGGGGTCGACCAGTACTCACTCCTCGCGACGGCCTACAAGCACGGTGTCCCCATCTTCGTGGGCGCCCCACAAGACGGATCCATCTTCCTGAATGTCGTGAAACTCAAGGCACTTCTGGGCGACGAGTTCAAGTTCAGCCTGGACGTGGCCGCCGACGTGTACCAGATGGCGAGCGTGCAGTGGCTGGCGCAGACCGAGGGGCAAACGGCCGTGTGGATCCTCGGCGGAGGCGTGCCCAAGAACTACACCCTCCAGGGCGAGCCCACGCTCTCGCAGATCTTCGAGCTCGACGCCCGCGGCTTCGACATCGACGTGCAGTTCTGCGTCGACCCGGTCGACAACGGTGCGCTTTCTTCCTGCCCCGCCGGCGAGGGACACACCTGGGGCAAGGTGAGCGCCGAGTGCGTGGAGTTCAGCTCGGTCTACGTGCACTGCGACGTGACGGCGGTCTTCCCCTGGCTGGTGCACGCGCTCTTCCAGGCGGGGGTTCGCCGGGAGCCGCGCCGCATGATGGACCGGCTCACCGAGGCCCGTCAGAAGCTCGACGCCGACGTGGCCGAGCGTCGCGACGCCCTCCTCGAGGGCCTGTACGACACGCCGGAAGAGCTGCGATAACGCTTGAAGTTCACGCTCCGCTTCTCGCGGGCCTACGTGGTGCCGCTCTGGCGCTGGTACTTCGTGGGCACGCTCGCGCTGGTGGCCACCAACTACCTGTCGGTGCGGGTGCCGATGCAGATGGCGCGCGGTCTCGACCTCTTGCGCGCCGGCGAGCCCGGGGCGGCCGAGGCGGCCTACTGGATCGCGCTCCTCGGCCTCGGGGTGATCCTCGCGCGCACGCTCTCGCGCGTGTGGTTCTTCACGCCTGGTCGCATCGCCGAGTTCAACCTCCGCGGCGACTTCTTCGCGCACTTGCTCCACTTGCAGCCCGAGTTCTACGCCAAGCAAGTGACCGGCGACCTGCTCGCCCGCGCCACCAGCGACGTGACCTTTGCGCGCGCCTTCGCGGGCTTCGCGCTCTTGCAGGCGGGCAACGTGGTGGGCTCCATGCTCTTCGGCGTGGGACAGATGCTCGCGCTCTCGCCGACCCTGACCCTCGCGGTGGCCCTGCCTTGCGTGCTCGCCTTCGGCCTGATGCAGATCGCCACGCGCCAAATCATGCGTTTGCAGCGCCAGATGCAGCAGCAGCTCGGTCTCATGAGCGACGACCTGCTCGGGGCCTTCTCCGGCGTGGCCACCATCCAGGGCTTCAACGTGGAGGGGGTTTTCCAGTCGCGACTCGACGGCCGCGCGAGCGATCTCCGGCGAACCTCCCTGGCGATGACTCGCCTGCGCGCGGTGGGCTTCCCGCTGCTGGGCGTGGCCGGGGGCATCGCCACGTGGGGGGTGCTCTTCGTCGGTGGTGGCGCCGTGCGCGAGGGCACGCTCACCGCCGGCCAGCTCGCCGCCTTCATCGCGCTGGTGGCCTTCATCGTGATGCCACTGCGCATGCTCGGCTGGCTCCTGCCGGTCTTGCAGCGCTCCGAGGCCTCGCTGGAGCGTATCTACGCGGTGCTCGACGCTGAGCCCAATCGGCCGGGGGCCCTCCCCTCCCCGGCTCGCGCACCGAGCATCGAGCTGCGCGGACTCTCTTTCCTCTACGGCGAGCGCCCGGTGCTCCGCGAGCTCAGCACCACGCTGCCGGCCGGCGCCACCGTGGGCATCTACGGTCCCGTGGGCAGCGGCAAGTCCACGCTCTTGCGCGTACTGTCGCGACTGGAGCACCCTCCCCGAGGCACGGTGTTCATCGACGGCGTCGACGTTCTCGACCTCGACCTCGACGCCTACCGGGCGGCCCTCTGCGTGGTGCCCCAGGCGCCGT
Source organism: Pseudomonadota bacterium (assembly GCA_005778355.1). Taxonomy (GTDB): domain Bacteria; phylum Myxococcota_A; class UBA796; order UBA796; family SXON01; genus SXON01. The sequence continues at coordinate 14,546 of SXON01000127.1, read as the reverse complement.
TCCTCTTCTCGGAGACCATCCGCGAGAACGTGGGCTTCGGCGCCCCAGAGGAACGCGTGCGGACCGCTGTCGACGCGGCCTCGCTCGGGCCCGACGTCGGCGCGCTCCCCGATGGCCTCGGGACGGTGGTTGGCGAACGTGGCATCGCCCTCTCCGGTGGACAACGCCAGCGCGTGGCCCTCGCGCGCGCGCTCCTCCGCGACGCGCCCATCGTGCTCCTCGACGACGTGCTCTCCGCCGTGGATCACGCCACCGAGCAGGAGCTCATCGCCACGCTCCGGGGCCGCTCGGGCGCGACTCGCCTCGTCGTGTCCCACCGGCTCTCGGCCCTGGTTCACGCCGACTTCATCCTCGTGCTCGACGCGGGGCGGCTCGTCGACCAGGGCACCCACGACGAGCTCCTGTCGCGACCGGGCGCTTACCGCGACGCCTGGCTGGCCCAGCAGGTGGCGGCGTGAAGGCCCGCGCCTGGTCGTGGACCTCGCTCTGGCCCTTCATGCGCGCCGACGCCGGTTGGTTCGCGCTCGCCCTGGGCCTCACCCCGGTGATCGCCGCCATCGGCGTGGCGCAGCCGATCCTCCTGAAGCAGGCGCTCGATCGTCACGTCACCGCCGGGAGCGCCGACGGGCTGGCTCGCGACGCCGGCTACTATCTGCTGGCGGTGCTTGCCGCCTTCGCGGTGGAGGCGGTCTACACCGTCGTCACCGCCGTGGCCTCGGAGAACACCATACTGCGGCTCCGCCACGCGCTGGTGAAGCACGTGCTGGGCCTGTCGCAGCGGTTCTTCGAGAAGCAGCCCACCGGCCAAATCATGTCGCGCGCCACGAGCGACATCGACGCGCTCAACGAGGCGCTGGCGGCCGGCTCGATCTCGCTGGTGCTCGACGTGATCACCATGCTCGGCGTTCTCGGCGGCATGTTCTGGCTCGACGCCAAGCTCACGCTGGTCTTGCTCTTGCTCGGCCCCCCGATCGCCCTGGTGGTGGAGCTGGCACGTCGGCGTATGCGTGCGCTCTTCGCCGAGATCCGCGACTCGTTGGCCTCGCTCAACGCCTTCGTGGCCGAGCGCATCGCCGGCATCGAGGTCATCCAGCTCTTCGGCCTCGAGGTCCGCACGCGGGGACGTTTCGACGAGCTGAACAACCGCTACCGCCGCGCCAACGTGATGAACAACGTGTGGGACGCGACCTTGTACGCCTTCATCGACGGCGTGGCCTCCGTCGCGGTGGCGCTGATGTTGTACTGGGGCGCCGAGCACGCGCGCGACGCGGTGACTGTGGGCCTCGTGGTGGCCTTCCTCGACTACATTGATCGTTTGTTCCGCCCGCTCCGGGAGCTCTCGGGCAAGATCACCTTCCTCCAGCGGGCCGCCGCCGCGCTGGAGAAAATCTTCGGGCTACTCGCGGTGACCGACCGCATCACGCCGGGCGACTCCTCGGTCGACAAGCCGAGCGGGTACCTCGTCATTCGCGACCTGCGTTTCCGTTACCGACCCGATGGACCCAACATCCTCGACGGCATCGACCTGGAGGTGCGGCCGGGCGAGGTGGTCGCCGTGGTGGGTCGCACCGGCGCTGGAAAGAGCACGCTGGTACGGCTCTTGTCGCGGGTGCACGACGGGTACGAGGGACACATCGAGGTGGACGGCGTCGAGTTGTCCCGGCTCCGCCCGGAGAGCGTGCGCCGGGCGGTCGGTTTCGTTCGCCAGGAAGTCCAGCTCTTTCGCGACACGTTGCGCTTCAACATCACCCTCGGCGACGCCACCCTCGACCCGTCCCGCCTCGCCGCCGCCATCGCCCAGTCCGGCGCCGACCGCATCGTGTCGCGACTGCCGCTCGGGCTCGACCAGCCCCTCCGCGAGCGCGGCGCCGACGTGTCGGCCGGGGAGGCCCAGATCATCTCGCTCGCGCGCACGCTCGCCCGCGACCCCGCCATCGTGATCCTCGACGAGGCCACCGCCAGCGTCGACCCTGTGTCTGAGAAGCTCCTCCAGGAGGCCATCGACCGGCTCTTCGCCGACCGAACTTGCCTCGTCATCGCGCATCGACTCTCCACGATCACGCGCGCCGATCGCATCGTGGTGCTCGATGCCGGGCGCGTCGCGGAGGTGGGCACCCACGCGGAGTTGCTCGCCTTGGATGGCGCCTACGCCCGGCTCTACCGCGAGGGCCAGGCCGCCACGACAGCGCGCGCCATCGCCTAGAGTAGGTCCTGGATCGCCCGCACGTCGTTGGCGGCGCTCGCCGCCACCGCGCGGCTGATGATCCCCGCCTCCAGGAGCTGGCGAAGGTGATCTTCTAGGCGTTGCATGCCCACCGCCCGCGAGGTGGCCATCACGTTCTGCACCTGGTGGTACTTCTCCTCGCGGATCTGGTTCCGCACCGCGTCGGTGCACACCAGCACCTCCGTCGCGAGCGCGCGACCGCGGCCGTCGGCCCTGGGCAACAAACGTTGGGCGATCACCGCGGTCAGTACCGCGCTGAGCTGCACCTTCACCTGATCTTGCTGGGCGGCGGGGAAGACGTCGATGATGCGCGAGAGCGTGCCCACCGCGCTCGGCGTGTGGAGCGTCGCCAAGACGAGGTGACCGGTCTCCGCCGCGGTGAGAGCGGTGGCGATGGTCTCGAGATCACGCATCTCGCCGACACAGATGACGTCGGGGTCTTCGCGGAGCGCATGGCGCAGGGCGTCTGCGAATGTCTTTGTGTCGCGACCCACCTCAAGCTGGATGACCACCGCCTGGCCGTGCGGGTGACGGTACTCCACCGGGTCTTCGATGGTGACGATCTTCACCTTGCGACGCTGGTTGATGTGGTCGATGAGCGCGTTGAAGGTGGTGGTTTTCCCCTGGCCGGTGGGCCCGGTGATGAGGATGAGTCCCGTGTCGCGCAGCGCCAAGTCCTTGAGCACGGCCGGCACGCCCAGCTCGTCGGGGGTCCGCACGCGGCGGGGCGTCACCCGGATGGCGGCCTCGGCCACGCCGTCGCGCAGGTGGACCGACACGCGGAAGTGTCCGAGCGGCGCCTGGCTGCGGGGGTCGTCGAACTCCAACGACACCGACACCTGCCAATCGCGGTCGAGCGTGTCGGCGTGGTGATGCGGCAACATGGCGCGCACGATCCGATCGCAACTCTGGGCGTCCAACGGGGGACGATCCAGTTTCACCAGGCTCCCGTGCACCCGGGCCATCGGGGGCGCCCCCGCCACGAGGTGCAGGTCGCTCCCACCTCGCGCCAGCACCTCCGCCAGCAACTCGATGACTTCCATCCCCGCAAGGTAGCCCGGGCGTGCGCTACGATGTGAGAATGCGATCTCTCGTGCTGCTCCTCGGCGCCTGTGGCGAGGCCATCAACAGCGGCGTTGTCCTTCCCGACCTCGGCGACGCGTGCGACGCCGACGGCTGCGCCTACCCGAACATCTGTAGTCACGATGGCATTTGCGTGGAGCCCGGCACCGTGGGGGCCGCGCTGGAGGGCGACGACTGCTCCGCCACCGAGGAGTGCGCCTACGGCCTCTTGTGCTCGGGGCAGAACGTCTGCGTCGAATCGGGCGCGGAGGGCACGCACGAGAATGGCGAGGCTTGCGGCAGCGATGACGACTGCCTCGCCGGCTTTGCCTGCCAGGACGACGAGTGTGTGGATCTCGAAATCCCCTACTGGGAAGGCGGCCCCTGCCCCGCCGACGAGACCGACGGCGACTTCAAGGTGCTCTACCGGGTGCCCGACCTCCCTACCTCGGAGCCCCTCGACTTCTTCTCGATGCCCTTCCCCCACGACCTCCGCCTGGGCTCGGGCGGCACGCCGGAGCTCGACGGATTCCCTGGTCCCGGCGAAGACCTCGCGCCCGGGGTCGACAAGCTCCTGAGCCTGGTCGAGGGCCAGTACGGCTGGGGGCTCGACCCCGTGGTGTACTTCCGTTTCAACCGCGCCCAGGATGTCGGCAGCCTCTCGGTGCTCAACACCGAGGCCACCATCCACTTCGCCAGCATCGACGACGGCGCCGACGACTACGGCGAGCTCGACGCCTTCCAGTTCTACACGCGCACCAGTCGCGGCCGGTACATCTGCCCCAACTGGGTGGCGGTCACGACCTACGAGGGCTACCCGCTGCGCCCCAACCAGACCTACGCGGTGTGGTTGACGAAGGGCATCGAGAGCAAGTCCGGCGAGGAGGTCTTCCGGGACGAGGACTTCAAGGTCCTGATGCAAGACGAGCGCCCGGACGATGCGACGGATGCCGTGGCCTACGACATGTTCGGGCCCTTCCGCGACTATGTCGACAGCGCGGGGCTGACGCGGGGCGACATCGTCGCCGCCACGGTCTTCTCCACGGGCGACCCCCTGGCCTGGGTGTACTACTTCCGCGAGGTGGTGATGAGCGAAACCACCACCGTGCAGGTCGAGGAGATCGACACCTGTGCCGCCTCGCCCTGCGGCCGGAGCTGTGGCGGCGGCTCCGCCGCGGAGTACCACGCGCTCGTGTCGATCCCCGACTTCACCGACGGCGGCGGGGTGCAGTACAGCTCGAGCTACCGTCCCGAGGTGCGCGGCACCATCCAGACTTGCGCGGTCGTCACCTACCCCTCGGGCGCGGCGCCGGTGTCCGGTTGGCCAGTGGCGATCCTCCGGGGCGACCACAACGGTACCGCGCAGGACTACGTGGGCGGCCTCGCCGACCAACTCGCCCGCGAGGGCGTCGCCACCCTCTCCTTGGACCTCCCCCAGAACGGCGAGCGCGCCACCGGTGACGACCCCGCCGCCGCCTGGTTCGACACCGATTCGCCCAACGCCTGGCGCGGCAACATGATCCAGGCCTACGCCGACCTCTTCTCGCTGGCTCGTCTCGCGCTCGAGAGCCCCGAGCTCGGCTTCAATCCCGACGAGCTGTGGTTCGTCGGCGAGGGCGCCGGGGCCGACGCGGGGGTGCCCTTCCTCGCGCTCTCGAAAGAAACCCGGGGTGGCGTGCTTGGCAACCCGGCAGGCCGCCTCGGTCACCAGTTCACGCAGCGCACCGCGCCCGCCGACGTGGCGCACGCGCTGCAGAGGAGCTTCGCCGACAGCAACCTCAATCGCTGGCACCCGGTGGTGAACTTCCTGCAGCTATGGATGGGGCCCGTCGACCCGGCGCTCAGCGCCGAGGCCATGCTCCGCGAGCCAGAGACCACGCCGAAACACCTGCTCGTCGTGCACGGTGTCGATGACGACGAGGTGCCCAGCGAGAGCCTTCATGCCGTGCTGCGTGCCGCCTCGATCCCGAGCACCGGCGAGACGCTCGACGACTACGGCCAGGCCACGGTCGACCGACCCGTCTACGAGAACGTGAGCACCGACGAGGGCCGTCGCACCGCGGCGAGCGTCCAGGTCAACGGGGGCCACCACGCGCTCTCGACCGACGCCGCCGACACGGTGACCGGCTTCGTGAAGAGCGGCGCCGAGGGCGGTTCACCCACCATCGACTGAGGGCAAGAGCACCAGCATCGTCCCCCGCTCCGGGAGCCGCCCGGCGTCGAGAACCGACACCTCGGGCGCGGCTACGATGCCGTCGTTGTCAATGTCACAGCCATAGCGCAGAACAGATACAGGTCGCGACACCGGTTCGAAGCTCCAGGCCCCGCGGAGCGCCTGGACCCGGCCGAGCACCTCACCCTTGGCGTCTTGCAGCTCCACCCAGACGGTGCCCCCGCACGTGCCAACCACGCCGCCGCTCGGGGCCACACCTCGGGCCTCCGGATCGGCGCTCGGCATCTCGCGGGCGTCGAGGGGCGCCTCCAGGTGAGGCCGTGCGGGCGCCGGCGCCAGCTCCGCGCAGGCGAGTAGGACGATCAGGCCGGCTCCACCCGGCAGCTCAGGCCCGACATCGCGGGGCATCCGGAGAGCGGGTCGAGACGGTCGGTGGGCACCAGGGCCAACGCGTCCACCGCGTAGCCACATGGCAGGTCGACGACGTCGCTCCGGAGCGTGTCATCGAGGTGCACCACCGCCTCGACACTCCCCGCCGAGGTCGCGACACGAACGCGCGCGCCCTCGGCGAAGCCGGCTGAGGAATGAAGGGTGACCCCGGGGTCGCCATGGCGGTCGAAGCTCCGCGTGGCGCCGTCGCGAGCGGCCGACGTGAGCAGCCACTTGTCGCCACCCCCCACCGCCACCGGGGGACGCAAGGCAGCGAGCGCGCCTGCGATCTCAGTCGGAAACAAGTCGATCTTCCCGCTTGGCGTCGTCACTCGCCACGTTGCACGATCCACCTCGCCGCCCCACCAGGTGCCGGCGGACTTGAGCGTGGGCAGGTCGACGGTGTCGCTGTGAGCGAGGAGCCGTTCCTCCCACGGCGCGAGGTCGGTCGCCGCGAGGTAGGCGCCCAGCGCACGCAGGTGCGCGCCGTGCGTCCCGCCCCGGATCGTGGGGCCGATGGCGCGGAACAGCTCCGACAAGATCTCGGCCTCCGACCGGGCCTCGCCCGGGGGCGCGACCAGCGCGGGCGTGTAGGCGGTGGTGCGGTAGGGGAGGATGCTCGTGTCGTGAAGGTGGAGGTCTTCCCGCTCCCAGGGGTGCGTCGAGGGCAGGACGTAATGCGCGAGCTCGGTGGTCTCGTTGCCGGCGATGTCGATGGCCACGAGCAGATCGAGGCTCGACAAGGCGGCGCGGAGGCGCTCGCCACCGGGCAGCTCGCGTGCCGGGTTGCCGTGGACGGATAAGAGCGCGCGGACCTGCCCTTCGCCGGGCATGCCGATCTCGTCGGCCAGGAGCGCGCCCGGCGCCTGCAAACAGAGAAGCGGGAAGTCGCCCACGCGGGTGCGCGGCGCCTTCGCGGTGGGTAGCTGGCTCACGACGGCGTGGATGTCGAGCACGCCCTTGTTCTCGTAGACGCCACCGGGACGCAGGAGGTTTGCGGTGATGGCGTGCAGCACGAGGATGGCCCAGGCGGTGAGCGTGCCGTGCTCACTCTGCAGCGCCTGTGGCGAGCGGTGCGCGACGGCCATCGCCGCGCGGCTGAACTTCAGGGCCACGCCGGCGATCTCGTCGGCGTTCACACCACAGATCGCACCCGCACGCTCAGTGGTCCAGGGCGCGACCGCCGCCACGAGCTCCGGGTAACCGCGACAGAAGTCACGCACGTACTGCGACTCGTGCCAGTTGTTCTTGCAGATCTGGTCGATCATGCCGAGGAGCATGAAGAGCTCCGTGCCCGGTCGAATCTGCAGGTGCTGGTCGGCACCGGCGGCGATGGGCGTGCGCCGCGGGTCGGCGGCGATCACCTTGGTGCCCTTGGTCTTCCGCGAGAAGGCGAGGTCGGCCGCCCAGTTGCGGCCGCCTTGCATCGGACCCCAGCCCTGGGCCTCCTGGTTCGCCCCCAGGAGCAGCACGTAGTGGGCCCGGCCCACGTCGCCCTGCAACGCGGCCGGGTGCCCGAGCATCAGCTCGGTGGCGCGCAACCAGGGACCACCCACCTGCGAGAGCGGCGAGAACAGGTTTGGCGTGCCCAACCCAAGCGAAAACGCGAGCGTACGGGCGAGGCCCCGACTGTGGGTGCCCACCGGTGCGCCGGCGTAGGTGGCGATGGCGCGAGCGCCCGACTGCTTGCGGATGTCCTTGAGCCGCGCGGCGATCTCACTGATGGCCGTGTCCCAGTCGATCTCCTCCCAGCCACCGGCGCCGCGTCGACGAGGACGCTTGATTCGCCGCGGATCGTTCGCGGCGTCCATGCTCGCGAGACAGGTGCCGCAGGCGCCGTGTCGCCCCATGGCGTCGTCTTCATTCGGGACGAGCGACACGATGCGCCCACCCTCCACGGTGGCGAGGAGCGCGGCCATGCACTCCCCACACCGGCACCAGGTGCTCAGCCTCTGCGACATCGACGTACCTCTCTCGGGGGCGCGCCCGACCTAACGTGCCATCCCCGGGATGACGGCCCGGAGGATTCGCGCCGTGTGAGGCAGGTGACGCGACCAGGCCAGTAGCGCCTCGGCCGCGGCCCTGGTGCGCAGCTGCGGGACGATTCGCGACACGATGGCGTCGGGTTCGGCGCCCCACCCGGCGGCTAGGTGCGCGACGACCGAGGAGCTTGGGCTGTGGCTCAGGGCCAGCGCCGCGGCCCGAGCCGCGAAGGCTGGGTCAACCGCGAGCAGCGCGGCGGCCGGCTCGCCTCGCCCGGTCGCGGCGGCCGCGTGGAGCAGGCCCTCCACGTGGCCCACCTCGGCGTGCGCGGTGCACACCTGGGCGAAGCTCGGGTGTGACACCGCCGCCACGAGGTGCACACAACCGGCTCGGTTGCCCTCCACCTTTCGGGAGAGCTTCACCACCCAGCTCGCCGCCGGGAAACGCTCGGCCGCGACGCCGAGCACCGCGAGTCGCGCCTCGACATCATCGCGACACAGTTCCAGCAGGCGAACGTACAGGCCGCGTGGGGTGACCTGGCCCTCGAGCAGATCGACGTGGGCGAGCGAAGCACGTACGAAGGCCACCCCGCCTGGCGCTCGCGAGCCGCAGCACACCTCGGCGAGGGCCACCGGCGCTTTCTCGGCGAGCATCGCCAGGAGCGGCGCGGGGTCGTCCATCATGCGGGCGGCGTCGAGGATGGTGTCGATCTGCGCACGGGCGTCGTCGTCGTTGGCGACCGCCGCGCCGCGGCCCCAGGCGGGGCGTCCCGGGGTGGGCCCAGGGAGGGGCACCGCGTCGCGAGGCGTGGTCGGCTCGTCGGCGAAGGGCACGTCGCCGCTACTCGCGTCGATGAACGGCAAACCGCCGGTATCCTGCCGTTTTCCGGAGCGTTTCTTGCCGCTCACGCCCGTACTCCGCAGGCGGCGGACACGTCGCTCGTCGGGTAACGAGCGCCCACGGGCACGCCCACGAAGTCCAGGGACATCCCCTCGCCCGCGCCGACCTCGGGCTGGAAGTAGCCGCTGCGCTCGGGGATCCCCGGCTCGCCAAGCAGCGGGTGACCGGATTCCACGAGCGGCTGGCCGTGGGTGTAGACGGCGTCGAGACCACACGCGGCGAGCGAGACGCCGCCGGGATCGCTGGCCGCGATGAGCACGCTGAGGTCACGATGGTCGAGCGCACGAAGCGCGGTCCAGGTCGCGTCGATCAGCGCGAAGCGGTCGGCGCCCGGCGAGCTCGTGAGACTCGCCAGCGCCGACCTCGCCTCCTCCGCCGCCGCCCAGCCCTCCTCGGGGCTCCCGGTGCCACGCAGGCGCCCCGCCCAGCACACGCTCACCTCGCCGTGGCGCGCCGCGCCGCGGAAGTGCCCGCAGAAAGGCGTGCGTCCAGGGGAGCCGACGAGGAGCGCCCGCATCAAATCTCGCGGTCGATGATCGTGGCCGTGCCCTGGCCGAAGCCGATGCACATCGTCACGAGGCCGCGCCGCCCGCCCGTGCGCTCGAGCACGCCGAGGAGCGTCGCCGTCAAGCGTGCGCCCGAGGCACCGAGTGGGTGCCCCAGGGCGATGGCGCCTCCGTGCACGTTGGTCTTCTGGAAGTCGAACTCCAGCGCCCGGCCGCAACCGAGCGCCAACGAGGCGAAGGCCTCGTTGATCTCGACGGCGTCGATGTCGCCGATGCCGAGACTCGCCTGTGCCAGGGCCTTGCGGGTGGCCGGGATGGGCGCAGTCAGCATGATGGTGGGGTCGCAACCCGCGGTTGCCATCGCCACTACCCGCGCACGAGGCTTGAGGTTGTAGCGTTTCACCGCCGACTCGCTCGCCACCAGCACGGCGGCGGCGCCGTCGGTGATCTGCGACGACGACGCCGCCGTGATGACGCCGTCGGCCGCGAACGCGGGCTTGAGCTTGCCGAGGTCGGCCACGGTGGAGGCCCGGATGCCGTCGTCTCTCGCCACATCTCCCACCGGGACGATCTCCCGGTCGAACCAGCCCTGCGACTGCGCAAGAGCCGCGCGGCGGTGCGACTCCACGCTGTACTCATCAAGTTCCTGTCGCGACAGGCAGAAGCGTTGAGCCACCAGCTCGGCGCTCGTGCCCTGCGGCACGATGCTGTACTTCCAACTCATCTCCGGTGCCGGGAGCGCGGGGTTCCCATTGAGGAACATGTCGCTGCCCATCGGCACGCGGCTCATGCTCTCCACGCCACCGGCGATGACGAGCTCCTGGAAGCCGGAGGCCACGCCCATCGCGGCGAAGTTGAGCGCCTGCTGAGAGGATCCGCACATGCGGTTGACGCTCACCCCGGTGACATCCACCGGGAAGCCCGCCACCAGCGCGGCGTTGCGCGCCACGTTGAGCCCTTGCTCACCTACCTGGGTGACGCAGCCCATCACCACGTCGTTCACCCACGCGGGATCCACCCCGTTGCGCTCCACCAGCGCGCGGAGCACGTGCGCGCCGAGCTGGTCGGGGCGATGTTTGCTGAGGGCGGACTGCCCCTTGCCCACTCGGGTGAGCGGGGTGCGGACGGCGTCGACGATGTAGGCGGTGCCCATGCTCACTCCTTGAAGTAGCCGCAGGTCAGCATCTCGCTGCCATAGTAGGGGTTGGCGACAGTCTCGCCGGTCTGCACCCAGCTGGCGTTGGCCATGGGGCAGAAAGCCTCGGACACGGTCGCGGCTCCCCCCTTGTGCGCCCGCAAATAGGTGATGATCGCCGCCGCCTGCGGGTTCAGCCCCTGGCGCTGGCCAGCGATGTCCATCGAAGCGAGTGGCCCGAGCGCCTGCGACACCTCGGGTAGCTCCTTCTGCGTGGCGGCCGCCAGCGCCGCGAGGGGCTCGGCCGCTGACTTGTCGGCCGCGAGCGCCGTATTGACGCCCACATAGGACTCGAGAACGGCGCTCGCCTCGGGCGTGTCACAGCAAGCGAAAGTCGGGCGCGGCGCGGCGGCGGGGGCAGCGTGCTCCTCCACCTTCGGCGCCGGGGGAGCGGCCACCGGGGCCGGCGTGGGTGCGGGCGACTCACCGCAAGCGAAAAGGAGGACCAGGATCATGCGCGCGACCTAACCGCCCCGCAGCCGCTTGACGCCGGCCTCGTCGGGGGGGAAAGCACACAAGCGCGCGCGGGCGCCGCTGTGCGTCCCGGCGGGGGTGGTGAGGCTCACCCGTGCCAGCCTTGTTCCGCTGAGCGGGCCGCTGACGAAGTGTCGCCCGGGGTTGCCGGCGCGGGTGCCGCGGCGAACCGAGACGACGTCGGCCGTGCCGTCGGCGAGATCGAAGCGCACGCCAAAGTTCACCACCGAGAGGTCATCCGTCTCGACCACCACGTAGTGCTCACCGGCCACCACCGACGCGGAAAAAACACTGGTCACCCCCTCATCGAGCTCGCCCGTCCAAGTCGCCACCGGCGCCGGGCAGGCGCCATACATCGTTGGGATCACGACGCGGAGAAAATCCGGGATGGAGGCGGGCACTCGTCCGCCAAGCTCCCAGACCAGGAGCCGCGGGTGGGCGGCGGACGGGGCGTGCGACTCGAGCCAGGCCAGGAGGCCGGTGCTGTAGCCGCCGCCGTCCACGCCCACGTTCAGCACGTCGGTGCCGAGCGCGGTCCGGAGGAATCCAGCGGCGTTCAGCAAGTCTTCGTTCCCCTTGTTGGTGTGGGAGGCGCCCGCGAGCACCACCTCGGCTGGGGGGAGGTCGGCGAGGAGGTCGGCAGCGCTGCTCGGAGCCAGCGACACCGACCGGAACCGTGGAAACTTCTCGGCGAACAACGCGCCGCCGCACTCCTGCTGCACTCGCTTGGCCAGGCTGCCGTGGAGCACACGATCGCCCTCGTCGTCGTTAGCGAAACTTCCCGGCGAAAAACGCAAGCCCGCCGACAGCGCTTCGGCACCGAGGGCGTTCATCGCCTCTTGCGCGCCTCGCGGGCGCCAGTGGTGGTCACGTGCGAAGAAGTAGGCGCTGCCGAGCTTGCTTGCCTCGGCGGCGGTGAGCAGGTCCGGGACGATCACCCCGGCCCCACGGAGGGCCGCCACCGCTTCCTTGTACTGGGTCGCGACCCTGGTGGCGTCGAAACCCGCCGCGAAGGGGTCGTCGGGATCCACCTTCGTCGCGGCGAGCACGGCGCGCGGCGGCAACAGCACGATCGCGAGCCGGGTGCCGCCGGCGGCGAGATTGGTCGACCAGCGCCTCAGTCCCTCCACGAGCTCGGGCGTCACCGCGTAGACCGGCCGGAGATCAGATTCCCGGAACAACCACCCGTCGCGACCGAGCACGAGCGGTTCGGTTGCCTCATCGTCACTGGGTTGGCGCACGGACTCACAGAGCGCGATCGGGCGAGGAGCGGCGATCGCGGTTCCGCCGAAGGCGAGGGCGGCCAAGAGGCCCAGGATGGCGCCCCAACCCGAGCGCGTGCCGCCGCCAACCACCGCTACTTCACCGGGGCGGTGCTGTTGGTCGACCAGGTGGCCGCGAGCTTGCCGGCGCTCTCGTACACCACCACGCTGTAGGCGGCACCGCGCTCGAGAGTGGCGGTGGGGAAGGTGGTGACCGGGCTCGTTGGCCCCAGCACGGTGAAGCCGATGCTGATCGCATTGACCTCCTTCATCACCTCGGTGCCAACGGGCACGTCGGTGAAGACCGTCACCTTGCCGTCGGCCGTGGCGAGATCGACGCCCGCCTGCGACGACACGTTGTACAGGAGGATCGTCGCCTTGGCGCGGTTTGCCGACAGCGTGTCGGGCATCACCACGCCGTCGCCCTTGCCGGGCATGCCGCTGACGACGGTGACGAAGCTGCCGGCGGTTGCCTGGACGGTCTGCGATTTCTGCCCGAGGGCAAGGGCCACGTCGCCCCCCGGCACCGCGTAGTAGGGCGACGCCACGCCGGGCGCGATGCTGCCAGTGCTGTATTTCCCCACCTTCCCGGTGAGCGCCGCGCCGCCGGCGTTGACCACGCGGACGAAGGCGGAACCGGCCGGGGGCGCGGCCGCGTACAGACCCACGTCGCCATCCTGCGCGGCGGCGGTGGCGATGAAGAGCAGACTGAGCACGGCTCCCTCCAGGCAACCGCTCCTAACACCCCGGCGAGCGCAGACCTGCCGTGCCGATCCCCTCCCCGCGCGTTAGGCCGCGCCCCCCTCCCCGAGGCCCTCGTGAACCCCCGCACCATCGGCTGGATCCTCGGCGGCGTGCTCTGCGCCACCGGCATCATGAACCTGCTCTTCTCGTTCGACAGCGGCGGCGCCGACATCGCGCTCTCCCTCGACCGCGTGGGCTGGGACGCGATGGGCGAGCTGGGCCCGAACGGCAGCTTCGCCCTGAGCGCAGTCTGCCTGGCCCTCGGCGTGCCGTCCCTCGTCTACCTCAACGCCACGCAGTGGAAGAACACCGGCGGCTACTGAGCGACGCTCGGCACCCGGGAGCGGAATGCGCGTCCTGATCGCCCAGGCGAGCCCGGTCATCGGCGACGTCCTGGGCAACACTGAGCTTTGCCTCGCCGCAATCCGTGAGGCTGAGGCCGCAGGCGCGCGCGTGCTCGTGTGCCCGGAGCTGGTGCTCTCGGGCTACCCCCCGCGCGACCTGCTCGAGCGGGCCGACCTGGTCGCGGCTTGTCGACGCGCCGCCGAGCGGGTCGCCGCCGCCAGCGGGGCGTGCATCGTCGTCTTCGGCACGCCCTGGGTCGAGGGCGGACTACGCAACAGCGCGATCGTCGCGCACCGGGGTCGCATCGTCGCGGTGCGGCACAAGTCGCTGCTTCCCACCTACGACGTGTTCGACGAGGGTCGCTACTTCGTCCCCGAGCGCGACCCCCGGCCGGTTCTGGTCGACGGTCTCCGCCTTGGTGTCACCATCTGCGAGGACATCTGGAACGAGCCCGGTCTGGTGCGCCATGCCTACGCTCTCGACCCGGTGGAATGGGTGCGTGGCTGCGATCTGGTGGTCAACCTGAGCGCCTCGCCCTTCCACTCGGGCAAGGCCGCCGTTAGGTCCGAACTGGTGTCGCGACAGGCCCGACGCGCGGGTGCTCCGCTCGTCTACGCGAACATGGTGGGCGGTAACGACGAGCTACTGTTCGACGGCGCCTCCCTGGTGGCAAACGGCGCGGGCGAGATTGTGTTCCAAGGGGCGCAGTTCGCGACGGGGCTGTCGCTGGTAGAGACCGACGCGCCGGCGATCGCGCCGCGCTTCGTCGAGTTTGCCGCCGAGGTGCTCAGCGCGCTCACGATGGGCACCCGCGACTACGCGCAGCGCACGGGTTTCCGCTCGGCGGTGGTGGGTCTCTCTGGCGGCATCGACAGCGCGCTGGTCGCGGCGGTCGCCGCGCGGGCCCTAGGACCCGACAACGTGCTGGGCATCGGCATGCCGGGGCCCTACTCGTCGGAAGGGAGCGTCACCGATGCTCGCGCGCTGGCGAGCGCGCTGGGCCTCCCCTTCGAGCTGGTGCCCATCACGCCCGCGTGGACCGCGTTCAACGAGGCACTGGCGCCGCTCTTCCGCGGCCGCAAGCCCGACGTCAGCGAGGAGAACCTGCAGGCCCGCGCCCGCGGCACGGTGCTGATGGCCGCCTCCAACAAGTTTGCACACCTGCTGCTCACAACCGGCAACACGTCGGAGATGGCCGTGGGCTACTGTACCTTGTACGGCGACATGAACGGAGGCCTCGCGGTGATCG
>SXON01000126.1 GCA_005778355.1 Pseudomonadota bacterium | reverse complement strand
TGTGGGCGTCGGAGCGCTTGGCGTGGCCGGGGAGGCCGCCCTTCTCGCTGTACTTCTTCGCGTTGTCCCCAGCACCACCGGCGTTGGCCATGAACAGCGACATCGAGGCGCCCACGGCGAGCGCGCCGGCAAGGGTACCCGCTAGGGCCGCGGGGCCGAGCGCGAAGCCCACCACCACGGGACCGAGCACGGCGGTGACACCCGGGAGGATCATCTGCGAGAGGGCCGCGCTGGTGGCGATATCGACGATGGCGCGCGGCTGGGGCTCCGCCTTGCCCTCGCGGAGACCGGGGATGGTGTCGAACTGGCGACGAATCTCGTCCACGATGGCGCCCGCGGCCTTGCCGACGGCGAGCATGGTCGAGCCAGCCACCACGAAGGGCAGCACCGCTCCGATGAGCACGCCGATGAGCACGACGGGGTTGATGATCGACATCTCGGCCGGGTCGAGCTTCACCTCGAGGCTGTACGCAGAGAAGAGGGCCATGACCGTGAGGGTGGCCGACCCGATCGCAAAGCCCTTGCCGATGGCGGCGGTGGTGTTGCCCACCGCGTCGAGCTCGTCGGTGACTTCGCGAACTTCGGGAGGCAAACCCGCCATCTCGGCGTTGCCGCCCGCGTTGTCGGCGACCGGACCGTAGGCGTCGACCGTCATCACGATGGCGGTGCCCGCCAGCATGCCGACGGCGCTGAGGCCGATGCCGTAGAGGCCGAGCTCCGGCATCGCGACGTTGGCCACCATCGCCACGACGGCCACCAGCATGAGGCACCAGAAGACGGATTCCATGCCCACGGCCATGCCGCGGATCACGTTGGTGCCAGCACCGGTCTTGGCGCTCTCCGCGACGGCCTTAACCGGGCCGTAGTGCCCGGTGTAATACTCGGTGAGGAGGCCGATGGCGGCGCCCCCGAGGGCGCCGCCGGCCAGCGCGATGGTGACCGTCTGGCTGATGCCGAAGCTCGGGAGGAGTGCGGCGGTGACCACCACCAGGACGATGGGCGGGAGTACCATGGCGGCGCGGAGCACCGTGGAGGGCGCGGAGGCCTTCATGGCGCGAGTGATGAAGATGCCGAGGATCGACACCACCAGGCCGATGCCGGCGAGGATGAGCGGCAAGGCGACGGCCATGGCCCGCGTGTCGGCCTCGCTGGCACTGTTGCCGGCGCTGAGGAGGGTGGCAAGATTCGCGGCGTCGGCAGTGAGGCCGATGGCCATGGTCGCCACGATGGCAGCCACTAGCGACTCGTAGATGTCGGCGCCCATGCCCGCCACGTCGCCCACGTTGTCGCCGACGGTGTCGGCGATAACGCCCGGGTTGCGAGGGTCGTCTTCCGGGATGTTCTCGATCACCTTGCCGGCGATGTCGGCGCCCACGTCGGCCGCCTTGGTGTAGATGCCACCGCCGATGCGCGCGAACAGCGCGATCGACGAGGCGCCCACGGCGAAGCTGTGCAACATCGTCGCGAGCGTGTGGTCGTCGCCACGGTTCACGAAGTAGACAATAGCGAGCCCGATCAGGGAGAGGCCGGCCACGCAGAGACCCATCACGGCGCCGCCGTCGAGGGCGGTGAGCAGGGCGTTGCCCTTGATCCCCGTCTGGGCCGCCAACGCGGTGCGGGTGTTGGCGAAGGTCGCACCCTTCATGCCGATGAAGCCGGCGAGCAGGGAGAGGAAAGCGCCAAGCAGGAACCACGCGCCGGGGAGGGGCGACTTGAAGGCCACGGTGAGGCCGATGAAGACCACCACCGAGTAGCCGGCGAGCACCTTGTACTCCCGCATGAGGAAGGCCATCGCGCCTTCGCGGATGTAGCCGCCGATCCGGGCAACGTCGGGGTTGTTTTCGGGGAGCGCCTTGATGCGGAAGTACAGCGCAGCGGCGATCACGAGGGCCACGACACCCGCGACGGCGGGCAGGGCAGTCCACAAGTCCAAGTTCGGCATCGGCAGGATTCCAGAGGCAGCGACGCGGCCGGGGTTGGCCGTTTCGGGGGCCGCCCTACTGTCACGTTTCCGGTCGCCCGGCAAGCCCCCCGGCGCGGACCGCGTTGGGCTGTGGCGCCCCCAGATGGGCTACTCGACAACCTCGCCGACGAAGTCGTGCGCCGTCGCCTTCTGGATGCGCACGCGGCGGAACTGCCCGGCGCGAACGGTCTCGTCGACCTCGGTGAGCCACACGGCGCCGTCTACGTCGGGTGCTTGCGATGCAAGGCGACCGACCAGCACCAGCGGGCTCTCCTTGCTCGGGCCGTCGACAAGCACGACCTGCTCGGTACCGACGAGTCGCTTGTGTAGGCGACGGCTGACGCTGGCCTGGCGTCGCATCAGCTCCCTCTGCCGAGCCTTCTTGGCCTTTTCATCGACCTGGTTTGGCAGGCTGGCGGCGGGCGTGCCGTCTTCCTGAAAATAGGTAAACACGCCTACGCGGTCGAAGGACTCGGTCTCCACGAAGTCGCAGAGCTCATCGAAATCGGCGTCGGTTTCCCCGGGGAAACCGACGATGAAGGTGGTGCGGAGCGTGACGCCGGGAATGGCGTCGCGGATGCGCTGCAGGATCTTCACCTGTCCGTCGCGACTCACGCCGCGCTTCATGGCCTTGAGCATCGGACCCGAGGCGTGCTGCAGGGGGATGTCCACGTACTTGAGGACCTTCTCTTCCTCGGCGATGGCGCGCAGTGCCGACTCGGGCACGCCGAGCGGGTATACGTAGTGCAGGCGAATCCACCGCAGTCCATCCACCCGGGCCAGGGCGCGGAGCAGCACGCCGAGATCGGTGCCGTCGTTGAGATCGCGGCCGTAGGCGGTGCTGTCTTGCGACACGAGGTTGAGCTCGAGCACGCCCTCGCCCGCTAGGCGTCGCGCCTCGGCCACCAGCGAGGGCACGGTGCGGCTGCGCATCTTGCCGCGCAGTTGGGGGATGATGCAGAAAGCGCAGCGGTGGTCGCAACCCTCGCTGAGCTTCAGGTAGGCCGAGTGCGGGGCCCAGGAGTTCACCCGCGGCGCCATCTCGTCGTGAATGTAGAGGGGCGTGTCGATGTAGGTCTTCTGCACGCCCTCGGCGCGGACGTCGAGCACCTCGGCGATACGATGGTACTCCCCGGTGCCGAGGAAGTGGTCGACCTCGGGTAGCTCGAGCTCCAGCGAGTTCCCGTAGCGCTGGACCATGCAGCCCGTGACCACCAACTTGCGCAGTTGTCCCGAGCGCTTGAGCTGGGCCATCTCCAACACGGTGTCGATGCTCTCCTCGGTGGCCGGGCGGATGAACGAGCAGGTGTTCACCACGATCACGTCGGCGCTCTCGGGGTTGTCAACGAGCTCGAAGGGCCCCTTCTGGAGCTTGCCGACCATCACCTCGGAGTCGACGCGGTTTTTCGGGCAGCCGAGCGAGACGAGGTGAACGCGCTCCATCTACATGTTCACGACAGTGACGCCCGGGGGAGCTTTGAAGCTGAACTCGGCGTCCGGGATGTCGATGTTCGTGCGCACCAGGGTGAAGCTCATGCGGGTGACGCTGTCGGCCTGGTCGATCACCACTAGCTCCTGGAGCAAGTACTTCTGCTTGGTGACGGTGAGCTCGAGCGACTTGATGGCTCCGGCCTGCTTGGGCTTGAGCGTGACCACGTGCACCGGTTTGGCCGGGTTGGAGGCCGACTGCATCGTGACGTCGAAGAGCTCGTCGAGCTGGCCGAGATTGTCGATCAGCGCGGACACTGGGTTCGCGCCGCCGAGGTCTTTCTGGACGATCACCTGCTTCTGGTCGGCCGAGTAGAGCCACTGCGTGGCGCCGTCCATGACGATCGCCTGTTTCACCGGCATACCAAACTCGGCGCGCATCTTGCGCGGGCGCTCCAGTGCGATCCGCCCCTTCACGCTCTCTTCGATGCCCGTAAGCGGGTTCTTGGAGGCCTGCGTGAACTCGGCGCGGAGGCTGTTCACGCCCTTGTAGGTGCCCTCGACGGCCGCGACGAGCTCCGGTACGGTGGTCGGGTCGGTGGGCGACGCCGCGCCCCGCGACGGGGCCGCGAGACCAAGTACAAGCACCATTCCCGCGATCCACGGCCAGACGCGCACGCCTACCTCACGAAAGTCCGCCGGCATAGTCCACACGCGCATCGTCCGCAAGCTCCGGTCTGGCTCACTGACGTTGCGCGGGCGTGACGATTCGCGTGGCAGACCATTGGTGACGGGATCAGACGTGCTGGATCACCTTGCGCGGCTTCGCCCGGCTCACGGCCGGGGCTTTGCGCCCGTCCTCCGCCGGGCGGGCTACGGCGGGCTCGCGGCCTTGTCGGCCGCGTTCCTACGAGTCTCGGAACCGCGCGCCTCCGCGGCGAAGCCGGTTGCGCGTCTCAGACGTGCTGGATCACCTTGCGCGGCTTCGCCCGGCTCACGGCCGGGCTTTGCGCCCGTCCTCCGCCGGGCGGGCTACGGCGGGCTCGCGGCCTTGTCGGCCGCGTTCCTACGAGTCTCGGAACCGCGCGCCTCCGCGGCGAAGCCGGTTGCGCGTCTCAGA
>SXON01000125.1 GCA_005778355.1 Pseudomonadota bacterium | reverse complement strand
GCGGACGAAGCCCACGGCCCCAATGGGCGCGAACAACATCACCGGCACCACCATCATTCGTGACATCGAGCGTTCGAGCGCGATCATCCACGCGCAGGTGATCGCCACCTGCACCGCGAGCCACACCCACAAGAGCCGCTTCCAACGCGTGGCCACCAGGGGCGCGCCCACCACGGCGCCCACGATCCACCAGAAGGCCCCGCTGTCCCACGTGCGCTCGATGTTGTAGCCAGTGTCGCGCAGAAAGATCGACGGCGAGAACCGCGTGAACATGCCCTCCCAGTCGCGAATGTCGACGGGCGAGGCCCGGTAGCCCGTCCATCCGAGACCGTACTTGCCGAGGAGCCACGCCCCGATGCCCCAGAGGGACAACAACGCGCGTGGGTCACGACGCCACAGGATCCACACGGCCACGAAGGGCCAGCCCTCGTAGCGGACAAGCCCGGTGAGGCCCATCAAGAGGTCGGCCAGGAACCATCGTTCGAAGGTGCCGAGCACCAGCGCACCGGTGACCACCGCGAGGAATACACCTTCCTGGTAGGGGGCGATGGTCCAGCACACGTTGGGACCGTAGAGCGCGAAGGGCACAAACGCCCAGGCCGCGCGCCAGCCGCCCAGGCGTCCCGCGAGGGCGGTGGCCAGGGCGATGCCGAGCGCGCCTACGCCGGCGAGCACTGTCCGCGACTCGGCGAGTGTCAGGCCAATCCGGTCACACGCGTAGAGCACGGCCTGGAAGGCCGGGAGCCAACTCTGCACGAGCACGTGCTCGCGGCCCGCCCAACGTTGCAGCCCATCGAAGGCGTAGTTGCCCGGGTAGGCGTACACCAGGAAGACACGCCACGCAAAAGCCAGGATGAAGGCGTAGAGCACCGCCGCAGAGACGGATTTGAGGCGCTCGCCCACGGGCTAGTCCTCCCCCCCGTCGCCACCGCCGGTG
The DNA here is from genome assembly GCA_005778355.1 of Pseudomonadota bacterium. Lineage (GTDB taxonomy): Bacteria > Myxococcota_A > UBA796 > UBA796 > SXON01 > SXON01. Next base: position 1,776 of record SXON01000125.1, on the reverse strand, counting down.
CTCGGGTCGTCGGCCGGCATGTCGGGCGGCGCGGTGGTGCCGCCGGGGAGGTGCCGCTCCATCACGTACTCGCGCTTGCCGCCGTCCCACCGGATGGTGCCCGAGCAGCTCGAGTAGAGGCTCATCGCGTTCTCCGGCTCCACCCAGGGCGCGCAGTAGAACTCGTCGCCGTGGCGCATGTCGGTGATGCCCTGGATCACCTCGCAGCCGTCGTGCCGCTCCCGCGTGCCCATCTTGCGGCGCGGCAACACCCACCAGGTGCACCCGGGGCAGTCTTCCATCAGCGCGACCGCGCCCCGCTCCTTGATCACCCGCCCACTCTCCACCTTCGCGCGGCGCCCCCCGTCGCTCACGTGCACCGCGAGCGTGATGGCCAGCGCGATGGGCACGAGCACTCGTGGCACCTTGGTTTCCAGGTAGGCCACCGCCGTGGCTCCGAGCACGAGCGCCAAGCCGGTGGGGATCACCAGCATCCGCGAGGTGCTCACCTCGAGACCCGCCAGCCAGGCCAGCGTGGCGGCCACTTGCGAGAGGTACACCAAGGCGATGAGGCCCGGTCCACGCAGTCCACGCGTGAGCCAGAGGCCGAGCCCCGCGAGCAGGGTCCAGAACAAGGAACCGGACATCGCCACCCGGTAGAGCAGGTTGCCCAGGTCGTGACGGTAGGCTTTCCAATCGAAGCGCTCGCCGAGCCCTTCCCAGTCGGCGAAGTTGACCGGACTGGCGTGGTAGCCCTCGATGCCCAGGCCCCGGATGGCAAGCCAGGTGGCGATGCCCCAGAGCGCCACGCCGGCCCCGATCTGCCTGCGCCAGGCGATGTAGAGGAGTATGCAGGGCCAGCCCTCGTAGCGCACCAGCCCGAGCAGCCCCACCACGAGGTCGGCGGCCCGCAGGTGGCCCTTCAGGGCGAGGGCGAGACCGCTGAACAAGACCAGGAGGAAGGTGGATTCCTGGTAGAAAACCGTGCCCCAGCTGCCCCAGGGACCAAACACGCCCGCCACCACCATCGCCCAGCCGGCCACGGCGGCGCCGTGCTCGCCCCAGCGTTGGCGGGCGAAGTGTTGCGCCAAGACTCCGCCCATCACCGCCGCCAGCGCCGCGACCATCGACATCACGATGCGACCGGCGTGGATGCCGCCGCTCAGCTGGGCCACCGCCCAGATGATCGACTGCGTGGCCGGGAGCCAGTCTTGCACCAGCACGTGGTCGCGACCGGCCCAGCGCTGGTAGCCGTCGAAGGAGTAGGCGGTGGGCCACTGGTAGAGGATGAATAGCCGCCACGCCATCGCGACGACGAAGGTGACCAGGAGCGGCACCCGGGTGCTCACGGCGCGGCCAACATCTCGGGCAGGGAGGTGGTGTCGTAGTCGCCGGAGCGGAAGCGCGCCGAGGCGAGGATGGCGCGGTGGATGCCGATGCTGGTGGGTACGCCCTCGACGACCATCTGTGAAAGTGCCCCTTCCATGCGAGTGATCGCCTCGTCGCGCGTGGGCGCGTGCACGATCACCTTGGCCACCATCGAGTCGTACTGGGGTGGGATGCGGTCGCCCTCGTGCAGGTAGGTGTCGACACGGATCCCCTCCCCCTCGGGCAAGACCAGTCGCGACACGAGCCCGGGGACGGGCCTGAAATGGTCGTCCTCCGCGTTGATGCGACACTCGATGGCATGGCCGGAGAAGGTAGGCGACAGCGACAACGGCTCGTTCGCCGCCGAGCGCAACATCAGCTCCACGAGGTCGAGCCCGGTGACCATCTCGGGGACCGGGTGCTCCACCT
>SXON01000124.1 GCA_005778355.1 Pseudomonadota bacterium | reverse complement strand
GATTGATGTACCAGGTGCCCTCGACGAGCACCTCGAGCTGGCGACCACGCCGCCCACCGGCAGCGAGGAAGCGGTCGGCGTCCTGGAAGCGATCGAGGTTGTCGGGCGGCGGCGGGGCGATGATCTCGCCCGAGGGCAGGGCGGGGCCGTCGTGCACCGTGACGACGCCGACGCGGTCGTCGACGCCGCGGAGCACCACGGGCGTGAAGCCATCGCGGTCGCGCACCAGCTGCGCCATGCGTTGGAAACGCTCGGTGTCGGACTTTTCCAGCGGCAGAGCGTAGATGGTCTCGTCGACGAAGACGGCGAACTGCGCGAGGTTGATCGCCCAGGTGCCCTCGCGCAGGAGGCGGCGCTGGGGGCCACGCTGGCCGCCTTCCTTGAGGAACGCGCGGGCGTCCTCGAAGTTGTCGACGGCGCGGTTGCTGGCGAGGGCCTGGTCGCTGGCGAGGGGCTTGCCGTCGCGCGCGTAGACGTAGCCGATGCGACCCTGCGGCACGGTGACCAACTGCACCTTGTGCACTCGGTACTGGAAGGGGGTGAAGACGTGCCAGCCACCGCGCAGGACCTCGGGCTGGAAGCCGGCCTCGCCCTCGAGCGCGAGAAAGCCGTCGCGCACGGAGCCGTTCTGCAAGGAGAAGAGCTTCTCCACCACGCCCACCTTGTGGTTGGGGATGTAGCGAAGGGTGCCGCTAATGTAGAGGAAAGTGAGCAGCGCGAACTTGACCGCGCCTACCCAGAGTAGGATTTCGAGCATGGGATTCTCCGTGGGCAGCGCATGCGGCCCGAGGAGGATCCTAGGCGCGGGGGTGTCAACGGGGGATCAAAGTGGGGGGAGCTCGACGCGGTGGGAGGATCGGAGGGGGCGGGGGCTCGCTCGTCGCGGGGCTGGCGGGGGCTCGCTCGTCGCGGGGCTGGCGGGGGCGTGCCTCTCGCGTGTCGCGACATGGATCGCCACAGGTTTCGCGCCGGGCGACACCATCACCCGAGGTCAAGCCCCCGTTTTCGAGACGCTGGCTCGACTCATGTGGGAAGATTTAGGACAAAAACCCGCGTGAGGGTTCGATCACCACCGGGGAGCTCGTCGAAAGTGACGCTTTGTCCGTTGCTCGGCACGCTGGCGCGGCCTCCGAGTCCTATTTTTTCCCCGATGACTCGGGTGAGTGTCTTGTTTTTGGGGGGATGACTTCGGGCGACGGGGAGTGGGTAGCGTCGGCGCTCAAGGTGCGGCGAGCAGGCACGCGCGCCCGGAGTCCGCGAAACTGCCGTCCGCAAGCGGCGCGCCGACGAGCAGGTCTTCGTGCCCGTCACCAGAGAAGTCAGGAACGAGCGCGATGGCCTCGCCCGCCCGATCACCCGGCGCCTCACCAACGGCGCGGAGGCGAAGGTCGGAGGCATAGGCGTGGAGGGCGATCTCGTCCTTCTGCCACGCCAGGATCTCGCCCATTTCCACGCCATCAGGGCTCGCCGGCGCACCAATGAGCAGCGAGTCGCCCGCATCGCCGAACCACTCGACCCAGCTTGCGCCCGTGAGGCTGCCCTCGCCGGGGAGGCGGTAGAGGTGAAAGTCGGCATCCGCGTCGGGGTCGAGTGTGGCACCCAGCGGAGGATCGACGAGCACCGCGCCGCCATACTCCAGGGTAAACAAAGCCCGCCCCTCGTCGAGATCCGCCACGGCCTCGAACGTGGGCGTCCCGAGCAGCGACAGCGCGGCCCCCTCCCCAAACTCCCCACCTTGGATCCCGCTCCCGCCTGCGATCAGCACCGCGCCGACGTCGGCGTCGCCGTTTGGCCCCTGGCTCAGACCGAGGTCGTCCACGCCGTCGCCGTCCACGTCGCCGGGAACGCGAAGCACGAGGTAGCCACTCGAGACGGAAGGGGTCCACACCCAGTCGGCATCGTCCGCGTGGTGCGCGTCGCTCCCTGGCGACGAGAAGCCGAGCGCCCGACCCGTACCCGCCGCGTCGAGCATGACGTCGTCGAGGCCGTCACCGTCGATGTCGCGACCGGTGACCGGTGCAGTCCCAGAGTAGTCGCCTGACCCGCCCGTGAACGTGGCGGCGGCGAGGTCGCCCGGGGACTGCGCGCCGCCGCCGAGGATATCTTCGGTCGCGACGGCCCAGGTGACACCAGCGCCGCCCTCGGCGGCGCCGGAGCTCGCGAAGAGGTATTCGCCGTCGAGACCGTCCAGGCCACCGGTGCCATGGGCAGTGAGGAAGGCGTAGGTGTCGGGGGCGAGCAGGTGGTCGGCGGCCGCGTCGAGGACGAGATGACCCACGAGGTCGGCGCCGGGCACCAGGAACGCCGCCCCCTGGTACGCCACGTCTGGGCCGGCGTAGGGCGCGGAGATGAACACCTCGTCGAGCCCGTCGCCATCGACGTCGCGCACCGTCCCGAGGCGCGAGCCGAAGTAGCCGTAGTCGAGCGGTGGATCGATGACGACGTCGGCGTCGCCGAGCGACGCGCTCACTGGGTCGTCGATGGCCCCGTCGCAGTCGTTGTCGGTGCCCAGGTCGCTCCAACCCTCGTCGGCACCAGGGAAGCGCTCGGCGTCGTCGTCGTCGCAGTCGCCCGCATCCTCGGTGAAGCCGTCGCGGTCGCAGTCGAAGTCGTCGTCGCCCGCGCAGTCTGCGTCGACTTCGTCGTAGCAGGTGTCGGTCGCGCCGGGGTACACGCTGGCATTGCCGTCGTCGCAGTCGGTGCCGCCGGTGCTGCTGTCCACTCGCGCACCGTCGCCGTCGCAATCGAAGTCGTCGTTCCCGGCGCAATCGCTGTCGACGCCGTCGTAGCAGGCGTCGGCAATGCAAGGGTGCACGTCGTCGTCGCAATCCTCGCCCTCGACGAAGCCGTCGCCGTCCACGTCGTCGAGATCGGCGCCCGAGCAGTCCTGGTCGATGCCGTCGTAGGGAACCTCGGTCGCGCCCGGGTACACCGACGCGTCGTGATCGTCGCAGTCGTTGCCCCCCTCAGCGGGGTTGCGGAAGCCGTCGACATCGGCGTCGGTGAGTTCCTGCATGCGCTCCTCGTAGAGCGCGGTGTTGATCAGGCATCCAAGCAGCGACCATACGGCGTCACCCCCCCTTCTGGTAACTCACGAGCACCTCCATGCCCGGCCGCGGGATTGCTCGCCCGGCGAAGATCACCGCGTTGTCGCCGATGCTGTAGCTCCAGCCGTCGGCCTCGCGCTCGGGGATGTACACGCCATCGACGTTGACCTCGATGGTCTCGCTCGCGGCGATCTCGGTGAGGGGAAACACCGGGTTCCAGCCGCTCACTTGCAAGCCGATGGCCTCCAGCACCACGGCGTAGTCGTCGGCGCAGATCGACTCGGTGAGGCCGTCGAGCGCGCTCGCGACGGCGAGGTAGCGCGTGCCGGCCCCCGCCGCCGAGGTGCCAGAGAGGCAGCCGGCAGGCTCGTCGCCCACCAGCGCATGAGCGTAAACGCCCTCGCCGGGTGCGGACTGGCGGAGCGCGTCGACGTAGCGCTCGGCCTCGCCCTCGCTGTGGTCGTCTTCATCGCTCACGAACACCACGTGCGCGTAGGCGTCCTGGCGGAGGAAGCCCGGGTTGACGTCGCTGCGGACGCCCAGGGCCGCCATCGCGAGGCCCTGTTCGTCGCGATTGCCGCTGGTGCCCACGCTGACGATCGCCGTGAAGGCGGCGATGACGTTCTCGGTGTCGGCGTCGAGCACCGGCCCCGCGAGCACGCCGCCGTTGTCGGGGTCGGTGGTGGTGACCCCGATGCGGTAGTCGGCGGTCGTGGTGCCGAGAAGCTCGACAAAGGCACCGAAGTTCGCGCCGAGGCGCTCCTGCTCCTCCACCATCGACGCGCTGTCGTCGACCACGAAGAGCACGTCGGCCGGTGGGTACTCGTCCTGCACGAAGTGGTCTTCCACTGTGAGGTTCTTCACCTCGTAGTCGGAGCAGGCGAGCAGGAGGAACACGCCGCCAGCCTAGCACGCCAAGAACGGCGCGAGTCGACGTTGCATCACCTCGATGGCTGCGGGATGGTTGTCGACGAGGACGGCATTGCGACCGTTTCGCGCCGCAGCCTCGCCGGTGGTGCCGCTCCCCGCGAAGAAGTCGAGAACGTGGTCGCCGGGGCGGGTGTGCACCTTGATGATGCGCTCGAGGATCGCCAGAGGTTTCTGCGTGGGGTAGCCGGTCTTTTCCTTGCCGGTGGGGCTCACGATGGTGTGCCACCAGCAGTCGGTGGGTGTCTTGCCGCGCGCGGCCTTCGCGGGGCCCACCAGCCCGGGGGCCATGTAAGGGACGCGGTCGATCGCGTCGTAATTGAATGTGTAGCGACGCGGGTTCTTGGCGTACCAGAGGATGTTGTCGTGCTTGGCCGACCATCGCGACTTCGAGCGCCCGCCGTAGTCGTAGGCCCAGATGATCTCGTTGATGAAGGCTTCACGTCCAAACACCTGGTCGCACAGCACCTTGGCGTGGTGAACCTCGCGGTAGTCGAGGTGTAGGAAGAAGCTCCCGTCCGGTCGAAGCACTCGCCGCGCCTCGGCGATTCGGGGCGCAAGGAAGGCGAGGTAGTCGTCGTAGTCATCGGCGTAGGAGGCGGACGACACCGGCAACGCGCGGTAGCGGTGCCCGCCAAAGCCGGTGCGCGTGCCATCCTCGTCGCGCGTGACCGCCAGTCGCTGCCGTGTTTGGGTGCGACCGGTGTTGAAGGGCGGGTCGATGTAGACGAGGTGGAAATGCTCGGCGGCGAGGGTGGGCAGGATCGCGGCGTTGTCGCCGTGGAGGATCTCGATGGACACCCGCGAGGTTAGCGCGCCGGATGCTGCTTGGCGCCGCCCTCGCTGCCGCGCCCGCGTGGGTGATCGACGTGGGCGAGGCGCGGGACATCGCCGCCATCGACGGCGTGGTCCTCTTGCTCCGCGAGTTCGACATCATCGGCGTGCGCGACGGGCGCGTGGCCTGGACGCGGCCACTCTCGGTCCACGAGGGCTGGATCGCCACCACGCCGAGCGGTTGCTCGGTCGTGGGGCTGCAGTCCGGGGAGTTGGCCTGCGTGGCCCACGCCGACGGCTCGCTTCGCTGGACCATCCCGGTGCCGTCCCTCGACGAGAGGGCGCCGGTCTTGCAGGTGGGCACGTCGCAGGGGACGGGGGTGATCGTCCAGCTCGCGGACGGGCGCTGGGCCAAGGTCGAACCGTCGCTCTGTCCCGGTGCTTGCCTGTCGCTCAGCGAGGCGAGCATCCGGATGCCCATCTGGCTCGACATGGTGTCTGCCAATGCCGCGGGCGTCCGCGCGCGTCACACGCATGGCGCGATCGTGCTGTACGATATCGCGGGCAAGCGGCTGGGGGCGGTCAAGGGCGAGTACACGTTCTTCGTGGCGGTTCGAGGCGATGGCAAGGTGGTGGCGGGCATCGACGATGCCCTTGTCCTTCTCGATGGGCCGAGCTGTGCCCAGGCGCTGGCGTTCACGCTGGCGGAGGCGCCCCTCGGGTGCGCGACGACGCTGGGCGCCGTGCACAATCCCAGCTTCCCCGTGCTGATCGGCGACGACGTGGTGCTCGTCACCGCCCGCGAGCTGAAGCGCTTCGGTGCCTCGGGGTGGACGTCGACGGTCGACGCGGCCGGCATGCCCGCCCTCCACGGAGGGACGATCTACTCCGGTTGCTGGCAGCCTTCCGACGGCTTTGTCACCCACGTCGACCTGTGCGCCATCGACGCCGCGACCGGACGCCAAAAATGGCGGACGAAGCTCGGAAGCGAGAAACTCGGACTCCTGGATAGCCCGATTGTCCTGGCCGAAGGCGGGTGGGTGTACCTGAGCACGCCGACCAAGCTCGCGGCCTTCCGCGCGGACTAGCCGAAACGAACGGCGTAGATCGGGGGAAAGTTGTTCCCCACGCAAACCCAGCTCTCGCCGCCGTCTTCACTGGCGTAGAGGTTGCCGGTGGTGCTCCCGAAGGCCACCAGGTCGCCGATCGAGGCGAGCGCGTGACGGTACACCACGTCGTAGGCCCCTTCCTGGGGGAGGCCGTTGCGCTGCTGCCGCCAGGTCTTGCCGCCGTCGTCGGTACGTGCCACGAAGAGGCTGCCGTTGATGGTGGTGCGCTGCTGGTCGCTCTGGGCAGGGAGCAGCCAGGCGCGGCGGCCATCGCGGGCGTCGGCGGCCACCGGGAAGCCGAAGTGCACGCCCTGCTCGGGCACGCTCACCTTGTTCCAGGTCGCGGCGCCGTCGGCGCTGTAGAACACGCCCGCGTGGTTCTGCTGCCACACGTGCGCGGGGTCGCTCTGGCACTGGTCGATGAGGTGGGTGTCATGGCCCCACTCGGCCTCGGCCTCGGGCGTGTGGTCCATGCTCATGCCCTTGTTGCGGCTGTGCCAGGTCTTGCCGCCGTCGGTGGTGCCGATGACCCCGGCCGTGGACACCGCGATGAGGATGCGGTTGGGATCGGTGGGGTGCACGTTGATGGAGTGGATGCCCGGCGCGAAGTCGCCGCCCTCGGAGGCCGGGGTGCCGAACCACTTCGTTTCCGTCTTCGGGGTGTCGACGCTGAGATCGCCGCCGCGCGACTCGTGGTTCCAGAGCGCCATGTTGAGCGAGAAGGTGGCGCCATTGTCGTGACTCTCGAAGAGGCCGCCGGGGATGGTGCCGATGTACACGCGGCCGCCGGGGCCGAAACCGAGCGACCAGAGCTTCTGGAGCGTGGCCGGCTTCGTGGAGATCTTCCAGCCCACGCCGTACTCGGAGCTCGCGTCTTCGTACATGTCCTGCGCGATGAACTTGGTGCCCTCCGGGTACTTCACCTGGGCGACGTTGTCTTGCCAGGTGTCGCCGCCGTCGTCGGAGATCGAGACCTTGGCACCCCAGTGACCGTGGCCGAGCAAGGCCCACAGGCGACCGGTGTGAGGGTCTTTCGCGACAATGTTCACGCCCTGACCGGCGTGGCCAGAGAGCCGTGACACCCAGGCACCGTTGGACTTCTCGACGATGAACGTGCCCTTGCGGGTGGCGACGAGCAGGCGGGACATTCTAACCTCCACTGAGAGCTTGCAGGATGTGGACCGTGTCGCCCGGCGACAACTTGTCGCTCAGGTTGCGACGGTCCTTGATGCGATCGGGGCCGATGAAGATGTTGACGTGGATGCGGAGCCGGCCGAGCTCGTCGCACAGGTAGAAGGCGATGCCCGGCGCCCGCGCCTCCAGCGCACGGACGAGGTCGGCCACTGTACTAGCTTCAATCTTGACTTCTCCCTCGGCGAGCACCGGGAAGAAGGTGAAGAGGTGGCGCGTGAACTGGACGGTGACCAAGGCCGGGTCATTTCACACGGTGCCTGGGGTCGGGCAAGGGGGGGATGGTTCGTTCAAGCCTGGCCCTGGCTATGGTCGCGACATGCTCCTGCTGCTGCTCGCCTATGCTTCACCCCCGCCGCCGGACGACACGGCTCGCGACACGGCGGACAGCGCCAGCCCCGGGGCAAGCTCGGGTGACTGCGAGGCACACCCCGGCGACGCAGTGGGCTTCGAAACGGTGTACGCCGGGAACGCTAGCTATGTGGACGACGGCGACTGGGGGGGCGAGGCGGTGGAACACCAGGTGTTCGCGACAGCAGGCGACTGGGAGGCCTGGATCGCGAAGTTCACCCTCGAGACGACCCCGGGCTCGGTGGACTTCAGCAACCACCGCGTGGCCGCCGGCCTCGTCGTGGTGCCGGGCACCTGCGGCCTGTCGGTGGTCACCACCACGGCGACCGAGGCGAGCGGGCAGCCGATCCACGTGGCGATCGGTATCGCGGATTCGAGCGGCGGCTGTGACACCAACTGTTCCATGGTCGGCCAGATGATCGTGTCCCTGTCCTTGCCGACGCGGAGCGAGGGCGAGCCCACGGTGTGCGTACGGCGAGCGGACGAGTGTTGACCGGCGCTGGCCATGCGCCCTCCGGGGCGCGGGATATCGGGCGCGAGTGATACGATTGCCCAGCACCGTTGCCCAGCTTTCTGCCCGGCTCTACGATTGTTCCCAGCGGCCACACGACCCGATGATGCCGGAGTCGCACCAGACGGGCCACGCCGAGGCGGGCGAGCTCCTCAGGGCGCTTCAGGCCACGCCGCTGGAGGCGGAGATTCGGCCCCAGTTGGAGTCGTGCCTCAGGGCGGACACGAGGGGCGCGTGGCTGGCGGTGAACCTGTCGCGACCGGGGGACGTAGATCCCGCGCTCGTGGAGTTCGCCTACCAACGTGCACAGGCCGAGGTGCGGGCGCTGCCGTGGGTCGACCCGGGGGCGGCGGCCTGCCTCGCGGACATTCGCGCGGGATGGGAACGTTGCGTGGTCGCGGGGCTGTTGCCCTGGACGCCGGATCTGCGTCCCCTGCTCGCGGAGGGCGCCGGGCTCTGGACGGCGGCGTTGATTCACGACCACGAGTACGCGATGGCGAACCTGAGTTTGCTCACCGCAGGCGAGCTCGGGTTGAGCAACTTCGCCGGTGCTGTTTCTGCGTTGCGTCGCAGCGAGGGGGAGCTATTGCTCGTCGAACTGTCCGGGCGACCGGAGCTCGCAAGCTGCGTGGATGGGCTCCGCTGGTACCTCGACAACGACAAGCTTGCCGGCGGTCCCGCGCGGTTCAGTGTTGTACGAACTTAGCCACTATCGCCCATAGTTCGGGGGTGACGATGTCGTTGTGGGCGGCGTCGAGGAGCTCGAAGCGGGCGCCATCGATGGCGTCGGCGATTGATCGTCCCATGGCGGGCGGAATCTGGGTGTCGTCGCGACCGTGCAGGACCAGCGTCGGCACTCGGACGCTCGCCGCGCGGGCGAGGCTGTCGAAGCGGTCGAGCACCAGCCAACGCGCAGGCACATAGGGGTAGTTGTACTGGGCCATATCGGCGATGGATGTGTAGGCGGAGATCACCACCAGGGCCGCGCATCGTTGCTCGGCGGCCATGGCGAGTGCCACGCCGCTGCCCAGGGAGTGGCCCACGCACACCGGCGTCGCGACGCCAACCGAAGCCAGGTGGTCGAGTCCGGCGCGAGCGGCGGCGAGGAGGCCTTCCTCGGTGGGGCCCGGTCCCTCGGACATGCCATAGCCGGGGTACTCGATGGCGGCGAAACCCAGCCCCGCAGCGACGGCGTCGCGACCGGTCGGGACACTTCGCTGCAACTGTCCTCCGTTGCCGTGGAAAAAGGCCGCGGTGGGTGCGCCGTCGACCAGCCGATACCAGAGCGGCACGGTGCCGCCGGGAAAGGCGACGCGCGCGCTCTGTCCGCCGATGTCGAGCGAGAGGGGGAGGGGAGGGGGCGCGGGGTATAGGAGGTCGCGTTGTTTGAAGAAAAGGAGCGTGCACATTGCCGCGTAGGCGAGGGCGACAGCGATGAGAATCCGGCGGGCCTTCACCGGGCGTCCGGGGGGGCCAGCATGGAGTCGAGCTCCGGCGAGGGTTCGATCGCCAGCAGCACGCGCAGGGTGTAGGCGCCGATGATTTTGCCGTCGCGGGTGTACATCCAGTCGCTGACGTCGGCCTCGTTCACCGTCACCCTGTCGCCGAGTTTCACTCCGACGGGCGCTTCAGGCGCGTTGCCGACGGTCGCGCTGATCCCGGTCGACGCGCGACTCACCTCCTGGCACCAGATGTGCTCGTGGTTGTCGAGCCCGTAGGGGAAAGCCACCTTCAGCGCGAACATGTCCGTGGTCGCGTCGTGTTGGCCGAGGGCGGTCCAGAAGTCGGGGAGCGTGGCGCGGGCCTGGGCGATCGCCGCGTTCATTTCGGCGTCGGTGGCCTCGACCTGTACGACCGGGTCGCTCGCGGGCTGGGGATCGAGAAGGAAGCAGGCGAGGAGCAGCGACGCGAGCATTCACACCGTCTAACGTGGGCTGAAGTGGTG
>SXON01000123.1 GCA_005778355.1 Pseudomonadota bacterium | reverse complement strand
GGCTCCTCCCCGTGAACCCGGTGGAACACGTCCGCCCGTGGCTCGCCGGACACCACCCCGGGACCAGGCCAGGCACCGTCGACACCCACCGGACGGCGACGTGCGCCAGCGGCGTCACGACGGATGAATGGAATGGGTTGACAGACGACGGACGGCGAGAGGGTGATGACCTACTTCTTGAGCGTCTTCAAGTACGCGATCAACTCGTTGAGCTGCGCCTCCGACAGCCCGGCGCCCATCGGGGCCATCAAGGGTGACTTGCCCACGGCGGCGCCCCCCTTGGTGGTGACCGTCTTGAGGTACTCGTCGGTGCGGGTGGCGTTCCAGAAGGCGGGATCGGTGAAGTTCGCCGGCTTCACGGGGAGACCAGCCCCCGCAACGCCGTCGCCCGCGCCCGCCGCGCCGTGGCAGGACGAGCAGAGACTCGCGTAGGTGGCCGCACCGTCGGCGCGGGCTTCGGCAACGAGCACGGAGAGAGCGAGAGAAAGGAGCATGGGAGACCTCTGGGGACGCGAAGGCTTCGGAGGGGCGGCTCGCCGCCCTGCACGACCCCCTAACCCCGACTCGCAATCCGCTGCGAGGCAGGGAATCACCCGGATATGCTCCCGAGATGCTGCTCTCTCTGTTCGCCTGCGTGCCGTCGAGCGAGTGGTGGGCGCCGGCCCCCGGCACGACCTGGCAGTGGCAGCTCAGCGGCGACGTGGACACGAGCCTCGACGTGGAGGCCTACGACATCGACCTCTTCGACACGCCCGACCGCGCGCTCCAGTCGCTTCGCGACGACGGTCGCGTCGTCATCTGCTACTTCTCTGCCGGGAGCCATGAGGACTGGCGCGACGACGCGGGCGACTTCCCCGACGAAGCGCTCGGGGAGCCGCTGGAGGGCTGGGCAGGCGAACGCTGGCTCGACGTGCGCGACGCCACCGTGCGAGCGCTGATGGAGGCACGGCTCGATCACGCCGTCGACCGCGGTTGCGACGCGGTGGAGCCCGACAACGTCGACGGCTACGCCAACGACAACGGCTTCGGCCTCGAGGCCGACGATCAGCTCGACTACAACCGCTTCCTCGCCGAGGCCGCCCACGCACGCGGCCTCTCGGTGGGCCTGAAGAACGACCTCGACCAGGTGCGCAACCTCGAGCCCGACTTCGACTGGGCGCTCAACGAGGAGTGCATGAGCTTCGACGAGTGCGGGCGCCTGGATCCCTTCACCGACGCGGGGAAGGCGGTGTTCCACGTGGAGTACGTCGACGACTGGTCAGCGGCCGAGAGCCTCGCTGAGACGGCCTGCGCCGACCGGCCGGCCGGCTTCTCCACGCTGATCAAGACCTGGGACCTCGGCAGCGAATTCCTGGCCTGCGAGTAGGGCCCCCCCGGCCCGGGGCTGCACCTGTCACCAGCTGTCGCGCTTTGCAACCCGATTGTCAACCGGTCACGGCGCCGCGCGCTGCGGTGTCGTGACCAGTGCCAACCTGCTTCCCCGGAGCCCTTCATGCAACTCTTGCTGGTCTGTGCGTTTACCCCGGCCCTCGCGGCGCTGCCGCCTGAAACCTCGTCGACCGGTGGCGAAGGTGGTGGCGTTGTGGAGCCCGACGATGCCGTCTTGCCCGACGACGGCAACGAGGACGGCGTCACCGGCGGCAGCCCGGCCGCCCGCGGCACCTGGCCTGACGTGGCGGCGATCTACTTCGGCAACGAGGTGGGATGCACCGGCGTGCTCATCGCGCCCGACGTGGTGCTCACCGCCGGTCACTGCGCGGCGGGGATCACCGCCGTGAAGCTCGATACCATCGACTTCCAGCGAGGGGGCGAGCGCATCGCCGCACGCAAGGTGGTGGCCTACCCCAAGTGGGCACGCACCTACGACCTGGCGCTCGTTTTCCTGGAAGAGAAGTCCACCGTAGAGCCCAGGCTGATCGCCCAGTCCTGCGTGCTCGACGAGTGGCTCGCCGAGGGCGCGAGCGTGGCCGTGGTCGGCTATGGCGCCACCGACACAAGGGGCGAGGTGTACGGCACCAGCTTGCAGGAGGGCTACACCGAGGTGCAAGACCCAGACTGTACCGACCTCCAGAGCGGATGCAACAAGAAAGTTTCGCCGTCCGGTGAGCTCGGTGCCGGCGGCGGCGGCGTGGACGCCTGCTTCGGCGACTCCGGCGGCCCGCTCTACCTCGAGACGGACGATGGTTTCTACCTCGTGGGCATCACCTCCCGCGGCTACGACGACGCGCGGCTTCCGTGCTCGGAGGGCGGCATCTACGTTCGACCGGACGCGGTGGTGGACTGGATCGAGGACGAGATCGGCGCGGAGCTCCCCGGTCCGGCGTGTGGTGGGATTGGCGTGGACGACGCCTTCGACGGGATCGACGACGGGGTCACCTCGATGTCCTACGAGGTGGGCGTGTGTGGGTTGCCGGTTGCGACGAGCGGGGTGGCCACGTTGGCGGCGGGGCTGCTCGCGCTGCGCCGCAGGCTTCGACCCCCGCGTTAGCCCCGGCGGATGGCCCTCACCGCCACCGTGCACAACTTCGAGGTCGCGCTCTCCGATGTAGACCGGGGCCTCTACGAGACGCTGACCCTGAAGGTGGCACGCCATCCCTCCGAGAGCGCCGAGTACCTCGTCGCTCGGGTGCTCGCCTACGCCCTGGAACTGGTTGAAGGCCTCGAGTTCTCCGGGGGCCTCAGCAGCGCCGACGAGCCGGCCCTCTGGGTGCACGACCTCACCGGGCAACTCCAGGCCTGGATCGAGGTGGGCACGCCCGACGCGGCGCGGCTGCACAAGGCGAGCAAGGCCTGCCGCCGAGTCCGCGTGTACTGCCACAAGGACCCGGCGGCGTGGTACCGCCAGCTGGCCGGGCAGAAGGTGCACGCCCCCGAGCGCGTGGAGATCATCGAGCTCGACCGCGGCCTCGTCACTGCGCTCGCGGAGAGGCTCGAGAAGCGCACCCACTGGGCACTCTCGGTCAACGAGGGGGAGCTCTACATCGACGTGGCCGGGGCTTCGCTGCACGCGGTGCTCGCGCGGCGGTCGCTACCCACGTGAGCTACTGCTCCACCGTCGATAGGAACATCTCGGCGATCGCCGTGTGACCCGCGTCGTTGGGGTGGAAACAGGTCATGTCGAACCACAGCTCGCGGTCGTCCTCGCGGTAGCAGGGTCCGGTGGGATCCTCGGCGTTGTAGCCGTGCCCGCAGAAACCCTCGGACATGAAAACCATGTCGCTACCCGTCTCTACCGCCACCCGCATGTACCCTTCCTCGTAGTAGCGGATCATGTCCACCAGCTCGGGCGCGGAGAGGTCGTAGACGTAGCCAAGCGACTCCGCGCCAGGGCAGGCGTCCACGTTGCCCATTCCGTCGGTGAACTCGTAGATGTTGGCGAAGACAACGAACATCTCGCCGGGGAAACGTGTCTTGTCGGACTTGATCCAACTGACGGCCTCCTCGATGCGGGCCACCTCGGCCTCCACCTCGAGCCAGAGGTCCCCCACGGGAATGCCCGCGTGGTAGTCCTCCACCAGCGCGAAGAGGTCGTTGCCGCCCACGGTGATGAACACCAGCGTCGTCTCCCCGGCGCGCGACTCGGGGATGCAGTCGCTCACCTGGGCGTGGTCTTCCACGAGGTCGTCGGTGCGTCCGCCCCATTTCGCACACACGGAGAAGTCGCCGGAGTCCTGCGTGTAGCCCGTGCCGTTGATCACGTCGTACCACTGCCACTCGTACTCAGGCGCCACGAGGCTGTAGCGAGTGGCGAGATCGGCGGCGAGCAGGTTGCGGTAGAAACCCTCCACGGTGTTGGGCGGGGTGCCCACGGTGATGGAGTCGCCCACGAAGACCACCTGCTCGATGCCAGCGATGTCCTGGTGGTCGGTGCCCTGGCAGGCGTCATTGAGCACCGGGCCGAACTGGGCGTAGTCCGGCGACACGCCCGTCTGGTCGGCGAGGTACTCGGCGCAGGTCTGCGGCTCGGGCGGCGGCGCGGCGCTGTCACCCGTCGACGTGTCGACGGCGCTGTCGACCACCACCGAGTCCACCACCGGGGGCGCCTCGCTGTCGGGCGGCGCGCTGTCGCCGGGCGCGGCCTCGCTGTCTAGGGCGCTGTCAAGAGGCGCCTCCTTGCCGGTCACCGACACCGTGGAGCAGGCAAACAACAGGGTGAGCACGGGGGCCTCCGGGCACCGCGATGGTAGCACCACCGACCCCGGGGGTCAGTCCCCGGCGGCCAGCGCCGTGAGCCGCGCCCGGGTGGCCTGCCGCGCGCGCATCAGCCGGCTCCTGACGGCGCCCGGCGACAGCCCCAGCTCCGCCGCGATCTCGGGTCCGGTCCAGCCCTCGGCCTCGGCGAGCAGCAAGATCGCCCGGTCGGCGGGGGACAACTCGAGCAAGGCCTCGCCCAGCGCCTCGGCTACCCGGGCCCGCCCGGCGAGGGTCTCCGGGTCGTCGCCCGGGGCGGTGGCCTCGGTGTCGTGCACGTGGAGCGCCGGGTCGTTGCGGCGCCCTCGTCGCATGCGGGCACAGGCACGCGCCACCATCCGGGCCACCCACCCCTCGGCGGGGCCCTCGCCCCGGTAGTCGGCGAGGTGGAGCCCCGCCGCGAGGAGCGCGTCCTGGACGGCGTCGCGCGCGTCTTGTTCGTCGCGACAGTACCGGCGCCCGACGGCGAGGAGCCGCTCGCCCTGGCAGCGCGTGAGCCGGTCGAGCGCGGCGATGTCGCCCGCGCGCACCAGCGCGGCGATGGCCTCCGGGTCGCAGGCGGCAGGGTCGGTCACGCCCCACGTCCTATTGCCGTGCAACACTCCCGGCCGCTCTTGGCTCTTGGAGACAAGTGGAGTCCGTCATGTCTCAAGCTGTCCATGTCACCGCCCACAACTTCCGCGCCGAGGTCTCGGAGAGCAGCGTCCCGGTCGTCGTCGACCTCTGGGCGCCCTGGTGCGGCCCCGGCCGCTCGATGGGCCCGGTGCTCGACGAGCTGGCGACCCGCTACGCCGGGCGCGTGAAGGTGGTGAAGGTGAACGTCGACGAGGAGCCGGGCATCGCGTCGGCCTTCCGGGTGCAAAGCATCCCCACGCTCGCCGTGGTGCGCAACAACACCGTCGTGGACGGGCAGATCGGCTTCGCGGGCCGGGCCGCCGTGGCCGACTTGTTCGAGCGGGCCGCCACGGGGGCCGCGTGAAGCTGCTGCTCGGCGTGCTCGTGGGCGCGGCGCTCGGCTACGCCTGGTACCGGGTAGTCGGCTGTTCCACCGGTACCTGCCCGATCACCGCGCGCTGGTGGAGCGCGACGCTCTACGGCGCGGTGGTGGGCGGCATGGTGGGGTCGGGCTGAGGGCCTCAGCGCGCGACGGCGACCTCCGCCCAGAGCGCGCCGCGGAGGTCGCCCGTCGCGTAGCCGATGGCCGCGTCGGCAGGGTAGCGGGCAGCGAGCTCTGACCGGACCTCGGGCGAGATCGTGTCGGGCGACCCGTGGCAGGCGAGGCACGGCGTGTCGACGATGATCGGCTTGATCACCCGCGCCTTGCCGTCAACTACAGTCGCGACGGGAGAGACCCCGGCCGCCGGGCGCTCGCCCTGCTCGCGGAGCCAGGCATCCACCCACTCGGGCGCCGCGTTCGCCGGGTTGCGCAGCCGCAGGGACGTTCGCCCCAGTTCCACGCCCGTCTCCGACCGGATCGTCGCGGCGAGGGCGGGGGCCTCCTCGCTGCACGCGCGGATGGCCGCAGGGGGGCCACCCTTTCCCATCTCCTCCACCACCCTCGCTCGGAGCGTAACGGCGAGGCGCGTCGCGGCCGCGTCGGCGCGCGCGAGGGCCGGATCTGTCACCCCGCCCCGGAACTGGGCGTGGCAGCCGACGCACGCGTCGCCCAGCTCCACGTGGAGACGACGCAACTCGGCCGCATCGCCAGACTCTGCGGCATGCAGGACAGCCTCTATCGAGGCGTGAAAAGCCTCATCTCGCGCCTTGAAGGCCTCGAGTTGGTCGCCGTTCAAGGGCGGTCGCGCCGCCCCGGAGGCAAGCGCCGCCTCGGTGGCCGCCTTGCGCGCGTGGACCGCGTGGAAGGACTCGACGAGACCGGTGGTGTCGCCGAGCACGGCCGCGCGACCGAGCCGATCGTAGGCCACCTGGAGCGCCTGCATCTCGTCGCGGATGGCGCTGGCCGGCTCGCCGCTCGCCACCTCGGCGGCGTCGTGGCCGTGACCTTGACCGGTGGCGTGGGAGATGCCGAGCGCGACCCCACCGCCGAGCACCGCGGCGGCAAGGAGTGCAAGGTTGTAGCGACCGGTAGACATCACGCCCCTCCAAGACAACGGTGAAGGACCCGCCACGCGTCGTCGACGGCGCTGGCGGCGAGATCGGGGCCGGCGAGCCGCGCCAGCGCCAGGAGCGTGCCGGCCACGACCAGCGCGGCCTCGCGGCGGGGCAGGTCGGCGGGAAGACGGCCAGACGCTGCCGCCTCGTCGAGGCAGCCCTCGATGAAGCCGAGCGAGCGGGACTTCCAGAGCGCCACCTTGGCGGCGCCGCGCTCCCCGGCCGCGTGAGGCAATTCCTCGGAGAACGCGAGACGCGCGATGATCGGCTGGGCGCGGAGCAGCGCCGCCCTCTGCCGGAAAAAGCGCTCGAGCCTGCGAATCGGATCCTCGTCGACCGGCGGGAAGCCCTCGAAGAGGCGCGACTCCAACTCGTCGAGCGCGGCGAGCACAAGGTCGGCCTTGGTGGGAAAGTGACGGAAGAGGCTCCCGTCGGTGACGCCAAGCTCCGCGGCGATGGCCTGGGTGGTGAAGCGGTGCAATCCCTGCTCCGCCAAGACCTTCAACGCGGCCTCGGCGATCTGCTGGCGACGAACGGCACCGGGCACGCGGCGGGTCATGCCGCTCCTGTAAGCAAGTACTCACTTACCGGCAAGAGGCCGACAGGCGCGGGCCCGGGCGCGGGCTAGCCGTCCCTCGTGGTACTCCTCCTGCTCGCCTGTACCGGCCCCCGCGTGGAGCCGCCCACCATCGCAGAGCGCATCGGCGACTACCGCTTCGCCACGCCGATCGACGCGCCCGCCACGCTCGCGATGCTCGACGGCACGGAGACCGACACGCGCGCGACCACTTGCGGCGGCTGCCACGACGACCACCACGCCGAGTGGTCACGCACGACGCACGCCAGCGCCGTCCACGACGTGCAGTTCCTCGCGGAGCTCGCGAAACCGGGACAGCCCCGCTGGCTCTGCCTCAACTGTCACGCGCCGACCCTGCCACAACGGGCCGAGCTCATCACGCCCTCGACCCGCCTCGCCGAGGCCGGTTCCGTCGAGCGCCTGTCTACCTCGCCGAACCCGAGCTTCGACGCGTCGCGAGTGGCCGAGGGCGTCGGCTGCGCCACCTGCCACGTGCGTCGCGACCCGGACGGCAAGGGGACGGTGGTCGGCCCCCGCGGCAGCGGACGCGCGCCCCACCGGGTTCGTGCCGATGCCGAGGCCCTCCGCGGCGTGTGCGAGGGCTGTCACAGCCCCGGCGCCGACATCGTGATCACGCCGACGTTCCCGTGCTGGTTCACCACCGTGGAGGAGATCACCGTGGGCCCGCTCGCGGGGGCCGATTGCGTGGACTGCCACATGCCAGGCGCGTCGCGACCCGCCGCGGAAGGAGCCCCAGCCGAGGCATTGCGGCAGCACACCTGGCCCGGCGGGGGCCTACCCAAGCACGTCGACCAGCTCCCGGCGCCGGGCGACTGGCAGCCCGGGCTCGACGTCGAGGTGCGATCCGCCCCCGTGGAGGTGCGCCTCCAGAACGCGCGCGCCGCCCACGCGATCCCCACCGGCGACCCCGAGCGGCACGTGCTCGTCGAGGCGCGCGCCCTCGACGCGTCGGGGGTCGAGGTGTCCAAGGACCAGCTCCGGATTGGCCAGACCTGGGACTGGGGCGACGACACCACCGGTCGCCCGGCGACGAAGCTGGCCGACAATCGCCTGCAAGCCGGGGAGACGCGGGCGTGGACGCCGGTGCTGAAGCTCGACCAGGCCGCGCGCGTGGAGGTGACGGTCACCTACGTGCGCCTCACGGAGGCCAACGCGGCGAAGATGGCCCACACCCGGCTCGACGCCGAGCTCCAGGCCTTGTGGCCCGATCTGCCTGTCCACCTCGCTGGCCCACTCGCCGACTACCCGCGTCGACGGGTCATTTTCAGCGAGTCAGTCGCCCTGGTCCGTTGACACCGTCACCCGGTGGGCCTCGTCGACCGGCACGGTGTCGTGGAACCGGTCGTAGTGCATCACGAGGCGACCGTCTTCGCCGGGCACCATCACGTCCACGTAGCGCTCGTTCCAGGCGAGATCACGGCCGGTGAACACGTGCCGCGCGTGCACGTTGGCCACCACCGTGTCGTCGATGCCGGTCACCAGGAGGATGAACAAGGAGTCGTTGGCCACCATCTGCGCCGGCGTTTGCCCACGGAGGGGACTCTTCTCGTCGATCACGTGGAAGAGCGTCCAGCCGAGCGCGAAGACCGAGTTCGTCGAGCGCAGGAGGTCGATGTCATAGAAGCGGCGCAGCGACACGCCCTCGCGCGTGGTTTCCATGCGCGACACCCGGAGCGTGGCGTTGGCCTCCATGATGAGGTTCGAGCGGCCGTTGGCGATGCGCAGCATCAGCGTGGGCTTGCCCTCGTGCAGGCTCACGCAGGCGCGACGCGCGAAGAGCACCTTCGCCGTGGGGCGAGCGAACTTCGCGAACATCAAGCCCGTCGCGAGCGCAGAGAACACGATACCCACGAGGGCCTCGACCGACACGAGGAAGTGGGCCCACGGGGTGGCCGGGGAGAACACGCCGTAGCCGATGGTGGCGAAGGTCTGGACGGAGAACTCCATCGCGTCGACCAGGGAGCCGGGGCGGGCGTTGGCGATGTTGTTTCCACCCGCCAGGTAGAGGAGGCCAAAAGCGAGGTTGAGCAGGAAGTAGCAGCTGGCGAGGAGCGCGAGGACGCCGGGCCAGGACAGCGTGATCAACAGGTGGTAGAGATCGTCGAGTCGGCTGCGCGGCATCGCGTGACGCACCACGTCGAGCGTGCCGTCGGGACGGATGGCGCTGCGTTGCACGGGGCGGGGAGACTCGGAGGGCACGGTTCGACAGGCTAAGCGGCCGCCGTGAAACGAGCCCTCGTCGCCTTGCTCCTGCTGGCCGTCGCGGGTGCCACGGCGTGGTGGTGGCAGGGCCGTCGCGCCCCCGAGGCGACGCCCGCCGGCTTGGCCGACGCCGAAGGCTTCGTGACCCTCCCGAAGCCACCCTGGGGCAAGAAACGCCTGCGCTACTGCACGATCATCGAGCGTGCGATGCGCCCGGAGAGTGCCGGGCAGACCGTCGTTACCGAGTTTGTGCTGAAGGAAGCGGAGGGCGCCGTCTTCCGCGAGTTTCACTTCCGCGACGAGGCCGGGCAACACACGCTGAGCGTACCCGCCGCGGCGTGTCTCTCGTCCGCCACCGTCGAGCTCGACACCGGGCAATACCGCTGGCGCTTCACCGTCCCCAGCGAGGCGGTGGGTCGAGACACGGCGCTCGACGAGGCCGTGGCGAACGATCCCGCCGTGCGCGCCTGCGTCGGCCTGTGGCCGCAGGACGGGGCGGTGACGGTGGCGGTGGTGGTCGACACCGACGGCACCACCTGGGCCAGCGACGGCACCACCGAGAACGAGTCGCGCGCCCACTGCGCTGCCGAGGCCGCCCGGGCCGCCGTCGAGAAGAGTCCCCCGACGGGGCCGGCGGCTGTCGTGGTGACGATTCCCTAGCGACGGTTGTCGTTGGCTCTACACGAAGATGAGGCGGTAGGCGCGAAGCACGGCGTTGCCGCCGCTGTCGAAGCCCACGAGGAGGTAGTCGGTGGTCCCGTTCGAGAAACGGGTGGCGTGGGGCCGGTTGGAGAGCTTGCCGCTCCGCCGGGCGATCCAGAAGGGCGTCTCCTCGCTGTAGCCGGAGACGAAGTTCAAGTCGCCGTCGAGGAGCCACAGGAAGAGGTAGCCGTCGTCGTCGGCGGTGCTGCTGAGCGTGGTGGAGGCGAGCCGGTCGCGGAACACGACGGCACGCCAGCCATTGGTGAACAACACCTGGGTCGCCAT
>SXON01000015.1 GCA_005778355.1 Pseudomonadota bacterium | reverse complement strand
CAGCGCCATCCAGAGGCCGTAGTACCAGTACTGGAAGGCCGCGAGACTGAACCACAGCGCCGCCCAGAAAGCGCCGCGTGTCGTGGGGGCGGCGAGCAATCGAAGCCAGCTGGCCAGGAAGAAGGCCGAGGTGAAGAGTCCCGCCTGCGCGAAGCGGCCGGCCGACATCTCGCGCACCACGTAGGGGCACATCACGAGGAACGACCCGGCTACCAGCCGCCCAGCCGTGCCCGCCCCCGCCGCCCCGGCGAGCGCAGCGCTGGCCACGCCGTTGAGCACCAGGGTGAGCAGGCACCACAGCGTGACGGAGAAGGGCCAGTCGACCCAGCTCCCAAGCAGCGTGGCGTACACAGCGTCGGAGCCGTTGCCCGCGAGGAAGGGCGCGTCGCCCACCGGCGCGTAGTAGCGGTCGTTGTGGAGGATCCCCGCCCCCGCCGAGAGCTGCTCCGCCGTCCAGTGGTAGAGCCAGTGGTTGCCGAGGCAGTCGGGGTGCGTCCAGTCACCCACCACGCCGTGCGCGGGGCTGGTCCACGCCGGGTAGAGCATGAACAGCGCGAGGCCGAGGTACACGACGAGGGCCACGGCGGCGGAGCGAAACACCGCCCGGAGCTATCGCGCGCGTGCCGGAGTGGGGCGAGCTAGGCCGCCCGGGTGCCCCTGCCCGTGCTCCACCAGGACCGCGACGTGCTCGCCGTGGACAAGCCCGCGGGCCTGTTGTCCGTGCCGGGCAAGGGGCCGGACAAGGCGGACTGCGCGCAAGCGCGGCTCGAGGCGGAGGGGCTCCGCGTGTACCCGGCCCACCGCCTCGACATGGGCACCTCGGGCGTGCTCCTGTTCGCCTTGCGACGCAGCGCCGAGCGCGAGCTTCACCGCCAGTTCCGTGAACGCGAGGTGCAGAAGGTCTACGTGGCTCGCGTGGCGGGGCACCCCTCGATCGACACGGGCGAGATCGACGCGCCGCTCGCCGTTCTGGCTGGGGAACCCCGCTCCGAGGTGAGCGCCTCGGGCAAGGCGGCGCTGACCTCGTACCGGGTCCTTTGTCGCGACGACGACGGCACGAGCCTGATCGAGCTGCGCCCCCACACGGGTCGTTCGCACCAGCTTCGGGTGCACCTCTGTCACCTCGGCTTCCCCATCCTCGGCGACCCGATCTACGCGCCGCCGGGGGTGGCCTCGGCGAGCGAACGCCTGTGCCTGCACGCGGTCGAGCTGCGTTGTTCCCACCCCTACTCGCGCGAGCCGCTCAGCCTGCGCGCGCCGATCCCGTTTCGCTAGCGGCCGGCCAGGGCGAGGATTGCGTAGGCCGTCACCACCTCGTTCACGCGCGCCGAGGCCAAGGCCAACTCGGCGCTTTGTACGCCGACGGCCGCGTCCTCTGCCTCGAGCGGGGTGCTCGCCCCGAGGCGCAGGCCGGTCTCGGCGAGGCGCAAGGACTCGCGAGCGGCCACCACCTCCGCGTCGGCGGCGGCGATGCCGAGCCGAGCGTGGCTGAGCTTGGCCCAGAGGCCACGCACCAGCGCCGCCGTTTCTTCCTCCACCTTGTCCAGAGCGGCGTCGGCCTGGCGGGCGTTGCTCACGGCGCGCTGGTTGTCGGCCACGCGGTAGCCGGCGTCCCACACGGGGAAAGAAGCCGTGAGCGCGAACTGCCAGGCGCTGGGTTCGCCCGAGAAACCCTCGTTCTGGGTCCAGGCCTCGGTGAACCGGGCGTCGACCGTGGGTGCCCATTGCAGCACCGAGGCCGCCGCGGTGGAGCGCGCCGCCACCCCGTTCGCCCGGGCCGCCCGCAGCTCCGGACGTCCGGTTTGCGCGGCGGCGAGGGCATCGGCCTCGGTGGCAAAGGGCAAGGACGGGGGCTCAGGAAGCGACACCTCCCCGCCGGGCTCGGTGTTGCAGAGCGCCGCGAGGCTCAACTCGGCGTCCTGTCGCCGTAGGCGGACGGCGGCCAGCTCTCGCTCGGCGCGGCGGACGCCCACCTCGGTTTGCAGCTTCGACAGCGGCGCGGCGGCGCCCACCGACACGAAGCTCGCCATCGCGGCGTCGTGCTGGCGCGCCGACTCGAGCGCCGCCCTTGCGAGGACCTCCGCCTCCCGCGCGAGCCAGGCCCCCGTGTAGGCCTGGACCACCCCGAGGTGGAGTTGCCCCAGCATCGCCTCGCCGTTGGCGTCGCCTGCCTGGGCCATGGCACGGGCCGCCGCGAGGCCGGGGAAAGCGCGCAAGTTCAGGAGAGGCTGGATGATGCTGACACTCGCGTCGAAGTAGGACTGCTCGTTGATCACCACCGGCTCGCCGAGGTCGAGCGGCTCGCCGGTGAACTGCTCCACCAGCTCCAGCATCTCGGGCGGGAAGTTCCCGGCGAAGTTGATCGTCGTCTCGCGTTCGTTGTAGATGAAGTTGCCGCTGGCGCTCACCCGAGGCCCAAGGCTGGTCCACGCCTGGGTTTCCACGATCTGCCCCTGCCGGGCGATCTCCTCGGCGATGCGGGCCTCCTCGCCGTGCGCGAGGGTGGCCTCCCAGGCCTCGTCGAGCGTGAGGGCAAACGAGACACTCGTCCAGATCACGCGAACCTCCGGTAGAGGCGGCCCAGGCCCTGGACGAGATCATCGAGGATCGAGTAGGCCACCGGGGTGGCGAGCAAGGTGAGCAGGAGCGACAAGGTCTGACCGCCCACCACGACACCCGCGGTGGCCTTGTTGAAGCCCGCGCCCACCCCCTGCGAGAGCACCAGCGGGATCATACCGGCCACGAAGGCCACCGTGGTCATCAGGATGGGACGCAGTCGATCGCGGTTGGCCTGGAGGATCGCGGGCAGCCGTTCCATGCCGCGCTCCCGCAGCTGGTTGGTGTGATCGATCTGGAGGATGGCGTTCTTCTTCACGATGCCGAAGAGCACGAAGATGCCGAGCGCGGAGAACATGTCGAGCGCCGCACCGGTGAGGACGATCGACAAGACCGCGAAGGGCAGGGTGAGCGGGAGCGACAAGAGGATGGTGAAGGGGTGCAGCCAACTCTCGAACTGCGCGGCGAGGATGAGGTACATGAAGATGAAGGCCAGGCCGAAGCCGAAGAGCACCGACTGTCCTGTTTGCGCCATGAGCTTCGTCTGACCGCTCGGCAAGAGCTGGAAGGTCTTGGGGAGGTTGAGCTCCTCGTAGATGTCGTTGAGGGCGTCGCCGATCGCCGAGTCGCCGTAGCCGGGGGCGGCGTTGGCGGTGATGTTGACCACGCGCTGGCGACCGAGCCGGTTGATGCTCGACGGGCTCGCTTCCTCGCGGATCTCCGCGATGTCGGCGAGTGACACCATGCCGCTCCTGGTGGGGAAACTCACGAGGCCCAGGGTGGCCTTGTCGGCGCGGAACTGCGGCTCGGCACGCACCCGGATCTCGTACTGCCGGCCGCTCTCCGCGAAGGTAGACACGAGCTCGCCGCCGACCAGCAAACGAAGCGTGGTGGCCACGTCGAGCACGTTGACCCCGAGCTGCGCCGCCTTCTCGCGGTCGACATACACCCCGAGCTCCGGCTTGCCTGACACCAGCGAGCTGCTCACGTCTACCGCCCCGGGCACCGCCCGCAGACGCTCCACCAGGGTGGCAGTGGTCTTCTCCAGCTCGTCGAGATCGGGGCCAGCGAGGTTGTACTGGATGCGGGCGGTCGATTGCCCGGTGCCGCCGAAGGCGGCCACTTCGCCCGCCGTCACGATGAAGCCAGGATCAACGTTGGCGAGCACCTCGGTGCGCGCCCGATCCATCAGGGCCTGCTGCGACTCGCCGCGCAGCTCGGGATCGACCAGCGCCACGTAGACCGTCGCCACGTTGGCGGCGCTGATGTCGCCCCCGCCCACGGTGCTCACCGTGTGACTGACTTCTGGCCAGTCCCGCAGCTCCCTGGCGATGCGCTCGGCGGCGAGCGCGGTGTTCTCGAGCGAGTAGCCCTCCGGCGCGCGCACGTTGACTTCGAACTGCGCCTGGTCGTCGGTGGGGAGGAATCCCTTCTTCGCCACCATGACCAGGGGCGGCAGCGTGGCCATCGACGCGACGGCGGCCACCACCACGACCCAGCGGTGGCGCATCGAGAAGCCGAGCACGCGCATGTAGAGCGTTTCCAGAGGACGGTAGAAGACGTCGACCAGCCGCTCCAGCCAGCCTTTCTGGGCACCGTGGGGCGCGAGCCAGCGGCTGGCCAACATCGGCGTCAGCGTGAACGACACGAAGAGCGACACCGTGATCGCCACCGACATGGTCACGCCGAAGCCACGCAAGAAACGGCCCGGGATTCCCGCGATGAAAACCACCGGCATGAAGACCGCGATGAGCGACAGGGTGGTGGCCATCACCGCGAGACCGATCTCCCGGGTGCCCTCCACGGCCGCCACCATCGGCGACTGGCCGTGCTCCTCCACGTGGCGGAAGATGTTCTCCAGCACCACGATCGCGTCGTCGATCACGATGCCCACCGCCAGCGCCAGCGCCAGGAGCGTGATTGTGTTGAGCGTGTAGCCGAGGTACCACATCACCGCGAACGTACCGAGT
The DNA here is from genome assembly GCA_005778355.1 of Pseudomonadota bacterium. GTDB lineage: Bacteria > Myxococcota_A > UBA796 > UBA796 > SXON01 > SXON01. The sequence goes on along the minus strand of SXON01000015.1, from coordinate 3,028 downwards.
ACCGAGGTGGGGATGGCGAGCGCCGCGATCACCGTGGAGCGCAGGTTGCCGAGGAACGCGAGCACCACCAGGGCCGCGAAGATCGCCCCCTCCACGAGGTGGTCGCGCACGCTCGACGTGGAGGTGCGGACGGTGCGAGACTCGTCGCGAATCACGTCGACCGAGAAGCCGGAGGGCAGGTTCTCGGTCAGCTCATCCACTCGCTCGAAAACCGCGTCGGCCACGGCGATGGTGTTGGTGCCCGACTGTTTTCGGAGGGCGAGCACCACCGCCGGCTCGCCGTTCCAGAGCGCTGCCGACTCGGCCTCGGCAGCGCCGTCTTCAACGCGCGCCACGTCGCCCACGTGGACCATGCGGCCGCCGACCTCGCGAATGGGCAAGAGCGACACGTCGCGCGCGTCCTCGACGCGCCCATGCACGCGCAAGGGCACCGAGGTGGGTCCGGTTTCCACGCGACCGCCGGGGACGGTGAGGTTCTGCGTGCCCACCGCGCGCGCCACCTCGCCCACGGCGATGCCCAGCGACCGCAACGCGAGCGGGTCGACCCAGAGGTGCACCGTTCGTTTCTGGCCGCCGAGGATACGAACCTGTCCCACGCCGGGCAAGACTTCCAGGGCCTCGCGGAGGGTGGTGTCGGCGAGCTCGGTCACGTCGCGGTGGGAGCGCGAACCATCCGACTTCACCGCGAGGTAGAGGATCGGCGCTGCATCCGGATCAACCTTGGAGATCACCGGCTCTAGGATCGCGTCGGGGAGGTCGTTGCGGATACGCGACACTCGGTCGCGCACATCCTGCGCCGCCACGTCGACGTCTTTCTCGAGCTTGAATTGGATCACCACCAGCGAGATGCCCTCGGAGCTGATGGAACGCAGCTCCTCGATGTCGCCGATGGTGTTGACGGCCGCCTCTATCTTGTCGGTGATGTCGGACTCGACGTCGGCCGGCGCCGCGCCGGGCTGCACGGTGGCCACGGTGATGACGGGGAAATCAACCCGGGGGAAACGATCCACCCCGAGCTGCGTGTAGCCAAAAACCCCGAGCACCACGATCAGGAGCGTGAGCACCGTGGCGAAAATGGGGCGACGGACGCAGATCTCGGCGAGCCACTGCACGCGCTACTCCAGCGCCCGGCCGTCGCCGAGCTCGGCCGGGGGCTCGAGCACGACGAGGTCGCCCGCGGCGAGTCCCGACTCCACCACCCACGACTCCCCGACGCGCGCGCCGGTGCGCACCAGGGTTTCCACGGCCTTCTGCTGGCGCGCGACGAACACCCGGCGCGTGCTGCCGGTGGCTTGCACGGCGGACGCGGGGACCAGTAGGCCCGCCCCCTGGCCGAGCTCCAACTCCACCTGGACGAACTGCCCGGGGATCAGGCCATCGCCGCCGGTGAGCACCGCCTCGGCGAGCCGGTCGCGCGCCGGGAGACGGATCGCGCCCGAGAGTCGACTCACCGCGCCCGGCACCGGGACGCCGGCCACCGTGATCCACACCGGGGCGCCGAGGCTCACTTGGCCTGCGATCCGCTCGGGGACCGAGAACTCCACGGCCATCGGCCCAGCGCCGTAGAGCGTGGCCACCGGCTGCGCCGCGCCCACGAAGTCGCCCACCTCCACCAACCGGTCGCCCACGACGCCGTCGAAAGGGGCGCGCACCCGCGTCTTGCCGAGTGCTGTGCCCGCCAGCTCCGCCGAGGCTCGCGCCGCCTCCAGCCCGGCCCGCGCCGCGTCGCAACCGGAGCGCGCGCGTTCTGCCACCGAGGCCGATACCAGCCCGGCCTGCGCCAGCTCGGCCGTGCGCTCGCAGTCCGCGACCGCCGCCGCCAGCTGAGCCTCGGAGGCCGCAGCCTGCGCGCGGGAAGCCGCCGCCTGGAGGGCCGCGAGGCGCGCGTCGAGCACCACCAGGACGTCGCCGCGCTGCACCGCCTGGCCAGGCTCCACGCCCACCTCCACGACCACGCCATTGCTGTCGGCCGCCACCCGGGCTTCGCGCGCCGCCACCACCGTGCCGGCGAGCGGGACGGTGAGCGGCACCGCCCCCGCCACCACCGGCGCCGTGTGCACGGCGAGCGGCGCGTTCGCCTCGCGATCGCGGCCCTCTCCGCCGCCTGGGGCGCAGGCGAACAATACGAGCAGGCTCAGCATCGCCATCAACTATTCGGTTGACCACGGCCGTCAACTATACAGTTGATACATTTTCATGCGACACGCTGTTGCTGTGGAAAGATAATCACTGATATTCGCACACTTTAGTGATACATGAGCCCAAGATGAGCGGCGACAACGACAGCACCCGCGACCGGATCCGCGACGCGGCCCGGGCGGAGTTTGCCGCCGTGGGCTTCTCCGGCGCCCGGGTCGATGCCATCGCGCGCCGAGCTGCCTGCAATAAACAACTGATCTACCACTACTTTGGCGACAAGGCCGGGTTGTATGAGGCGGTCGTGGCGGCCACGCTGTCCGAGCGCCCTCCGGTGCAGCTCGGCAGCCTGGCGGACCTGTCGGCCTCCCTCGGCAAGGTCTACGATCACCACCAGAAGAAGTCTGATTGGATGAGGATGTTGCAGTGGGAGGCCCTGGAGGTCGGCAGCGGCGCGGTGGTCGCAGCGGAGCAGCGACGCGCGCACCTGATGCGGGCTTGCGCCGACCTAGAGAAAGTCCAACCAACTGGTTGGCTCCCCGCGGGCCTCCACCTCCCCTGCTTCATGCTGGCCGTGATGGCGATGATGTCCTTTCCCTTCGCCTTCCCGCAGCTCGTGCGCCTGCTCACCGGCTACGCGCCCACCGACCCGGAGTTCAAGACCCGGTACCTCGGCGTGGTGCGTCACCTGCTCTTCCCCCGCGGCACCCCGGCGGCGACGGATTGACACAGCGCCGCTGTTTTCCCTAGGATCCGGCCGTGTTTCCTCGGCTCCGTCTCGTCGTCTCTCTCGCGGTGCTGAGCGTCAGCTGGTCGGCCCTTGCTCACCTGCCCCACGAGTACGTCCTGGCCTTGGCCGGCGACCCCGACTTCGCCACCTCCGGCAAGGCCT
>SXON01000014.1 GCA_005778355.1 Pseudomonadota bacterium | reverse complement strand
GCCAGCGCCCTGCACGTGGAGGCTCTTGGCCTACGCTGCGTGCCCGTGTGGGCGATATCTCACGACGCAGCGGCGACCACAGCGGAACTCGCTGTCCGACTGCGTTGCGACGCCGTGGTGGTGGGCGCCACCCAGCGAGGTTTCTTGTGGACCGCCCTGCGCGGCAAGTACATCCAGACGCTTTTGCGTAGGTTACCCGCGGATATTCGTGTGGTTGTCGTGGGCTAGCCGATGATGGTTGACAAGCCCGCGACCCACGCCGGGTGACTGTTCACGCACGGCACCACCCTGAGCGCCTCGCCGCCGTGCGCGCGGAACTCGGCGGCGCCCTCCACGCCGATCTCGTGCAGCGTCTCGAGGCAGTCGGCCACGAAGCTCGGCGTGATCACCACGAGGCGTTTGACGCCTTGCGACGGGAGCGTTGCCAGCGACTCCTGTGTGGAGGGTCCGATCCACCTGGCGGGACCGAGGCGACTCTGGAAGCTGGTGCGCGGTTCAACGCCCAGGCGCGCGGCGAGCAGCCGCGTGGTCGCGACACACTGGGCCCGGTAGCAGAAGGGGGGCGTGGACTGCTCACAGCAGCCGACCGTGGGGCCCCTCTCGCAGGCGGCGCGCACCTGAGACTCGGGGAGCCCGTGGTAGCTGAACAACACCGCGTCGGGACGGAACTCGTCGAGGACCGGTCGAGCGACGGCCACGACCGCGTCGAGGAAGCCGGGATGGTTCCAGAACGGGGCGACCACCCGGATCGCGGGCACCCGCGCGCGTCGCGACAGGGCTTGTCCCAGGGCGTCGAGCGTGGATCCCGTCGTGGCAGCGGCGTACTGGGGGTAGAGCGGCACCACCACGATCTCGTCGGACTTGGCATGCTCGTCGAGCGCCTCGTCGATCGAGGGGCGCCCGTAGCGGGTGCAGTAGGTGGCGCCGAGTGCTTGTGCGAGCGCGCGACCATGCACGGTGAGGGGCGAGCCGCCGGGGGTCCAGATCTCGGCGTATTTTCGGGCCGAGGCTGGGGCCCGGAAGGGCGCGATGATCCCGTTGACGAGGAGCCATCGGGGCACCGAGGGCATGTCCATCACGCGGGGGTCGCCGAGAAACGACCGGAGGTAGGGACGAACCGCCGCTGCGGTGGGCGCCTCGGGCGAACCGATGTTGACAAGCAGGGTGGCCCGCACCGCCGCGACCTATCCCCGCCGCGATAGGCCGGGCGCATGAAGATCGCTGCCGGATCCGACCACGCGGGACTCGCCCTCAAGCGCCAGCTCCTGGAGCGCCTTCGCGCGCAGGGCCACGAGGTGAACGACCTCGGCACTCACGACACCCAGAGCTGCGACTACCCCGACTACGCCGCGCTCGTGGCCCGGGCCGTGGCGGCCGGGGAGGCCGAGCGCGGCTTGCTCGTGTGCGGCACCGGCCAGGGCATGGCGATGGCCGCCAACCGGGTGCCCGGCGTGCGTGCGGCGGTGTGTGCCGACACCTTCACCGCCAAGGCCACCCGCGCCCACAACGACGCCAACGTGCTCTGCATCGGCGAGCGGGTGGTGGGCCCGGGCCTCGCGGGCGACATCGTCGACGCCTTCGTCTCCGGCCCCTACGAGGGGGGTCGCCATGCCAACCGCGTGGCCAAGGTCGCCGCCCTCGAGCGGCGTTAGTGGCGAAGCTCCCGGCGACGGCCGTCGTACGGAGCAGCATGCTCCTCCTTGTGCTCTCGCTCCTGTCCCCCGACGCCGAGGCCTTCGGCGGCTTCGGAGGCCGACGCGGCGTGGCCACGGCCAGCGTGCCGGCGACCTTCGTCACCAGCCCCGCCACCGGGGAGAAGGTGGCCTACTTCGTCATGACCCCCGAGGGCACCGGGCCCTGGACCGCGGTCGTGGTCATCCCGGGGCTGAACTCCGACGCGAAGCAGGCGCTCGTGCCGGGCTTCACCGGTGCCTTCACCCGGGAAGGCATGGCGGTGGTCGCCTTCGATCCGCCCGGCCTCGGCCAGAGTGGCGGCCAGAACGACAACGGCGGCAAGCTGGCGCAGAGCGCGCTCCTCGCCACCCTCGACGCGGTGTCGAAGGACAAGCGGTTCTCCGCTGTCGGCGTGGTGTCGCGTTCCTACGGGGTGACCACCGCCACCGGGGCGATGGCCCGCAACGCGCACCCCGCCAAGTTCCTCGTGGACTGGGAGGGCCCGCCCGACCGCGAGCGAAGCATCGGCTGTCGCGACGCGAACTCGCAACCGCCCGAGAGGCTACGACAGCTCGGCTTCGGCGCCTGCAACGACGAGGTCTACTGGGCCGACCGCGAGGCCATCGAGTTCGTGGGCAAGCTCGGCGTGCCCTACCAGCGCGTGCAAACCGAGCGCGACCACGTGCACCCGGACAACCAGCACGCCATCGACATGGTGCAGGCCGCGCTGGCCGGGGGCGTGCCCTGGGTGCGCATCGACGACGAGGCGGTCAACGCCAACATCAAGTCACCGTCGCAGGTGCACTTTCTTCCCGAGCAGGGTGACTTCAACGCCGAGCTCGCGCGCTATGCGAAAGAGCTCTTCGACTACACCGCGAAGTAGCAGGATAGGCCGGCCGCGCCCCTCGGAGCGCCCATGTCCCTCGCCGCCGTCGACCTCGAAGTTGCCTCACTCATCGAGCACGAACGCGCCCGCCAGCGCGACGACCTCGAGCTCATCGCCAGCGAAAACTACGTTTCCGCCGCGGTGATGGAGGCGGCCGGCTCCTGCCTGACGAACAAGTACGCCGAGGGCCTGCCGGGCAAGCGCTACGCCGGCGGCTGCGAGCACGTCGACAAGGTGGAGGACCTCGCTCGGGTGCGCGCGATGCAGCTCTTCCCGGGCTCGGAAGGGGTGAATGTGCAGCCCCACTCCGGCGCCCAGGCCAACGGGGCGGTGTACCTCGCCGCGCTGAAGCCGGGCGACACGCTGCTCGGCCTCGACCTGAGCAACGGCGGCCACCTGACGCATGGCAGTAGCGCCAACAGTAGCGGCAAGCTCTACCGGGCGGTGCACTACCGGGTGAACGCGCAGGGCTTCATTGACCTCGACAACGTGCGCGAGATCGCGCGTGCCGAGCGCCCGCGCATCATCGTCACCGGGGCGAGCGCCTACCCGCGTTTCTGGGACTTCGCCGCCTTTCGCGCCATTGCCGACGAGGTGGGCGCCTTGCTCCTCGCCGACATCGCCCACGTCGCCGGCCTCGTAGCTGCGGGGCTCCATCCCTCGCCCTTCGGTCACTGTGACTACGTCACGACCACGACGCACAAGACCCTCCGGGGGCCTCGCGGCGGCATGGCCTTTGCCAAGGCCGACCTGATGAAGGGCCTCAACAGCGCCGTCTTCCCCGGCTCGCAGGGCGGCCCCCTGATGCACATCATCGCCGCCACGGCCGTGGCCTTCGGCGAGGCACTCCGCCCGAACTTCGCGGACTACCAGCGCCAGGTGCTGCAGAACGCCCAGGCCATGGCTGCGGTGCTGCTCGAACGCGGCTTCGCGCTGGTATCCGGTGGCACCGACAACCACCTGATGCTGATCGACCTCTCCGAGAAGCCGTACAGCGGCAAAGATGCCGAGGCCTACCTCGGCGCGGCCGGGATCACGGTCAACAAGAACACCGTCCCCAACGAGAAGCGCAGCCCCTTCGTCACCAGCGGCATCCGCGTGGGCACCCCCGCGATGACCACCCGGGGACTCGGCGTGGCCGAGTCGCGACAGGTTGCCAGCTGGATCGCCGACGCGCTGGACTACGGTCAAGACGCCGATCGCCTGGCTCGGATCCGCGCTGAGGTGCACGCGCTGACTACCCGGTTCCCGGTCCCCGGTTAGCCGCCGGCCACCATGGACTGCCCGGCCTGCCAGCACGCCGACACCCGCGTCGTCGATAGCCGCGAGGCGGTTGACAGCATCCGCCGTCGTCGCGAGTGCCAGAGCTGCGGGTTTCGCTTCACGACCTTTGAAAGGGTTGAGTTTCGCCTGCCCGACGTGGTGAAGAAGGACGGCCGTCGCCAGGCTTTCAACCGCGACAAGCTGCTGAGCGGCTTGCGCCTGGCCTGTCGCAAGCGCCCGGTGACGGAGGAGCAGCTCGATGCCGCTTGTGGTCGCGTGGAGCGAGAGCTGGCCAAGCGTTCCGAGGTGACCACCCGCGAGGTGGGCGACCTGGCGCTCGTCGAGCTGGGCACGCTCGACGACGTGGCCTACTTGCGATTTGCCAGCGTGTACCACGAGATCACCTCGCCGGCCGACTTCCTCGAGGTGCTGCGCCCCCTGCTGGAGCGAGCCACGCCGCGCGAGTCCGCGTGAACCACGACCAGCGTTTCATGGGCCTCGCGCTCGACCTCGCGAGGCGCGCGATGGGTCGCACCGCGCCGAACCCGCCTGTCGGCGCGGTCATCGTGAAGGACGGCGTGGTGGTGGCCGAGGGCTGGACGCAACCGCCCGGCGAGGCGCACGCCGAGCCTCACGCGCTGTTTCAGGCGGAGCGCGCGGGGATCGATGTTCGCGGCGCCACGATGTTCGTCACCCTGGAGCCCTGCTGTCACCACGGGCGAACCCCGCCGTGTACCGACGCGATCCTCCGTGCCGGCCTCGGGCGCGTCGTGGTGGGGACGGTCGATCCCTTCCCCCTGGTGTCGGGCAAGGGCATCGCCCAGCTCCGCGAGGCGGGTCTCGACGTGGAGGTCGGCGTGCGCGAGGCAGAGTGTCGCCGGGGGATGCTCGGCTTCATCCGCGCCCACACCACGGGCTTGCCCGAGGTCACGCTCAAGGCGGCGATCACGCTCGACGGCCGCATCGCCAGCGCCTACGGCGAGGCACGCTGGATCACCGGGCCGGCCGCGCGGGAGGCGAGCCACCGCCTGCGTGATCAGCACGACGCCATCGTGGTGGGCGTGGGCACGGTGCTCGCCGACGACCCGGCGCTGACCACCCGGATCCAGGGGGGTCGCGACGCCGTGCCGGTGATCCTCGACAGCCACCTGCGCACGCCGCCCGCTTCGGTGGTGCTGCAGCGGGGCACGGCGTTGGTCTACGCGCTCCGGGACGGCGAGCTGCCCGGCGCCACGGTGGTGCGCGTTGCCGAGCGCGAGGGCCGGGTCGACGTGCACGCTGTCCTGCGCGACCTCGCATCGCGCGGCCTCCACCGGGTGCTGGTCGACGGCGGCGCCCATGTGCATCGCAGCTTCCTCGACGCCGGTCAGGTCGACCGTATCGAGCTCTTCGTCAACGCCCGCGTGCTCGCTGGCGGCCCCGGCTTCGTGGCGGGCGAGGGTTACCGCCTCGCGACCGCGCCGGCCTTCGCCATCGACGTGGTGGAACGGGTGGGCGACGACCTTCGGGTAGGTCTCGAGCGAGGCGAGTTGTCGCCGTAGGTCGAAAAACTTGCGGCTCCTGCGCGCCGCAGCGACAATCTCTTCGTGATGCTCTTCCTCCTTGGCTGCGTGCACCAGGTGAGCTGGACGATCCAGCCGCCCGCGGCCTACGACCTGCAGCAGACCGAGGTGGCGGTCGTGGCGGCCGAGCCCGGCTGCCGCGCGCTCGCGGACTCGCTGGTCAACGCCCTTGGGTCGCGCCCCGGCATCGTGGTTCGTCCCGACGCGGCCCAGCGACTCACCGTCCACCGCTGCGACGAGCAGGTGACCACGAGCATCGACATCGAGGGAAACTACCCAGGTCTCGACTACGGCAGCGGCGTGTACCAGGAGCGCCGTCGTTACTCCCTGAAGGGCTCGGCCACCGGGGAGATGGTGGTCGACGGCCTCGGCGGCCAGCCGGTGCGCTTCGCCGAGCACGTCGACCGTGACATCCGCAGCGCCTGGGTAGACGAGGGCAGCCTCGACATCCCGGCGAGCATGGAGCTGCGCGAGCGGCTCGCGGCAGACCTGGCCAGCGCGCTCGCCGACAAGATCGCGCCACTTCCTGAGACAATCCGCCGCAGTATCTACCCCGACCCCGAGCCGGGGACTGCGCGCCAACTGCACAACGACGCGGTGGCTGCCGAACGAGCGGGCAATCTCGACGATGCGATGCGCCTGGCCCGCGCGGCCTACGCGGCGCAGCCCTCGCCGGTGGCGATGGACTACATCGAGGAGCTCTCGCAGCACGCGGCCCAGGTGAACTACGCCTTCAAGACTCCGTAGGGTCTAGCCACCGAGTTCAACACCCACCGCGCGCGCGACCCGTACCAGTTCGCCGTCGAGATCGACCTGTCGGTTGGCTCGGACCGCGTCGGCCAGCGGCACGCCCACGACCGCGCCGTTGCGGAGGGCAACCAGCTCCCCCCAGCGGGCGCTCTCCACCAGATCGACGGCGCACACGCCGAAGCGGGTGGCGAGCACGCGGTCGAATGCGTCGGGACTGCCGCCCCGCTGGAGGTGACCGAGGACCGTGGTGCGCACGTCGACCTCGGGCAAGGCGCCCTTGATCGCGTCGACCACGAGCTGCGCGGCGCGTCCCTTGGCGTCGTCGGTGCCCCGCGGACGGGCTGACTCGGCCACCACCACCAGTGAGAACGGGCGACCCAGTCGTTTCCGTTGCTCGAGCTTGTGTGCGATGCGCGCGATGTCCCACGGCAGCTCGGGCACCAGGATGATGTCGGCCCCGCCGGCGATGCCG
>SXON01000122.1 GCA_005778355.1 Pseudomonadota bacterium | reverse complement strand
CGTCGAAGCAGGAGGAGTAGAGGATCGTGTCTTCGGTGCGCAGGAAGCGGGAGACCGAGGCCTCGAGCGCCTTGTGGATGTCTTGTGTGCCGCAGATGAAGCGCACGCTGGCGAGGCCGAGACCGTGGCTCTGCAGCGCCGCCCCGGCCGCCGCGACCAGCTCGTGGTGGTCGGCGAGGCCGAGGTAGTTGTTGGCGCAGAAGTTGAGCACTTCCTGGCCGCTCTGCACGCGGATGGTGCTGTCTTGCGGGGAGACGATCACCCGCTCCCGCTTGTAGGTGCCGGCCTCGCGGATGCCGTTGATCTCAGACTCGAGCTTGGTGCGGAGCGCGTCGTACATGCGCCGGCGTCTATTCCACTCCGGGGGGCAAGGCCTCGCCGGCCTCGCCCCCTACCGTCGCCGACCCCGGGCCCTCCGCAGGCTACAGGCCCGAGGACGAAGGCGCGTCAATAACGCGCCTTCGTGGCGACTCTCCCCCACTCCGCGTCTCCCATGCCGCCGGCGCCGCGCCTGCCGAAGCGAGATCGCTGCGGCATGGGGGACTATTCCCCCAGCGCCCTCGCCGCCGCGTTGCCACCCGACACCCGGCCCGACCAGTAGCAGGCGTTCACGCTGCCCGAGAAACCGTCGCCGCCGCCGCCGCCGAGCACCATGCCGGTCACCTCGCCGGCCGCGAACAAGCCAGGAATCTCCTCGCCCGTCGGGGTGAGCACGTGCCCGCTCGCGTCGGTGGCCACGCCGCCAAAGGCCTTCGCCAGCCCCGGCGTCAAGCGCACCGCCACGAAGGGCGGGCCGTCCACCGCTTCCCCGGCCTCGGGCTCGCGACCGAAGGCGTCGGCCGTGCCGGTGTAGGCGGCGGTGTTGTAGGCGTCGAGCGTGGCCACGAAGGTGTCGGGGTCGAGACCCACCGCCGTCGCGAGCGTCGAGGGGTCTTCCTCCACGAAGATATCGGTGCTGCCGAGGTCCTCGATGTCGGGGACGGTCAGCATCTCGGGCTCGTCGAGCACCACCCAGTTGTAGGCCGGGCGCATGAAGGTGAGGTTCTCGGCGTTGGGCCCGGAGGTGATGCCGTACACCTCGCCGCTCGGCAAGCGGTCGAAGAGGTCGAAGGACTTGCTCCATTCCTCGTCGATGAAGCGGTTGCCGTCCTTGTCCACCAGCACCATGCCGTCGGGCATGAAGGCCACCAGCGCCTCGCCCTCGGCCTCGCCCGGGTCTTGGAGCGCGTGAACGTACATCCCGATGTCCTCGGGACGAAGCGAGCCGGCGCCGGCGAGATCGAGGAAGGGAAGGCCACCACCGTTGGACGAGGGGTTGGTCTCGTAGAGCAGCTCTCGGTCGGCGAGGGCGGGAACCGCGGCGTTGACCCGATCGCGGTTGCGCAGGAAACCGCCGGTGGCCACGACCACGGCCGCCGCGCCCGTGGCGCCCTCCTCGCCGGTGACGGTGTCGCGCCAGCGCACGCCCACCACCACGCCGTCGGCCATCACGGGCTCGGTCACCTCCACGCCGAGGCGCAGCTCCGGCTCGTAGCCCTCGGTGAACGTGGGCCAGGGGTCGTCTTCCCAGCCCATCTGGTGCAGCCGGGCCACGGAGCCCGCGTCGAGGTCTTCCATCGGCCCCTCCACCTCGGCGCCCTTGGCGGCGAGCCACTCCAGGTTGGCGGCGCTGTTTTGGACGAAGTCCTGCACACCCTGGCTCGCGTTCGCGCCGGTGATCTCCGGCCACTCGGCGATCGCCGCCTCGGGCGAGTCCTCCACGCCATCCTCGGCCTGCCAGCGCGTGCCGGCGCCGAAGACGAGCCCCGCCAGGCGCATGCCCATGCCTGCCTCCTCCTCGCGTTCGAACACGATCACCGTGGCACCCGCGTCCATCGCGGTCACGGTGGCCGCCGCGCCCGCTGGGCCCGTGCCCACCACGATCACGTCGACGGTCGTGTCGAACACGACGGGCTCCGCCGTGTCGCCCCCGGTGTCGTCACCCGAATCTCCACGGTCGCCGCCGGAGTCCTCGCCACTATCGGTGTCGGCGACGGGGCCACTGTCGGCGGGGGTGTCAATCTGATCTTTGGGCTGGTCGCCCGTGCACGCGAGAAACAACCACATGCACGCCAATCTAGCCGGCGAACTTGATGACCACCTTCGGATGCCTGCCGATCATGCCCTCGAAGGTCGACCGCTCCCAGTCGCGGATGTCGACCAGGGTGTCGCGACCGCCCTCCAGGATCACGTTCCAGATCGCGTCCTGGATGCCGTTCTGGCGGTCTTCCAGGAGGCGTCGGGTGATCTCCCAGGTGCCGAAGATCTGCCGGCCGACGATGCCGTGGAGTTGGAGGCCGTCCATGACCACGCGGTGCACGTCTTCGACGACAGCGTCGCCGTTCTTCACGCCGAAGAGCACGACGTGACCGCCACGGCGGACCGCCTTGATGGCGTTGTTCATCGAGGAGTTGAAACCGGCCATCTCGAGCGCCACGTCGACCCCGACCCCATCGGTGAGATCGCGGATCGCCTGGCGCAAGGCAGGATCGCTCGCGTTGGGTCGGTCGGGCTGCACCTGGGGCACCAGCACATGGTCGCAGCCAAGTTGACGCGCCATCTCGGCGTGCTTGGGGTCGACCTCCACGCCGATGATCGTGGTGGCGCCCATCCCCCGGGCGATCAGCACCGCGAAGAGCCCGATGGTGCCGCAGCCGAAGATGGCCACGGTCTTGCCGCGCAGGTCGGTGGCCTGGCAAGCGTGGACCGCGTTGCCGAAGGGCTCCTGGACCGCCGCTACCTCGGGACGGATCTTCGACAGATCGGTTTTCCAGAGGGATTTCGCGGGCAGTTTGAGGTACTCCGCGAAACAGCCGTCCATCGAGATGCCGATGATCTTGTCCTTGGCGCACACGTGCATGTCGCCCACGCGGCACTGGTGACACACCCCGCAGATGATGTGCGACTCGGTGGAGACGACGTCGCCGGCCACGTAGCCGTACTTCTCGGTGACCCTCGAGCCCACCTCGACGATCTCGCCGAGCAGCTCGTGACCCACCACGCGCGTGGACTTCTGCTCCTCGCGAAGCGAGCCCTCGATCATGTCGCCGAAGGCCTTGCGCCACCAGATGCCCCGATCACTGCCGCAGAAACCGGCGTACTTCACGCGGATCAGCACGCTCGATCGGTCGGCGTCGTCGGGGTGTTCGAGCCGGGGGACGGCCACGCGTTCTTTCACCAGGCCGGTGGAGCGGCTCCACCCGTCGCGTTCGGAGTCAAAGGTGAGGGCCCACATCGTGTCAGACATCGGCCCGCGCTATCCGATCAGGCCGCTCGCGCTAGTCGGGCCGACTACGCCCCAGCCGCTCATGCGCCCCCGCGAAGTCATCGCCAAGGAAGCTCGCCGCCAAGTTGAGATCGCCGGCGAGCAAGGTGCCCGCCATCACGCAGGCGAGCTCCGCCGCCGAGCGCGCCCCGATGATGCGCTGGCACTCGGCCGCCGTGCCCTTCTGGGTGCCGCCCCCCACCGTCGCCGCGTGGAGCGAGGGGAGGTCGAGGGTGGCGACGAGGTCGCCCGCGTCGTCTTCGAGCGACAAGCTGCTCGCGCAGCTCTCCGCGGTATACGCCGCGTCTTGTCCCGTGGCCAGGTAGATGCCGGCGAGGCCGTTGGCCACCTGGAGGGCGTGGTTGGCGGTGCCCATGCGCGCATAGGCCAGCTGATAGTCGGCCCACAGGTGAGCGAGGGCCGCCGCCGACGTGTGGAGTCGCGACACAACAACACTCGCAGGCACCCGCACCGAGGCCACCACCCACCGGCCGCGCCAGTGCCGCGTCGAGGCGCGCTTCTCGGGGTCGTAGCCATGCAAGGCCACGCGCGCGGGCCCGGTGGCCTTTGCGATCTCGGCGACCAGCGCCTGCGCCGCCCGGTTGACCATGTTGGCGCCCTGGGCGTTGCCGGTGTGCATCCGGAGCGTCAGCAGGAGGCGTCGCCCGAGGATCTCCCAGCCGATCTCCGTCACCTTGCCGTGCATCGTGGTGCCCTCGGGCACCGTCGCCAGCCATTCGCGGTGGGCGTCAACCCATTCGCCTGCGGCCACGGCCTCGTCGACCTCGGCGTAGGCCAGGAGCGGGAAGAGCGCGTAGCCCTCGCGCAGCACCCGCACGACAGCGCCGCCCGACTCGGCGATCACCTTCATCCCCCGCTGGTAGCTGGCCACCATGGTGCCCTCGGTGGTGGCGAAGGGCACGGTGTAGCTGCCCGCGAAGTCGCCGCGAAGCACGAGCGGCCCGGCAATGCCGACGGGCACCTGGGCGTAGCCCACCATCCCCTCGACGTTTCCCGCTGCCGACGTCGATTCGACGGGCGCCCCAGCGAGATGTGGGAGTTCAACACCGGTGTACGCGCGGCGTGCGGCGAGCGCCTCGGCGGCGTGATCGGCGGTGACGAGGCGGGGTGGGCTCGACTTCACGCGCGTCCTTAGCCCCCGCCGCCGGTCTGCGGTATCCTATCGGCCCTCCCGGGTGTGGACGATGTGGATCGCGCAACTACTCGCCGCTTGCGACACGGCCGACACCGGCGTGGAGGACTACCGCCCGAACGTAGAGATCACCTCGCCGGGCGACGGCGGCAGCATCGTGGAGGGGGCGGCGGTGAGCTTCGTGGGCAGCGTGTCGGACGACATCGACGAGGCCGACGCGCTCACCATCATCTGGACGCTCGACGGCCTCGAGACCCTGAGCGGCAGCAGCACCTGGGAAGGCGACGCCGTGTTCTTCACCCCGGAAACCAACCTCTCGGTCGGGGATCACGAGCTGCGCCTCACCGCCATCGACACCGCCGGCAACGTGGGTTCCGACGACGGGTCCTTCTCCGTGGTCGACAACGAGGCCCCCAGCATCAGCTTCGTGTCGCCTGTCGACGGCGATCGCTTCATCGCCGGCGACAACGTGACCGTCGAGGTGAACGTCGAGGACGACGAGGACGACCTGTCGCGACTCAGCTTCTCGTGGTCCGGCAGCGCCGCCGCAGGTGCCGACCTGCCGGAAAGCCCCGACAGCAACGGGCACGCCGAGGTCATCATCAGCCCCGCGGCCGGCGATCACGACCTCTCGCTCACCGTCACCGACAGCAATGGCGCCACCGCCACGGAGCTCGTCACCTTCGAGGTGGTCGACGGCGACGAAGACGGCGACGGCTTCCTCGCCACCATCGACGGCGGCGAGGATTGCGACGACAACGACGCCCTGGTCAACCCCGACGCCACCGAGACCTGCAACGACACCGACGACGACTGCGATGGCGACACTGACGAGGACTTCGACAGCGACAACGACGGCCTGGCCGATTGCTACGACACCGAGAAGTGCGACGGCAAGGACAACGACGGCGACGACGAGGTCGACGAGGACAGCGCCGTCGATGCCACGAGCTGGTACCAGGACGCCGACGGCGACGGCTACGGCGACGCCGCCACCTCTGTCGTCACTTGCGACGCACCTCGCGACTACGTCGACAACGACCAGGACTGCGACGACGACGACATCGACGTCAACCCGGGTGCACTCGAAGAAGACTGTAGCGACCCCATCGACTACAACTGCGACGGCGCCACCGGCTACGCCGACAACGACGGCGACGGCTCCGCCGCCTGCGACGACTGCAACGACGCCGATGCCAGCGTGTTCCCCGGCCAGGTGGAGGTGTGCGACAGCATCGACAACGACTGCGACGGCAGCATCGACGGCAGCGGCGCGGCCGACGCCTTCACGAGCTACGCCGACGCCGACGCCGACGGCTACGGCGACGAGTCCAGCGTCGTGACCGACTGCAGCATCCCTACCGGCTACGTGGGCACCGGCGGGGACTGCGACGACAACGACGCGGCGGTGAATCCGGCGGCAACCGAGACCTGCAACGACACCGACGACGACTGCGACGGCGATACCGACGACGACGACGCCTCAGTCACCGGCCAGCGCACCTGGTATCGCGACGACGACGACGACGGCTACGGCGACACGGCCTCGACGACCGACGCCTGCGACGAGCCCACCGGCTACAGCAATCGCTACGGCGACTGCGACGACGCCGACGAGGCGTTCCACCCCGGGGCCAGCGAGGCCGACTGCTCCGACCCGAACGACTACAATTGCGACGGGTCCACCGGCTTCGACGACAACGACAGCGACGGCTACGCCGCCTGCCAGGAGTGCGACGACACCGACGGCGCGGTGAACCCTGCCGCCGAGGAAGTGTGCGACGACGTCGACAACGACTGCTCGGGCGACATCGACGGCGCCGACGCCACCGACGCCACCACCTGGTACGCCGACGACGATGGCGACGGCTACGGCGACAGCGGTACCACCACGCTCGATTGCGAGCTCCCGGCCGGCTTCGTGGCCGACGCCAGCGACTGCGACGACAGTCGCGACGACGTGAGCCCGGGCGCGAGCGAGGTGTGCGACAGCCTCGACGCCGACGAGGACTGCGACGGCCTCACCGACGACGACGACACGTCGACCAGCAGTAGCTCGATGTCCACGCTCTACCGCGACGCCGACACCGACGGCTACGGCGACGCATCCTCGACGGTACTCGCTTGCGATGGCGTCGCCGGCTACGGCGCCCAGGACGGCGACTGCGACGACACCGATGGCGCGATCAACCCCGGCGAGTCGGAGGCCTGCGACGGCGCCAACGTCGACGAGGACTGCGACGGCCTCGCCGACGACGACGACCCGAGCGCCAGCGGCCAGACGCGCACCTACGCCGACGCCGATGTCGACGGCTACGGCAGCGCCACCGCCTCCGTATTGGCTTGCGACGCACCCAGCGGCAACGTGGGCAACGACGACGACTGCAACGACACCGACGCCGCCATCAATCCCGCCGCCACCGAGGCCTGCGACGACGAGGACAACGACTGCGACGGCAGCACCGACGAGTCGGGCGCCACCGGGGAGACCACGTGGTACCGCGACGCCGACCGCGACGGTTACGGCACCAGCGCCACGACACGAAGCGCTTGCGACGCCCCGAGCGGCTACGTGGCCGACGCCACCGACTGCAACGACACGAGCGCCGCCATCAGCCCCGCCGATAGCGAGGTGTGCGACGGCAGCGACACCGACGAGGACTGCGACGGCCTCGCCGACGACGACGACCCCTCGGTGACCGGCACCTCGTCCTGGTACACCGATGTCGACGGCGACGGCTACGGCGACGGCGCCAGCCTGCTCACCGCCTGCGAGGGCCCGAGCGGGACGGTGGCCAACAGCGCCGACTGCGACGACACCACGGCCGACGTCTCCCCCGCGGGCGTGGAGGACTGCAACGGCGACGACGACGACTGCGATGGCAGCATCGACGAGGACGCCTCCGACGCGCTCAGCTGGTACGCCGACGCCGACAGCGACGGCTACGGCGACGACAGCAGCGCCGAGGTGGAGTGCAGCGCCCCCAGCGGGTACATCTCGACCGGCGGCGACTGCGACGACAGCGACAGCGGCGTGAACCCCGCTGCCACCGAGGCCTGCGACGGCGACGACAACGACTGCGACGGCAGCACCGACGAGTCGGGGGCCACCGGGGAGAGCACCTGGTACGCCGATACCGATAGCGACGGCTACGGCAACGCGAGCGCGACGACCTCCGCCTGCGACCTGCCGAGCGGCTACGTGGCCGACGCGACGGACTGCGACGACGAGAGCGCCAGCACCAACCCCGCGGGCACCGAGGTGTGCGACGCGGCCGGGGCCGACGAAGATTGCGACGGCCTCGCCAACAGCGCCGACAGCTCGGCCACCGGGGCGGCCACCTGGTACCTCGACACCGACAGCGACGGCTACGGCGACAGCACGTCGAGCACCGTCAGTTGCGACGCGCCCAGCGGCTACGCCGCCACCGCCGACGACTGCGACGACGCCGACGCGGCGGTGAGCCCCGGCGCCCGCGACACCTGCGAGGACGGCGTCGACAACGACTGCGACGGGGCCGACCTGAGCTGCAACTGGAGCGGAGACTACGCCGCCACCGGCGACGCGGACTCGGTGTTCTACGCCGACGCGGCCTTCGACCGCCTCGGCTACGCCGTGGCCACCGGCATGGACCTCGACGGCGACGGCATCGACGACGTTGTGGCGAGCGCGACCGGCGACGACGTCGACGCCACCGACCGCGGCACCGCCAACTTCTTCACGGGACCGCTCGCCTCTGGGGAGCAGGACGCCGACGACGAGTGGGTGGCCCAGCGCACCTCGCCGAGCGGCACGCAGTACGTCGGCGCGGTCATCGTGCCCATCGAGGACTACGATGGCGACGGCGACGACGAGGTGGCGGTGCACGGGTACTCGTCGTCAAGCCGGTACTTCTACTTGCTCGAGGGCCCGATCAGCGCCGGCACGCAGAGCCTCAGTGCCGATGCCGACGACAGCTACAGCTACACCTCCAGCTCGCTCAACCCCGAGGCCATCTGCTCGGGGGGCAACTTCCAGTCCTCGAGCAGCATCAACACCCTGTTCTCGGCGAACATCTACACCAGCAGCTACCGCGGCCGGGTGACGATCGACGTCGGGCCCACGACCATCGTGACGGTCTCCGGCGAGTCCGCGAACGACTACATGGGCTACTCCCTGGCCGGCGGACAGGCCGCCGACGTGGACGGCGACGGGGTGGACGATGCCTGGATGGGCGCCCCGGGCGACGACGACGGCGGTACCGACGCCGGCGCCTTCTACGTGATGTACGGCGACACGCTCGGCAGCTCGCTTTCCATCTCGACGGCCGCCGCCAACAAGGTCACCTCCGGCTCCGCGGGCGACGGCCTCGGCACCACCTTGCGCTACGCAGGCGACGCCGACAACGACGGCTACGCCGACGTACTCGCCGGTGCCCCCGGCAGCGACTACGGCGCCACCGATGCCGGCGCGCTCTTCATGTTCAACGCCAGCGACCTCGACAGCTCGACCTCCGACGCCCTGCTCTACGTCGCGGGGGCCACCGCAGCCGACAGCCTCGGCGCGTACATGCTCGACGCGGACGACCTGGACGCCGACGGCTACGTCGACCTCGTGGCCGGGAGCCCCGAGGCCTCGGAGGGCGGCGCCAGTTCGGGCGCCGTCTACGTGATCTACGGTCCGCTGGCGGGCGCGTTCGACCTCGGCGCCGGCGATTACGACGCCGCGTTCATCGGCAGCGCGGGCGACGCCTGCGGGCGCAGCGGCCGCATCGGCGACACCGACGGCGACGGCAAGCCCGACCTCGCCTATGGCTGCGAGGCGAGCGAGCAGGCGAGCGGCACCTTCAGCGACGTGGGCTCGTTCTCGGTGGTGCTCGGGTTGTAGTGACTGGCTGTCGTGGACAGCAAGTTCGGGTGTATCTGAAACATGTGTCAGTATTGACGACTGTTTCGGTTATACTCGAACTAATGACCCCAGCTGTTCCGCGCCCTGACTACCTCGCCGTCGCCGAGACCTGGATCGGCCGACCCGTCATCAAGGTCCTGGTCGGCCTGCGCCGCACCGGGAAGAGCGTGCTCCTCCGGCAACTCGCGGCGCGCATCGTCGATGCGGGGATGTCTCCGGAACGCGTCCACGTCTTCGACATGGAGCGCATGGCGAACGACGAGTTGCGCACCGCAGCGGCCCTGCACACCCGGCTCCGCCAGCTGCCCGTGGGCGCGGTGCTGATCGACGAGGTCCAGGAGGTCGAGAGCTGGGAACGCGTGGCCGCATCCCTCTTGGCTGAGGGTTGGGACGTCTGGTTGACAGGATCAAACGCCCACTTGCTGTCGTCTGAGCTCGCGACGCTACTGACCGGCCGCTATGTCGAGCTTCCGGTCTATCCGCTCTCGTTCGGCGAGTTCCGCGCCTTCCGCCCGTCGGGCGGCGGGCTGGCCGACGAGTTCGACCTCTACCTGCGCTGGGGCGGCCTCCCCGGCCTACACGCATTCGCCCTCAGCGATTCGCTGTGCCGCGAGTACCTCCGCGCCGTCTTCGAGTCGATCCTCCTCAAGGATGTCGTCGCCCGGTTCGCGGTGCGCAACGTCCCCCTGTTGGAGCGGCTTACCCGTTTCGTAGCGTCCAGCGTGGGCAACCCGCTGTCCGCCCTGTCCATCGCTCGGTTCTTGAAGTCGCAGCGCCAGTCGGTCACCGTGGAGACCGTGCAAGGCTACCTCGCCCACCTGGAGTCGGCGCTGCTCCTCCACGCCGTTCGTCGGTGGGATGTACGCGGAAAGCGGCACCTCGAGATCGCGGAGAAGTACTACCTGGGCGATACCGGGATGTTCCTGGCGCTCCTCGACCGTCCTGGTGACATCAACGCGGTGCTGGAGAACCTGGTGTTCCTCGAACTACGGCGCCGGGGATACCGCTCGTCTGTTGGACGAGTGGGGGACTACGAGATCGACTTTGTCGCGGAACGCGGCGCGCACGTGGCCTATGTCCAGGTCGCATACGTCGTCAGCGACGCCTCGACCGCCGAGCGGGAACTGCGGCCCCTGCGGGCGGTGCCCGACCACCATCCCAAGTGGCTACTGACGATGGATCGGCACCCCGTCGCGACACACGACGGGGTTGGACACATGGAGCTGAGCACCTTCTTCCTCGGCGCGCCGCTGACGAGATGAGGGGCTACTCGGCGTCGGGCGCGGGAATCGTGCGGAGTACCTCGTCGAAGCTCGTCTCCCCCGCGAGCGCGCGGGCGATGCCGGCCTCCCACATGAACACCGCGCCGCCCTCCTTGGCCGCCTGGGCCATCTCGGCCTCGCCCTTGCCGGTGCGGATGCACTCGCGAAGCGCCGCTCCCGGGGCCACCATCTCGTAGACGGCCACGCGCCCGCGGTAGCCAGACCGGTTGCACGCGTCGCAACCGACAGCCAGCTTGTGCAGCGCGGTCTTCACCTGCTCCGGCCTGAGCTGGAACCGGTCGATGGTCGCCTGGGGCACTGGCGCTACTCGAGCGCACTTGGTGCAGAGGCGTCGAACCAGCCGCTGCGCCACCACCAACTGCACGCTCGTAGCCACGAGGTACGGCGGGATCCCCATGTCGCCGAGCCGCGTGAAGGACTCCACCGTCCCGTTGGTGTGCAGCGTGGAGAGCACCAGGTGGCCGGTCAGCGCCGCCTTCACCGCAATCGCCGCCACTTCCGGGTCGCGCATTTCGCCCACGAAGACCACGTCGGGATCTTGCCGGAGGATCGAGCGCAGGGCCGCCGCGAAGGTGACACCGCCCTTCTCAGTCACTTGCACGTGGTTGATGCCGGGGAGGGTCTGCTCGACCGGGTCCTCGATGGTGACGACGTTGATGTCGGGGTCGTTGATGTGGTTGAGCACGGCGTGGAGGGTGGTCGTCTTGCCGCTGCCGGTGGGCCCGGTGACGCGGATCAGGCCCTGCGGCATCGCCGCCACCCGCTTGATCACCGCCAGCTGCGCCGGGGAGAAGCCAAGGCGGGCGAGGTCGGCGAGGTGAGCTTCCTTCTTCAAGAGCCGGATGACCACCTTCTCGCCGTGGACGATCGGCAACGACGACACGCGGAAGTGCAACTCCTCGTCGTCGGTCTCCAGCAGGATGTGACCGTCCTGAGGCTTCCGGCGCTCGGCGATGTCCATGTGGGCCATCACCTTTAGTCGCGAGGCGATCGACGTGGCCACCTTCGCCGGCGGAGCCAGAATTGTCTTGAGCGCGCCGTCCACGCGGAGGCGAATGCGGACGATCTCGTCGTAGGGCTCGATGTGGATGTCGCTCGCTCGCTCCTCGACGGCGTACTTCAAGAGCCAGTCGATGAAGCCGACCAGCGGCTTGCCATCGAAGTCGATCTCGCCGCGCAGGGCGCGAACCGCGTCGCCGAGGCCATCGACCTCGAGGCGCTCGAAAACGACCCTCGGCGGGTAGCGCATCTCCACGAAGCGCCGGAAGCTCGAGTCGCCCACGAGGCGCGGCTCGATGAAGCGATACCCCGTCAGCTTGCGCACCTCGATCAGCGTGAGCTCGTCGCCCGGGTTGGTCATCCCGAGCACGAGCCCTCGCCCCTCCATGCCGAGCGGGATCACCTCTCGCTGGCGGACGAAGTCCTCCGGCAAGAGCCGCATCATCTCCTCGGGCGGGCAGAGCGACTCGACCTCGCAGGTGGCGAGCCCGAGCTGCGAGGAGAGGCTCGACTTGAGCTGGTCTTCGGTGAGGTAGCCGAGGTTGATCAGCGCCGCCCCCAGCCGACCCCCGTGTTCCTTCGTGTAGGCAAAGGCCTCGTCGACCTGCGCTCGGGAGCATACTTTTGCCTCTACGAGCACGTCACCGATACGACGTCGGGGCTTGGCAGGGGGGGGGCCGTCGATCACCTGGGGCGGCGAGGCAGCGTCGGCGAGGTTCAAGGGGTCCTCCACGGTCAGCACCCTCCTTCGGGACCGGCGCGCAAGACTTGAGGGGGTGTTAGCGGCTCGGCCCTCCCGGAGCGCTGCATGGCCGTCCTCGAGATCCCCGCCTACGCGGACACCCCCGTCCCGACCGCCGAGGAGCTGCGGCTGGCCTACGAGGTGGCCACCCGCAGCCGCAGCACCGAGGAGCACATCGTGCGCCTCGTGAGCCGCGGCGAGGTCAAATTCGCGATCTGGGGCCCGGGCGAGGAAGTGCATGGCGTCGCGACGGCGCTCGCGCTTCACAAGGCCTGTGACCGCACCAAGTTCGGCATTGTACCGCACTATCGCTCGGGCGCGCTCGTCTCGATGTGGGTGCGACTCGCCGGCTACCGCGAGTTCACCCTCGACCTACTACGCCAGCAGTTCAGCAAGGACACCGACAAGATGTCCCGCGGGCGGCAGATGGTCTACCACCTCGACATGCGGGAGTTCGGCATTCTCCCTGTGCAGTCGCCGGTGGGCATGCAGCTCGGCAAGGCCGCTGGCTACGCCAAGGGCTTCAAGGTGAAGGGCGTCTCGGGCTCCCTCTCGATGGCGGTGATCGGCGACGGCACCAGCGCCGAGGGCGACCTGCACGACGCCATGAACGCGGCGGCCGTGTGGGAACTGCCCACGTTGTACCTCGTGACCGACAATCGCGTGGCGATCAGCACCACCCCCGAGGAAGGGCGAGGCATCCAGGACTTCGGCGTGTACGCCGAGAGCTTCGGCATGCACTTCGTGACCGCCGACGGTCGCGACTTCGACGACGTGTTCGAAAAGACCTACCGGGCGGCGCGCTTCATCGTGGAAACCGGGAAGCCCGTTTTCATGCACGTTCACAGCTTGCCGAGGTTCAACGGCCATAGCTCCGCCGCCGACGTCACCTACGATCTCAAGCAGTCCGACCCGATCATCAAGCTCGGGCAGGAGCTGGTGGCCCGTGGGGTGCTCGAGGAGCGCGACGTGCTGAAGCGCGTGCAGGGCGAGGGTCGCGACTTCTTCGCGCACCACGAGCTCGGCAACGTGATGGCGCGGCAAGACGAGGAGGTGCGCAGCATCCTCGACCAGGTGCGCAGCGAGCCCGAGCCGCCCCCGGAGAGCGTGTTCGAGCACATCCGCGCGCCCTTTCCGGTGGTGACCGAGACGCCGTCGTCGGGGCAGACCAACATCACCTACGCCGGCGCCATCCGGGCCGCGATCAAGAACATCATTACCCACCACAAGGGCGTGCTCTGGGGGCAAGACGTGGGACGCCTGGGCGGCGTGATGACCGCCACGGCGGGCCTCAAGAAGGCCTTCCCCGACAAGATCATCGACGCCCCGCTGAATGAGCCCCTGATCCTCGGCACCGGCTGTGGCGCCGGCTTGCACGACGACCTCGTGGTGATGCCCGAGATCCAGTTCGGCGACTACACGCTCAACGCCTTCCACTGGCTCGTGCACATGGGCAACCTGTACTGGTGCACCAACGGCCGAACGAACTTCGCGACGATCTTGCGTACGCCGGTCGATCCCTTCGGCGGGGGCGCGGTGTACCACTCGATGAGCCTCGACGGCTACTTCACGCCCATCCCTGGCCTCACCATCATCATGCCGTCGACCTCATGGGACGTGTACGGCCTATTGATGAGCGCGGCGCAGTTCCGCGGCCCCGTCGTCTGTCTCGAACCGAAGTGGATGTACCGCCAGGCCCTGGGCCCCGCCTTCCCGGGGGAGCCCACCGATCCCGAGGCGATCACCGCGCTCAAGAAGTCGATCATGCGGGGGGAGATCCCCGACATCTCGCCTGAGTTGGCGGTGCCCATCGGCAAGGGTGTCATTCGCAGGCCGGGCCGGGATGTGACCGTGGTGGCCTGGGGTCGCGCGGTGTGGACGTGCATGGCGGCCGCCCAGAAGCTCGCGGCGGAGGGCATCGAGCTCGAGATCATCGACCTGCGCACGCTCGTGCCACCGGACATGGAGCTGGTGTACCAGAGCGTGGGACGCACCGGACGCCTGCTGGTGGCCGCCGAGGATCGTACTTTCAGCGGCTTTGTTCGCCAGATCGAGGGCGACTGCACCGAGCACTTCCCCGGCCTCCCGGCGCGGGCGCTCGGCCAGAAGTACGTGCCGGGCATCGCGCAGAACCTCGGGCTCGAGGAGGCGGTGATCTTCACGGCAGAAGACGTGGTGCACGGCGCCCACGCCGTGCTCGCCCAGAAAGGTGGCGTGGCGACTACGCGGGTGGTCGAGGTGGCGCCGCGGTACTTCCTGGTGTGATGCTGTTCCTCCTCCTCGCCTGCGCCGAGCCCGACGATGGCGACCAGCTCAAGAGCCGCCCTGGGCGGCGTGACAGCGGCGTGGCGGAGGACACGGCAGACACCGCGAGCGACGGTCCCTGCCCACCGGGGATGGCCCAGGTGGGGAGCACACTGTGTATCGACCGCTGGGAGGCCACGCTCGAGGGCTGGAGCCCCTACGAGGTGCCCAGCGCGGGCACGGCCACCTCGGAGTCCGGCGTCGTGCCCCAGGCCTACATCTCGGGCGAGGTGGCCAGCCTGGCCTGCGAGGCGGCGGGCAAGCGCCTGTGCACGCTCGACGAGTGGATGCTCGCCTGCGCGGGCGAGGCAGGCCGCACCTACCCGTACGGCAACACCTACGACCTCTACGCCTGCAACGACACCTACGGCGGCTCGCACCCTGTCGTGGACTACTTCGGCACCAGCGACGGCGTGTGGGACACCGAGCACATGAACGACCCGGGCATCAACCAGCAGCCCGGCACGGTGTCAGAAACCGGCGAGTTCGAGGGCTGTGTCACACCGGAGGGCGTGTACGACCTGCACGGGAACCTGCACGAGTGGATCGCCGATCCCAGCGGCACCTTCAAGGGTGGCTTCTACGCCGACGCCGTCATCAACGGCGCGGGGTGCAGCTACACCACCTCGGCACACGACACGAGCTACCACGACTACTCGACCGGGTTCCGGTGTTGCGGGGACGCCGAGTAGCGCTGACGGTCGCGACGAGAATCCAAATTGTCGCAACTCTCAAACATCTCTGGTCGCGACCCATGACGACCGCGACAACGCGAGACATAGTGACCTGGATTACCATATCGGGCCTTGCGGGGGGGGGGCACGCTGGGCTACACTGGTGTCGCGACGGCAGGAGCCTACCCGGCCCCGCGCCCCGCGGCGAGATCCATCGCGCTCAACCTCCTTCCAGCGCCCGGAGTCCCTCGTGAGCCTCGATAAGAACGACCTGTCCCTCGGCGCGGCCCTCGCCGCGTCCAACGTGCTCCTCGTCCCGCTGTTCCGCCGCCTGGTCCTCACCACCACCGGCACCGCGCTACAGAAGAGCTTCATGGACATCGACGTCCCTCGCATCCGCGGCCTGCTCCCCCGATGCGAGGCGATCTTCATCTTCGGCCTCGTGGAGAACGTCCCCTCCACCGACTTCGAGTTCAACGTCGCCTTCTTCTCCGGCTTCGACCGCGACCACCAGCCCGCCACCCCGCTCGACATCGCCGCCACCGCCATCACCTCG